>CAKTZI010000014.1 GCA_934635385.1 uncultured Kiritimatiellota bacterium | reverse complement strand
GCGGATCTCGTGAAGACGCAGGAGCTGCCCCACACCGTCTACGACCGCGCCGTCTCGGACATCGGCGAAGTCACGCTCCCGGCGGGCGAAGCGACGATTCGCGTCGCTACGGTTGCGGCAGGGCCCTTGGCGCGCTTCTTTGACCTCTCGCGCGTCGTCCTGACGAAGGAATGGAAAAGTGCACGATGAGAATGCGCGACGAATGAGAACAAGATGCGGAAATTCTGGGCGATGCCCCAAATGCGCCCTGATATGATATACTTCCGCATGGAGGTCACAAAAGATGCCAACAATTCAGACAGTCGTGCGTCCACGGCGCAACCGCATATCGCTGACGATTCCCGAAGAGTACAGCACGTACTCCTTTCAGGTGATTCTCGTCCCGTTCCGAGAAAGCGAGCCCAAGAAGTATGACTTCTCCGATCTTGTGGGCAAGCTTCAGTGGAAAGGAGATCCCGTCAAGATTCAGCGGAGGATGCGCGATGCCTGGTAAGCGGCTGTTGCTTGACACGAACGCCATCATACAGCTGTTGGCGGGGAACAGCGAACTTGTGGCACTTGTCGAGGCGGCTGAATTTATTTCGACGTCAATCATCTGCGAACTGGAATTTCTTTCGTTTCAGGGGCTTTCCGGCGAAGATGCGGCTTTGTATGCGCGGTTGCGTTCACGCATACAGGTCTTCGGGCTGCCCGAAAGCGATCCGCAACTGACGGGCCGGATTTGCGCGTTGCGGTTCTCGACTGGACTTAAGCTGCCGGATGCCATCATTGCCGGAACGGCCATTCAGAACCGTTGCGTCGTCGTGACGGCGGATGCTCACTTCAATAAGATTAAAGAGCCGTGGCATGTGCTGAACTATACGCCAGTCGCCCTTTGAGCCCGTCATTTCGGGGCCTGTCCCCATTCTGCGGACTGGCCGTGTGCCTGTTTGGCGTGGCGTGCGCCGTCTTTGCCGTCGGCGTCACGAACGGACACCTCAACCTCGATGACTGGGGCTACACGGCGGGCTGCGCGTTCGTGCGCGGCGGCCTGTCGCCCGCGCATGTCCGCGCGGCGTTCGCCGATTTCGGCCATGGCGGCATCTGGATGCCGCTCACGTCCGTCTCCTACATGGCGGACTTCTCGCTCTTCGGCGGCGGGTGGGCGGCGCATCACGCCGTCAACGTGCTTCTCCACGCCGCCAACGCCGTGCTGGCGCTGCTGTTCCTGCGCGGCCTTCTCGGCGCACGGGTGCGTCCGTGGGCGCTGTTCGCCGCCGCGCTTCTCTGGGCCGTGCATCCGATGCGCGTCGAGGCCGTCACGTGGATCGCCTCGCGCAAGGAGGAGCTGTGGACGCTTTTCGGGCTGTCCGGCCTCCTCGCCTGGCTGCGCTTCTGCACGCGCGGCGGCTGGAAGCCCTACCTCGCGACGCTTGCGCTGTTCGCGGCGGCGATGCTGTCGAAGCCGACGGCCGTCTGCCTGCCTGTCCTCGCCTACCTGGCGGCGCGGTTCGTCGCGCCGGCGGCGCCGCGCCGGTTTCGCCGCTACCTGCCGATGCTGCTGCTGGCGCTGGGCGTCGGGCTCGTCGCCTTCGTCTCGCAGGCGCACCCGACGGGACGGGAGGCCGTCGACCTTTCGGACACGGCCCTCGGCTGGCGGCTCCTGAACGCGGCGGTCTCGCTCGGCCTTTACGTCTCGCACGTCGTGTGGCCCGTGGGACTGCGCCTCGACTACCGCGCCGTCTTCGGCGGCTGGCCGCTGGACGGCGTGCAGGGCCTCGCCGTGCTGGCGGGGACGATTCTCGTCACGGGCCTTGCGAGCCTCAGGCTGCCGTCCGCCTTTGCGCGGCGGCTGACGCTCTACGTGGCGCTGTCGGCGCTTGTGGCGGTGCTGCCCGTCCTCGGCCTCTTGGGCGTGACGGGCGACAAGGCGTATGCCGACCGCTATGCCTATCTGCCGTCCGTCTTTCTCGCGCTGCTCGTCGCGTGTGCGCTGGAGGCGCTGGCGCGGCGGCGGGCGCACGCGGCGGCGGCGCTCGCCGCCTGTCTGGCGGGCGGCGAAATCGCGTTGGCTGTGCCGACGGTACGTGCGTTCGCGAGCGACCGCACGATCTACGCGCGTGTCCTCGCGGACGATCCCGACCACTGGCGGGCCCTGCGCGTCCTCGGCGGCGAGGCGTGCGCGCGCGAGAACCGCATGGCGGACGGCGTCGCGATGCTGCGCCGGAGCCTGCGGCTCCGTCCGAGCGCGTCCACCGCCGCCGCGCTCGCGTATGTGCTGGCGTGTCGCGGCGAGCCGGGCGACTTCGCGGAGGTGCGGCGGCTGGGGCGCGGCGCGTCGGACAGTCCGCGTCGCGACCGTGAGGGGCTGATGCTGGACGCGCTTGCCATCGCGGCGTTTCGAGAGGGGGACGACGAGGAGGCCGTGCGACTCTTCGGCGCGGCGCTGACCGCGCCCGCGCGCAGCCACAACAACCTGCACGCGATGCTGAACTTCGGCTTTGCGCTCGCGAACGTCGGGCGCATCCGCGAAGCGCTCGATCTCTTCGACAAGCTGCGGAACGTCTCGGATGCGGGCATCCGCCGTCGTGCCGCGTCCGCCGCCGCCCAGCTCCGCACGGGCGTCTTCGCCCGCTTCACTTGGCAGTCGTGAACCCTGTCGACTGACTGTCGTGAAACCGGGCGGTTTGACATCTGCGCACAAGAGATGGTAAAATATCCGCCTGTTTTTGCACTTCCTGTCGTGTGCAGATGCAAAATTCATGTGGGATCGTAGCTCAACTGGACGAACCTGCTGTAGTTCTGTTGTTTGGACATGAAATGTTCGGGTTGCCCTTGATTTCAAGCCGATAAGTGTGGTATACTTTGTGTCGTGTTTGACGGGTATTGGCTGATTTAGTGTAATCACACGGGCTGTTTGCACAACGGATTACGCAAGTTTCCACCATCTCGTCATCATAAGGTTCTCTACAGGGCGGACGTATGATGAACCTTGACTCCAGGCTGTCCGCCGTCAGGAGATCGTTTCATGTCCGATTCCACCTACAAGACCATCATGCCTGGCGTACAGGCTCGCACTGGTGCGCGCATGCGCTCCATCCGCTTCTCCTGCATGGTGAACGGCACGCGCTTCTCGAAGACCTATGACGATGCTCCCTATGACGCCCTGATCGACCGCAAGGGACGCGCCTTGCGTCCGTTGAAAGACGCCTACAACGCCTGGAAGACGTCCTGCGAGGAGAAGCTGGGCGTCGTCAGCCGCTACGGATTGCGCGAACCGACGCTGGGCGAACTCGCGCAGGCCTATGAACGCTTCGCGTCCGAACGGAGCCGGGATCCGCGCTACCTGAAGCCGCGCGAGAAGACCATTCGGAATGCGCTGAAGAACTTCCGGCTCGTCATGTCCGAGGGCGGGCTTTCCGACGGTGACGTCTACACGAAGCTCTTCAACGAGGAGACGCCGCAGCGGATATTCGACAGCTTCCTGCGTCCCGAACGCAAGATCGCCGGCGTGTCGGCCTGGAGCTACATTTCCTCGATGCAGACGCTCACGTCGCCGTGGACGCGTCCGTATTACGAGCGGCTGGGGTTCCTCGTGCGCGGCGTGAAGATGCCGGACGCGGGCCTTGTGCGCGATCCGCCGCGCTACCAGCGTCCGTCACAGGAACTGCTCGACCGGCAGGATCTCTTCTACGCCGCGCTGCAGGAACGCGAGGACAAGCAGCCGTTTCTCGTCGCGTCGATGATCCTTCATCTCGCGATGCGTCCGGAGGACGTCGGCAAGCTGACGGCGGAGAACTTCTTCCAGGGGCAGGACGGGCGGGTTTACCTGTCCTACGTGCCGATGAAGACGATGCACAGCTCGAAGCGGCGCGTGACGTGGCCTGTGCCGGAGGCGCTGTGGGAGCAGATTCGGACGTATGCGGGCGCACGGCTGGACGCGGGGCAGACGATGATCAAGGGCATTCGCACCGTCTGCGACAGGCTGAACCCGGAGATGCGGCGGGCGTGCGGCATGGAGGAGACGAACAAGGCCCTCTACGAGTTTCGCAAGCGGTGCATCGACTACGTTTACCACCACTTCGGGATCAACGCCGCCGTTGCGATCAGCGGCGACAACGCCTCGACGATCGAGTACTACTATTACGACCCGGCCATGGAGACGATGGCGCCGACGTTCGAGACGGTTGCGATCAGGAGAAGGCCGGACGCTTGCGCGCCCGGCACGGGACAGGGCGGAACGGCGGTGGTCGGACAGGGCGCGGCGGACGCGGGACAGGGGCGGGCGACGGCTGTTTAGGCGCGGAAGCGTATCACGTGAACCGCAAAACGACGGGGGAAGGGCCGAAAAACGGTTCTTCCCCCTTGACTTTTGGTATGATTTCGGAAAACCAGAAGAAAGGTATTCGAATCATGGCACTGACCGCACGTGAAATTGAACAGAATGAACGCAATGCTTGGCATCGGCAGAACATGGAGGCCCGCAAGAGGTTTAACGAGTCGCGGCTTGCTGCCGCGCACAACGACCCCGGCCGCTTCTCGCCGTGGGAGAAGCGGGCGATGGAAGAGGAGCGGAAGACGATTGCGCTTCGCCAGCACGAGATGGACATGGCGGACAAGCAGCACGCGAGCGAACTGGCCATTCAGCAGGAGAAGACGCGGACGGCTGGCGAGGCCGCGCGGCAGACCGGGCTGACGAACATCGAACTGTCGAAACTTCAGGACGGCTACACGGACAAGAACGGGGTGTTCATTCCCGGCAGCAGGACGCGGCTTGAACAGGAGCGGATCAAGGCCGGGCTGACGCAGGCGGAGAATGAGATGGAGACGAAGCTTCGGATCGCGGACATCGAGGACAAGGGGCGCGACCGCGACAGTCAGCGGCGGTACGGCTATTTCGACCCGAAGACGGGCGAGTACGTCGGCGGCAGCGACTACAACACGGCGGACGTCACGGGCGAGCACCAGGCGACGGCAAGGGCGCAGGAGCAGGCGGAGAGGCGCGGCATCGAGCAGGACAAGGCCGCTGCGAGCGCTGCCGCGAAGCAGGCCGAAACCGCGCGGGAAACGGCACGCAATCTTGAGGTCGATCGCGGGCGAGCGCTCGCAAACATCTTAGAAGAAAAAGACAAGGCGATGTCGGCGCGCAAATGGGCGACATTGACGCCTGAACAGCAACGCGCCTATCTTGACGGCGTTGTTGGACTCACGAGGCCACCCGCCGCTGGCGCGGCGGGCACGGGACAGGGCGCGGCGGGCACGGGACAGGGCGCGGCAAAGCCGCAGGGAGACGGGCGACAGTTTGGCCGATACAGAGGCGGCGCGGCGAAACCGAAGGAAGGGGATCGGCAAGAGACCAAACAGGGAATGGCGGTCTTTCGCAACGGACAGTGGATTATTGAAAAGTAAATTTGGGGAAACTTGAAATGAGCGACCTTCCTGACATCGATGAGGCAAACGCGGAACTTAGCCGGGCGACAGCGCGCCCGGAGCAGAACCCTGTAGGTGGGTTGCCGGACATCGAAGAGTTGAACGCGGCACTGTCAGGGGACGAATTGCCTGACATCGAGGAGGCGAACGCGGCGTTGGCAGGGGACGAATTGCCTGACATCGATGAGGCGAACGCAGCTTTAAGGGCCTCTCGCCCCAAGATCGGCTACAACGAGATGGCGGGGCTGAGCTACGAGGCGGCGACGGGCGCGGACGCGCCGGAGAACGGCGTCCTGAGGAATCTCGTCAACGTCAACTCGGTCGGCGCGCGCGGCTTTGCCGCCGGGCAGATGAGCGCCGCGCAGAGCCTGATCAACGGATCGGAGCGGAGCGATTCCGCGACAGACAGCGCCCTGTCGCGCATGCTCTACGGCACGACCCTCGGCACGGTCGCCTCGTGGTTCTCGACGCCAGACGTGCTGGAGGATTGGGACAGGCACGAGGGGTGGCGATTCCTGGACGCGGCGGATCGGACGAAGGCGCGCAACGCCTACGCGGCGGAGATCGCCCGGCAGTTCATCGAGGATCGCGTGCAGACGCAGACCGACGCGGGGACGGAACTCCAGACGCGCGAGGCGAAGTTCGGCGCACAGGCCCTTGGCGACCTGGAGCAGAACCTCGGCTACATGGTGCCGTTCGCGCTTGGCCCGCTCGGCATTGCCGCGCAGTTCGCCGCAAGCGCGTCCGGCGAGGCGCAGGAGCTGTCGAACGACCAGTATGCGCTCGACGAGGACGGCAACCTCGTCATGACGGCGAAGGGCGACAGCGTGGGCAAGGCGATCGCGAAGGGGATAGGTCGCGCGAGCGTCGCGACGAGCGTGGAACTCGTCGGCGGCAGGCTCGTGGGCGCGGGGCTGAAGAAGGCCGGTGGCGCGCTCGCGAAGTACGCGGTCGGGAAGTTCCCGATCATCAGCCGGACGGGCGGGAAGATCGCCGCGACGCCGGTCGGCAAGGCGGTCGCGAAGGCCACGACGGCCCTCAACAGGCTCAAAGGCTGGACGAGCCGGAAGCTGCATCTCGAAGGGCTGGGCGAGGAGTACATCGAGGAGTGGCTGGATCCGACGCTTGCGGAGACGCTGGGCGTGGAGCGGCGCGGCAGCGAGCAGTCGGCGAACCCGTTTGCGCGTCTCTGGGGTGCGCAGAAGGAGTTCTTCACGCCGGAGAACCAGGGGCGGCTCGTCACGTCGCTGATTCTCCTTCAGGGCGCGGGCGGCTTCGTCGCGTGGGCGGCGCAGGCGCCAGAGCGGCGCGTGAAGCGGATCATCGACCCCTTCGTCGTCGGGCGCGGGCTCATGACGGCGGAGGAGGCCGCGACGGCGACGCCGGAGGCGAAGGCCGAGTCCATCAACGAGTACGTTCAGAGGCTGGACGAGCGCGAGATCACGGGCACACTCAGGAAGGTCGCGACGTGGGCGGAGAAGATGGGCGCGAGCCTCAAGGCGGAGGCCGCCAAAACGGAACAGGGCGCGCCCGGCACGGAACAGGGCGCGGCGGCGGGCGACGGCGCGGCGGCTGCGGAAGCTGCAGGGACGGCGGCGCCGCGCACGCCGGACGAGATCGCGCTGGAGGAGGAGCGGGCGGCGCGTGCGCAGAAGGTTCACGACTTGCGCGGCAAGGAGTCGAACCCGGCGGAGCAGGTGAAGGAGATCGAGGAGCTGGGCGTGACGAGCTGGGAGCAGGCGGAGGCCGACGGCCTGACCGAGCGCGACCGCTACGGGCGGTTCGTCGGCGGCGCGCGGCGTGCGCTGAACATCGCGATCCACGGCACGGCGAAGATGAAGGAGTCCGTGAAGGCGGGGCGCATCGGCGGCGAGTTTGCCGAGGAGCTGCTGTCGGCGGCGCAGTGCGAGCTGGGGGCGCGTCCGAAGGCGGAGCAGGACGCGCTGATCGACGGCATTCTCGATCGCGCGCAGGGCGACGAGGCCCTGGCGCGGCGGATGCTGGAGCGGCTGGCGGAGGCCGAGCCGGTCGCGCGCGCGATTGGCGCGGAGCAGGGCGCCGAACTCGACGCGGAGCGGGGCGCGGCGCTGGCGGGCGAACTCGACCGGATCGCGGCGGAGGTCAAGGCCGAGTCGATTCGCGAACGCAACCCGGACTTGAGCGAGGAGGACGCGCGTGCCGTCGCGAGCGAGATCGTCGAGACGGAGGACGGCCGGCTGGTGCCGCTCGGCGAGACCGTGCGCGCCGAGCCGACGGGCGCGGATGCCAATGGCGGGCGGTTCGCGCCGAAGCCGCAGACGGCCTACGAGGGCGCGGCGAACGCGGAGCGGCTGAAGGGCACAAAGCTGCACGTCATGGACAACGGGCTTTTGGGCTGCACGACGTTCCCGAACCTGCGCGTGCAGGTGTCGTCCGAGGGCGTCGCCGTCGAGGGCCTGACGGCGGACGACCTCGCGAAGCCGGAGAACGCGGCGGACGCGGCGGCGGTGATCGCGCAGCTCGACCGCATCGCGCAGCGGAACGGCATCGGGATCGACTTCGCGGACGAGACGGCGAAGCCGATCGTCGCCGCGCTCGCCCACGAGATCAAGGAACAGGGGCTGGCGCGCGCCCAGGCGAAGCTGGACACGCGGGCGAAGCTGTTCGGGCTTCTCTTCAAGACGACGCTTGGCAACGGCGTCACCTACGACGAGACGAGCTTCCGCGCCGCGCTGGAGAAGACGCCGAACGGGCGTCCGTTCGTCAACAGCCACGGCGACATCTACGGGTTCGTGGACGGCGAGGGCGTGCTGCACTTCAACCCGGCGGCGATCAACTTCAACACGCCGATCCACGAGTACGGGCACCTTGCGCTGGAGGCGATCCGCGGCATCAATCCCGCGCTCTGGCGGCGCGGCATGGAACTCGTCAGGAACAGCGAGTACTTCAGGGAGATCAAGGGCTACTCGGAGGTCGAAGGGCACGAGTACGCCTACCTGAAGGGGCGCGACGAGGGGATCTGCGACGAGGCGCTGGCGACGATGATCGGCGACCGGGGCGCGCGGCTGGTCGAGGACAAGGGGCTTGCGGCGGAGCTGAAGGCGTGGCTGAAGGAGGTCTGGAAGGCGTTCAGGGGCGCGTTCGGGCTCGCCGACCTCACGGAGGAGCAGATCGAGAAGATGACGCTCGGCGAGTTCGTGGACACGGTCAACGCCGAGCTGCTGAAGGGAAGCGAGTTCGGGACGCGGAAGCGCGCGCCGCTGTCGAAGACGTCGACACGGAAGTATGACGAGGACGGCGGCAGCGGCTCGAACGGGCTGCTGCGGTGGAAGAACGACCGGGGCTACCTCTTCGCGCTGCCGGTTGACCTGGAGCGGACGCAGCCGGGCGGGAAGGTCGTCCTTGCGCGAGCCGCCGGCACGGGACAGGGGGCGACGGCGGCGGAGGACGCGGCGTACATGGACGCAGTGTATCGCGGCGACAGGGAGGCGGCGGAGAAGATGAAGCGTGATGCCGTCGCACGTGCCATGCCGAACACGAAGGTGGTTGGCGCAGACGGCAAGCCGATGAAGGTCTACCACGGCAGCCGAACGGGGGCGAACATAAAGATATTCAGAACGCCGTCCTTCTTCTCCGACAACAGAGACGTGGCCGACATGTTCAAGAAGGAGGCCGACTTCATTCTTCGGGTGAACGGCGAGGAGGTCGCGATAGATGATGTGACGGCGCGTCAGATTGCGGACGAACTTACGATGGGCGACTACACGCCCGATGAAATGGCGAATTGGGGATCGTTTGCCGAATCCATCAGGGACATTGAGGACAACGGCAAGGGCTATGGCGGGCGCGATGTGATTGCCGAT
Source organism: uncultured Kiritimatiellota bacterium (assembly GCA_934635385.1). GTDB lineage: Bacteria > Verrucomicrobiota > Kiritimatiellia > RFP12 > UBA1067 > UBA1067. The sequence continues at coordinate 74,001 of CAKTZI010000014.1, read as the reverse complement.
GCGCTGAGCGGTGTCGGCATTGACACGCCATTGGACGAGATAACCGAGATGTCGTTCATGCGCGTGCCGGACATCTATGAGTGCTACGTAAACATCACCAATCCGCTGGAGATCGATTTCAAGGGGAAGACGTGGGGGCAGGAAGGCACCAGGGAAATGGAAGCCGCCGTCCGGAACGCCGCCAGGAATGGGTATGACGGCGTAATCGTCCGCAACATCCGGGAAGGAGGCTTTCTCGGGGAATTGCGAAATGGCGAAGAGCCTCCGCTTTCAACGGACTACATCCCCGTCAGTCCGAATCAGATCAAGGTGGCAGATGCTGTCACACGAGACGACGCGGGGCGTGTGATTCCGCTCTCGCGGAGGTTCGACAAGGGGGAAACGGACGTGCGCTTCTCGGTGGCGAGGGAGGAGGACGCGAGTTGGCGCACGGCGGTTGACGATTTCGTTGGCGGGAAGTTGAAGCCGCGTTCGGACGCGACTGTCTTGCCGCGCGTTCCGGCTGTCATCTCGCGAGTCCTTCGGGAGAAGCTTGGCGTCGATTCTGACGGACGGCGGATCGTCGTCTCGTCCGACTGCCTGAAGAAGGCGATGCAGGGGAAGCACCGCATTTCGGCTGAGCAGATGAAGAAGCTGGCCGTGTCGCTCGACGCGCCGCTGGCGGTGTTCCAGAGCAAGACGCGACCGAAGGACACCGTGACGGCTCTCGTGCCGATCCGAGACCAGGACGGGGGTATCTCGTCGGTTGTCCCGCTCGACTACACGGCAAGGGCCATGGACGGGGCGAATGCGCTGCGGATCACGTCTGTCTACGGGAAACTGTCGGCGGAAGCCGTCCAGTCGTGGATTGACCAGGGGTATCTGCTTTACGTCGACCGCAAAAACATTTCGCGGTCTTTCCCGCACAGGCTCCAATTGCCAGGGAGGAACAAGACCGCGAATCGCTTCCTTGACGAGACGGACTTCTCGCAGGAAGCGCTAGGTATTGTATCAAATCGCGGCGAAGAGCGCAACGGGGGTGGCGCGCGCTTCTCCATCGCGCGCCTCTACACGGGCAGCGCGGCGGACTACGAGAGGCCGTCCCTCCACGCCGTCGGCACGGGCGAGGGGGCGACGGCGGCGGAGGACGCGGCGTACATGGACGCGGTGAAGCGCGGCGACATGGAGGCGGCGAAACGACTGCTGAAGGCCGCGTGGGTGCGGAGTGGGTATTCGGCGGACACGTCGTACAGGGACGCACACGCCGCGCCGAGCGCGCCCGTCGATGCGGGAGACTTCAAGAACGCCGAGGCTCTGGCCGAGGCGCGCGAGGAGGGCTGGGACCTGAACCTGTGGGCGATCGCGAATGGCATCACGGGGCAGCCCGACGACTTCTTCAGCAAGCGTGGCCCAAGGATCTACATGTACGACGACGCGGCGGGGCGCGAGGCGCAGGCGGCGATTGCGTCGGCGATCGAAAGCATTCAGGGCGGCAACGACAAGGCGCGCATCATCGTGTACCGCGCCGTGCCGAAGGGTGTAAAGTTCGACGGTCTCCAGAGCGGCGGGCAGTGGGTGTCCCCCTCGCGCACCTACGCCGAAAACCACGGCAGGAGTCGGTTTGGAGTTGGCAAGTACCGCATCGTCCGGCAAGTCGTGAGGGCCGAGAACCTGTGGTGGGACGGAAACGACGCGCGGGAATGGGGCTACGACGACGGGCGGCAGTACGTCTACCGGGATGCCGAGAACGGCATGAAGCTCGCGACCGTCACCTACGACGACGCGGGGAACGTGATTCCGCTTTCGCAGAGGTTCAACGCGGCGAACCCCGACATTCGGATGAGCGTGGCGCGGGTCGGGAGAAAGGACATTGCGCTTGTCACGGACATTGAGGGCGCCGCGAAGATCAGTGCGAAGAATCCTCATTCGGTCGAGAAGTATGTCCTTGACCATCTTGAGGACAACATCGAGATGCTGGTCGGAGGAACGGCCTCGATCACGAGAGAATCGGCGAGGCACTTCGCGTGGAGCAAAGTCCGCTTGGCCGAAGGCCGTCAACTGCGTCAGGCGCGGGCAAGGTCTGCGACGGTTATCCGAGACTTGATTTCGCTGTTTACCGCAGACGAGACGACGCATCAGGTCAAAGCCGGGAAGAAGGGCACGGCGTGGCGGTGCCGTTTGCCGATTGGCGTTCCGAAGGTCGAGCGCGGGCGAATCGTCGGAGGCGTCGTCTATGATTCTGACGTCATCCTGAAAGACGATGGGAAGGGGAAGTTCTTCTATGACATTTCGCACCTGAAGAAGAATGAAGCCCTCACCCGGCAACTCAACAACCAAGCCGAAGCTTTGGTTGGGGCCAAGAACACGGCCATTACCCAAGAGGGGGCAGGATCCGCAAGTGGGGCTTCAACAGCCGAAAGTATAGCAAATCGCGGCGAGGAGCGCAACGGGGGTGAGGCGAAGTTCAGCGTCGGGCGGCTGTACACGGGCAGCGCGGCGGACTACGAGAGGCCGAGCCTCCACGCCGTCGGCACGGGCGAGGGGAGCCAGGTCTACGGCTGGGGGCTCTACGCGAGCAACGTGCGCGGCATTGCGGAGAAGTATGCGAATCGAGCGGAAAAATTCTTCAAAAATGGGAAACCTATTAACCCCACAAGCGATGATGATCTTAAGTTTGATGTTGAGATTCGCGTTGCACAGACAATACTATCGGCTGGCTCTGTCGAAAACGCGATAAAAGAGGTGAAGGACGAGATCGCAAGCATCAAAAGGGCGAACAATGGGCGAGTTGGCGTGTTGCCTCCTTTAATGCTTCAAGAACTGATTCGTCACGGGACAGAGTATGAAGTGCGGAACAACCACGTCTACGAGCAGACGTGGTTCACCGACCGCGCGCCGGGCGATGAGGGCCACCTGCTGAACTGGTACGAGATGGACAACCTGAAGCCGGGCAACTCGCTTCACGAACAGGTGAAGTGGATCCGGCGGCAGGCGAAGAGCGAGGGCGTGAAGCTTCCGAAGGATCTCGGCAGCTACGGCGGGGACGTGTACGAAACCGTCGCGAACGCCCTTGGCTCGCCGAAGGCGGCGTCGGAGTTCCTGGCGCGCGCGGGGATCGACGGGGTGAAGTACCCGGTGGACTCCTACGGCGGCAAGGCGGTGAAGGACGGCGACGCGATGGGCTGGAACTACGTCTCGTTCCGCGACGACAACATCCGCATCGACCACAAGTGGCGCGACGGCGAGGCGGTGTTTCACGTGGGGAGGGTGAACCCGAAACTGCGCGAGGACGTTGCGCGGCTGACGAACACGGATCGGACGAAAGGCGAGATCGTTCGCCGAAACGAGATCGTCGAGTTCTCGGATACGCCGGACGTTCTTCGTCTCGTGGGCATGCCGGAGGCGCGAATTGTCAGCCGCGCCGACATTCTGCGCAAGATCAAGGCAAGGCACTTCCTTTCGGATGAGGCCATCTCGGAGTTGCCGGACGCCTATGCGGCTCCCGCTGCCGTCTTCAGAGACGGAAAGAACTTCGTCGTTCTGACGGATCGTGAGGCGAAGACGCAAGCGGGCGTGGAAAAGCCCGTGATGGTCTATCTGAAAGAGTCGAACGACAAGGGCGTTGACAACTTTCTGGCGAGTGCCTACGCGCGTGAGCCCTCGAAGGAGAAAGTCTATTCCGACTTGGCGAAGGCCGAGAATCTCCTGTATTTCGACAAAGGCAAAGCCGCTCGACTGAACCTTGAGGGAGAGACATTGTCTCAATTAACACCTCAAGGTCTGAGCGGCTTAGTCAAAACGCCCGAAGATCTCTCTTCGCTCGTTTCGGGGGATAGTATAGCAAATTCGGCGGAGCGCGGCAACGGGGGCGGGGCAGGCGCGGGGCTTGCGCCGCGCGCACCGGACGCGGGCGCGGGGCTTGCGCCGCGCGCACAGGACGACGGCGCGCGGTTCGCCGCCGAGCGGGGCGCGAACGAACCGGAGATCGACCTGAGCCGGTGGCGGTTCGGGAAGAAGGCCGAGATGCTGCCGGGCGGCGTGCGCGTCGCGGCGGACTTCGGGCGCGGCGAGCAGACGCCGGGCGCGCTGGCCATGAGCCGCGAGCTGAGCGGGCAGGGGCGTACGCCGCTCTCTCGTCTCGGCAAGGTGCATCCGATGTCGTTGCCGACTTCGGAACTGCTGAGGCTCCTGAAGGACGTGACGGGCAAGGCCGTGCCGGCGAGCGTCGCGAAGAAGCTGCCGGGCGGCGTCGCCGCGACGCACACGGCGTCGGGCAAGGTCGCGATTTTCGCCGACGTCTTCGGCATCGTCGACCGCACGGACAAGGCGAGGGAGAAGGCGCAGCTGAAGGAACACGGATTCTACCGGGACGAGGACCCCGACTGGTGCGCGACGCAGACGACTGCGGCGATCCGCGCCGAGCGGGATCGGAGCGAGAGGCAGCTGGCCATGCAGCTTGACGCCCTGGGCGAGCGTCGCGTGCGCGGCGAGGATCCCGGCGGACAGTCCGCCGCGCGCGGCGTCTTCGCGCACGAGATCGCGAAGGTCGTGATGGACATGCCGCGCCAGGAGTCGGGTGTGCTGGGGCGCGTGCAGAAGATCGGCGACGGCATCCGCAAGGAGGTCGCGCGGATGGCCGGGCCGGGCGGCGGCGCGCGCGAGGAGAGCGACCTGCGCGGCACGGCGGGCGCGTTCCTCGACTGGGCGCACGGCGGGCCTCTGTCCGATCCGCAGACGGGGAACCCCGTCGGACGCGGCAAGGCGCTGTCGCTCCGCGACCTGACGGACGAGATGTTCGGCTCGTTCCTGACGATGCCGCAGGAGATGAAGGCGCGGGCGCCGGCGTGGTACGGCGCGATCCTGAAGACGGTCGCCGAGACGCCGGCCCTGGCGAAGGCGTACCGCGAGCTGTCGCTGCGCGCCGTGTCGGGCCGCGCGCACAAGGCGGTGCAGGAGGAACTGCACCGGAACTGGAGCCGCGAGACGGAGGCGCGGATCGCGCAGCTGGAGAAGGAAGTCAACGAGCCGATCTCCGCCGGCAGCAAGGCGGCGGACGCGAAGGAGCTGACGCTGGTCGGCTTCCACGACCGCATGGCGCCGACGGTCGTGCGCATCGACGAGAAGGCGAAGGTCTACCTGTTCGCGAAGCGGGAGACGCTGCGGAAGATGAAGGAGCGCGGGGCGACGCGGAGCGAGATCGCCGCCGTCGAGTCGGAGATCGACCGCTTCACGGGGAACATCGCCCAGAGGAAGAACGAGCTGGAGCTGGCCCGCACGGCCTACGAGCGCGGCGCGGCGAACGAGGGCATGGTCTACTTCTACCGCATGCTGGAGGTCGAGGACGAGGCGACGCGCGCGGGGCTGTCCGAGCAGAACAAGCTGGACTACCTCTACCACAGGCGCGTCATCGAGACGCAGGGCCGGGCGGCGGCGCGCGGCGGCGACGTGCGGCAGTCGCAGATGATTCTCGGCGACCTGGCGCGCGAGCTGGGCGCGGAGAGGTGGGCGGCGCTGGAGCTGTATGGGCGCAAGTTCCATGCCGTCATCGGGCAGGAGATCCTGAACGATCCGCGCGTCACGCGGATGCTCGGCAAGGGCTACGTGGACTACCTGCGCACGCAGGTCGACTACGTGACGGCCAGCCGCACGTACAGCGTCGAGGAGATGGACGAGATCGAGCTGGCGCGGGAGGCGGCGCGGCAGAGCGGCGAGGGCGGCGGCGACGACGTGGTCAGCGAGATGTTCGCGCACGTCGGCGCGCTCGGCGGCGGCGGGATGATCGGCGAGGACGCCTGGGGCAAGCGGCTCGTCGGATCGCACCGGGACGTGAAGGACGTGCGCGGCGCGACCTGGGAGAGGCACGAGAAGCTGATGCAGGTCGTGCGCCGCAACGAGCTTGTCATTGCGACGCGCGACGCGCTCCTGGCGGCGGGCGTCGAGGGCGTGCGCGACTTGCCGCGCGCGGAGAGGGACTTCAAGGACAACCGCCGCTACGGGCACCTCAACTACATCGAGGACGGCGAGAAGCGCACGCTCGTCGTGCCGCGTCAGATCGCGGACGGCTTCGCGCGCATGCCGGACTCGAACAGGAATGTCTTGCTCATGATCAATAACTTCTGTCGGAAACTCTACATCGACTACAATCCCGGCTACGCACCGGTCGACATGATTCGCAACCTCGGCTCGATCGAGAAGAACATGCCGGGGATGCACGAGTCAGCGACGAAGAGCGTACTGCGGGCCGTGGCCGGACCGATCGCTGGGGTGGAGCAGCTTGTCGCGCAGAGTATCCTGAAGCGCTCGAAGCACCTTCAACGGGCGGCGAACGCTGTTGCAGCAATTCCCGGATTCGGCAACACGCCCTACCAGACGATGGGTGATGCGCACAAGGTCGTCTCGTTCCTGCTGGATCCGAACGGATTTCGGGATCGGCTGTGGGATGCGAAGGCGCGGGGCGACGCGGCGGCCGAGGCGGAGGCGTACCGCATCGTCGGGCTGGCGCGGGAAGTCCTGAAGTCAAATATGTTCGTCTCGTTCACGTCCCGGACGACGGGGCGGGCGACGGAGGGGTTCGCGAACGACGTCATGAACCGTCACGGACTCTACACGCTCGCACAGGAGATCGAGCGGGAGGGGAAGAAGCGGTCGCTGCTGCGGCGGGCGGTCGAGTCGAAGTGGAACGCCTTTGCGCGCAACAAGCGGATCATCGAGTACAACGACATGTTCGCGAAGACGGTCGCGTACCTGCATGACCGCCAGGCGTTCGGCGCCGTGCGCACGGCGCAGGAGTCGGGCGTGGTCGTGAAGCGCAACGTCGGCCTCGGCGAGGTCGAGCGGTGCGGCACGGCGACAAAGCCCATCCAGTTGATTATTAACCAGTTCTTCAACGCGATCGAGAAGGGCCTCGTGCAGCACGGTCGCGCGATCAGGGAGCGTCCGGTTCCGACGCTCACAAAGGACTTCGTCGCGTTGACGGGCCTGTGCATCGGCTCGATGGCGGCGAAGGGCGTGTACACGGCGGCGATGCGCGCGCTGTTCGGCGACGACGAGGACAAGATCCGCGCGTCCGCCGTCGGCGGCGTGTACGACTACCTGCTGGCGTACGAGCGCGCATACAGCAACTGCTCGAACTACATCCGCGAGAACTATTACATCCTACCGCTCGCGAACCTTGGCCCGAACGGCTACACGTCGGTCGTCCTCACCCTGCCGCTGGACGATCAGGACAGGATGTTCTCGTGGATTGCTGACCAGGTGTCGGGACGCATCGCGGAGAAGTGTGGCAGACCAGACATGCGGCCGCGCCAAGGCGTCTTTGAATCGGCGATGAACGCGACGATTAGAGCCGTGACTCCAGACCTTGCGTTTGCAACGCCCGTGTTTGACATGTTGAAGATCGTGTTTTCCCTTGCCAGCGGCAACGCGCCGACTGACAGCTTCCGAGGAACGCCGCTCTACGACAAGGACGTTTGGGACTTGCGCGGCGAGTCGTTGCAAGACATGGGGGACTTCTTGCTGGCGACGGGGAAGGTTCTCTCGAACGACTTGGGCGGGCGGATGATCTATAAGTTCGACTACAATGGCGTAGACAACGGGGACGGGGACGCGCCGAAGTGGCTGGGGCTGACCCTGAAGCGCATCCCGGTTCTGTCGCCGATGCTGAACCGTTTCGTGCGGATTCAGGTCGGAAGCCCAGATAGGGATCTCGCGCGGCTCAAGGATGACATCAGGCGCGTCGAGAACATCGTCAGACGGAGTGCGATGCGACTGATGGTGGAGTCCGCCGCGCGCGGCGGCGCGCTGAACGAGGTCGAACCGAAGCGGTACGCCGAGCGGCTGGAGGGCTGGCAGAAGACCTACGGGCTTTCGGACGCGGCGATGCAGAAGATCGAGACCGACTTCCTGAACGGCTGGAACGACCACCTGAACGAGGACGACGTCAAGCGCAAGAAGGCGGAGCGCATCATGAAGCGCGCAGACAAGCTGGGCATCGAGAAGGCGGAGGAGTACATCTATCGCGGGCAGCTGTAGGCGCGAAGGGCGCGCGCGAGCGGATCCGCGACGGCATGAGGTACGGGGACTGAGGCGCGAAGGGCGGCGGAGGAGGTGAAGGGCGGCGGGGAAGGCCTAATCCAAGAGGGAGCGCGCGAGGGCTTTGATGGATTCGGATACGTTGTCGCTCTTCATGACGTCCTCAAGTATTCGGTTGATGACGCTGTTTGGCATGTCTGGGTGAGGAATCGCGTTGGCCGTGATGCTGTCGAAGGAAGACACGTTGATCTTCAGGTGCGAAGGCATTCCGGCGTGTCCAGGTAGATCTCGCGATTGAGGCTGACCTGCTCTTCCGGGGCTGGGCAATACTCGTCGCGCGGATACATGGAAGGCTCGAAGAAGTCGAGCATCGACATCTTCACGCGGCTTGCGCCGGCGTCAAGCCGCGCCTGGTGCTTGTGCCATTCGGGGAAACGATGCGTGTACGTGACGATGTTCTCCGGGGCCTTGTCGAGATAGGCGTCATATGCCGCGTCCAAGGCCTCGATATCAGTCTTGGCAAGCTCGTCGAACGTGGTGACGATCTTCGACTGGTATCTGTCCTTGCCGGGCAGGATGTAGTCGAGGGCATAGGCCGCAATGTCCTTGTCGGCGGCAGAGCCCTCAATGACCTTCTTCGTCGAGGAGGCGACGGGCCCCATCGGCATGGCCCAATAGCTGTCGCCCGTAATCGTCGAGCCAAACATGCGTAGATGATAGCGGTCGGCAAGGTAAATCACCTTAAGCGCATGAATCTTGCTCATGCGCCTTCCACGGCATTTCCCGCCGATGTAGCAAAGAGACTGAATGATTTTCTTGTAGTCTATCATCTTTATGTTTCCTGGCAGACACCGCGTATTATAGCAAAACTTCGTGCATCTGTTTCACAGACAGACAGAAGTTTTGCTATAATACGCGGCATGCAGGACATCAAGGCCATCATCCATAAGTGCGAACCGCCTGAAACAGGGTACTGGGCGGAGGTTCCGGCATTGCCTGGCTGCGTCACGCAAGGCGAAACGCTTGACGAGGTTCGCGCCATGATCGCCGACGCGGTGAACGGTTGGTTCCAGTGCGCATGGGAACTGGCCATGCGCGGCCGGAAGCCGATGAAGAAGGGCGATCAGCTCGTGTCTGTCTACGCATGAAGCCGAAGACATACGCACAGGTCGTCAAGGCACTCAAGGCTCATGGGTTCGAGTTCATACGCGCCGTCGGCTCGCACAGGCACTTCCACAAGCCCGGCGTTGTCATGATCGTGACAGTCCCCTACCATGGGCGCAACACGCTCATCAAGATCGGCACGGTCAAGAGCATTGCCCGCCAGTCCGGCATTCCCGAATCCGAGTTCTAAAAGGGAGGCGCGAAGGGCGCGGGGCGCACGGGACGGCGGACGCGATCAGGCGAAGGCGCGTTCGCGGCGGCGCGGACGCGCACCCGACACGCGGTCTTCTCCCGTCTGCTTCGCGTCCTTGACGGGGAAGACCGTAATGCGGAAGTCGTAGCCGCAGCCGAGAAGGTAGCGCGCGAAGGTGGCGAACGTCACGTTCTGCCCGTTCTCCATGCGGCTGACGTTTGTGCGCGGGACGCGCAAGCGCCGCGCAAGGGCCTCTTGCGTGATCCCCGCACGTTTCCGGGCCTTGCACATTTCAGCGGCCGCCCTGTGTTCCTTTAGCCATGCCTCATGTTCTTCGGCAAAGCCAGGCGCGTTCCAGATCGCGTCCATGCGCTTGCGCGTCTCTGCGGCAAGTCGCTCTTTCACCGCCATCTGTTCGGGCGTCATCTTCGTCTTCATAGTCCGTACTTCCTTTTGAGCCGTTTGGCCTGTTGGATTTCCCGTAGTGGAATCCGTGTCGCTTTCTTCTCGTATCCGTTCAGGATCCACACGGCAGAGCCGTCGTCATAGCAGTAGAAGAACCGCGCGTTGCCACCGACGCGAATGCGGATCGCGAAAAGTCCCTTTTCGACCTTCTCCGCATCGGGGTATTCAAGTCGCCCTTTCGTGCGAAGGTCGTAAAGCAAGTGTGCATACTCCTTTGCTTCCGCCGCATTCATCGTGTCGGCGAATTCCCTGCATTCAGGCGTCTCGATGATGTCCTTCTTTGCCATTGGCTTTAATTGTACCATTTATGGTTCGTTGCCGTCAAGTGTGCCGCCATTGGAGGTCAGGGCTCGAAGGGCGCGGGGCTTGCGCGGCGAGCGCGGGACGCACGGTGAGTTCGAGACGAACGGCTGGGGGTGTCATAATTCTCTCTTCGCTCATCGCCTCGGCCTCAATCGGCAAGTCCGGCTTCAGCGAGTTTGCGCTTTAATCGCACGTTTTCTCGTTGGAGTTCAAGCCACCGATTCTCGTCGTCGATGTCTGGCAATGCGTTTCTCGTTTCGGCGAGTTCGCGTTTTAGCCTTGCGTTCTCTTCTTGCAGCAGGCTTATGGTTGTGAGATTCGCGGACAGCCTTTTCGGTTGCTTTCCTCGATGTATCACGGCCGTTATGATTGTGATTGCGCTGACGACGAGAATGACGGCGGGGATTACAACATTCCACATTTCAAGGTATCTTGCGAATGCAGACACTGAATTGCCACCCTGAAGCTCCTTAAGCCTCGATAGAATTATTTTGAACATGTTTACTTGCCCCATTTGACCTTCTTAGTCGGTTTGTGATATACTTCGCACTGTTGTTCTGTGGAATAGAGCGTGTATGCCCCTTTTCGCTCCGCGTGGAACTTTCCGCACCTGTTTCGTCTGGCTCTTCGACCGCCGGATTCCCGTCCGAAAGCGCGTTCGCGCGCGTTTTTTCAGGAACTAATCCATCGATCAGATCCTCGAAGTTCGCGCTTGGCTCGACGATTTGCACCGTCATCTTCGAGGCGTCTTCCGACGCGCCTCTGGACGTTGGCGGTTCTATCGACTTCAGGGCCGCAACCAGTTCGGAAACGCCCATTTCCTTGACGATCTTCGGGTCATCGAGCTTGTCGATGAGCGCGTCGAGGATACGTGACTGCACGATGCTCCTTGAAGAGGCGGCTCGGCATTTCACCAAAAACGCCCCGCGCGCGCCGTCTCGCTCGCATGCGCCCAGCACCATGTCGTGAATGCCCTTGACGGTCATGCCGTTGACACGGTAGAGGTCGCGGATCACGCGGTTCGGCAGATTGTACTTAAAAATCGCCGCCGCGATCGAGCGGAACGTCTCGGGGTAGTCGCGCAGGACGTTCACCGCCGTGTACCGTGCGCTCGTCAGATCCTGCGCGCCCGCGCGATCCGCCGTGCGAACGACAAACTCCTCGAAGCCCGGCAGGGCCTGTGCGCTGTTGCCTGCCTGACTCATCGGTGCGCAGCCTTCTGCTCCATGTTCTCGATCCATTCGAGTACCTGTGACTTGCGGATGCGAGGCCGCTCGCTGTTCGAGTTGCGCACGAACGCAAGGCCAAAAGCCCCGCGCGACGCTTCCCAGAGACTGATCGCCTGTCTGATCATGTCACGGCTCAGGCCCGTCGCGCGCGCGGCCTCGGAGATCGTCCACAGGCACACGTCGGCATCGCGCGGAACGCTGGCGCGCGCCGCAATCAGACTGCCACGCCCTCTGAATGTGTGCGGCATGTCAATGTCCCTCCTGAAGGATTGCTACGATGTCGGCGACCTCGGCGACGTCCGAAATCTTGTTGCACGGCATGAGGTTGTAAAATCCGTCGGGTGTTCGCACCGTGGCGAACTCGCGGTCGCACTGCACCACCTCGGACGTCGTCACGCCGCTGACCAGTAGCACGGAGATCGTGTCGCCCTGCCGTCCGCAGACGAAGCACATCTTGCGCGGCATTTCGCGCATCCGTCCGACCAGCTTGTAGCCGGCGTTCACCTCGATCACGTCGCTCATGACTGCACCTCGCTTTCGTCTGTGCCCTCGCCGTCCGGCTGCGCGCACGGTGTGCCCGCTTCGTCGTCCGAGGGCGTGGCCTCGCGCTCGTCCTTTGTCGGTTCTGGAATGACGCCCGCGTAGATCAGCGCGCCGCGAATGACGTCTGACGCGCGCACACGCTCCAAGTACGCCAAGCCATCGATGATGTAGAACTCCTTTTCCGAGAGCCGGATGTTGATTCCCTTCGTCCGTTCCAGGTTGCGCCACGAACTCCAGCGCTCAAGTTTGACGTCGTGTTTCATCGCCTCATTCTCCTTTTGCCTCAAGCTGCTTGTGCAGGACACTCCGCCTGATTCCGAGGGCCAGCTCTTCCGCCAGACGAAGTTCCTCAAACTCCTCTTTTGAGGGCGTCGGGCTTGAAGGATCGTATGGAAGAAGCAAGTTGTTCTTCGTCAGGAACGCACGGTAAAAGGCTTTCAGCTGATTGGCGTAGTCACGCTTCAGGATCTCGTATCTTGAAATGACGTCAAGCCAGTCTTCCGGATAGCATTCGTAAAGGACAACGTTTCGCTTGCCTCGGATGGTATAGCAGTTCCACTCCTTGTCGCCGAGCAAATAGAAGAGCTGGCTCATCAGCTTGCGCTCCCATGCGTTCGAGTAGCTGAACCTGTAGAGATTCAGCGTCAGCATGTCGAGCTGGTCCGGCGTGATGCCGTACTTGTCCATCAGCCGGTTGATCATTTCGCGCGCGTTGATCTGCTCGCCGCCAACGCCTCGATCCGCCAGTGCCTGCAGCTTGCGGATCTGCTGGATGACCTTGTCTTCCGTTTCGCCGTCTTTCATTCGTTTACCTCCTGATGTCCTGTGCGCCATGCGCGGCGGCAATCGTCTTCAGGCTCTTGTCGATGCTCTCAAGTACTTTTGTCTGATCGCGTATGGCGGTGATCGGAGAGTCAATAATCGACACACCACCACTGCACCCGCACAAGGCAAGAAGCAGCGCCGAGACAATCGCAAACAGAATAAATGCTATAATGCCGCCATGAACTTCCTCAAAGCCCTTACCCTCAGCGACACCCTTTCCCTTGCCAACCTTGTCGTCGGCAGCATTGCGGCGATAGCTGCAGTTCTCGCATTCCTTGCTCAGTTCATCAACCCAAGGGCCAAGGCTGTCGCATGCCTCGACGGAGATTGGCCCACAGCGTCCGTCACCGTCACAAACACGGGTGATGCGCTTTTTTCCGTTACGCGGATCGGTCTCGATGTCAACGGTGACGGCCTGACGGTCGAGTTTCCGACCGTCGAGCGCATGTCCGTGAACGAGCTGCCGCATCTTCTCATACGCGGCGCAGCACTCAAGGTTTTCTACACGAGCCGAACAGCCGAGCGCATACCGGTCAATGTCCGCACCCGCGTCATACTCGAACTTTCCGATGGCACGCGCCTGACTTGCAAGGGCCGGATCTTCGCATAAGTAGATAAGTAGAGTGTCGCACGGCATCGTGAACTTGACCGTGCGCGACCACGGATTCCAGAACCGCTTCGCGTTCTTCGGCTTCGTGCAAATCAGGCTTCTCTTAAAGTCAAGCATCATCTTACATTCCTCCTTTCCCTCACCGCGCATTGACGGCGCGTGTCACCTGCGCGACGTTAGCGGCGGCGTTTGCATACCGCGCGAACCGTTGGAGCTTGTCAAGCATGGCCGTGATCGCCTTCTTCTCGCCGGGCGTCCTGACATTCTGACGCAAGCTGCGAAGGCATTCTTTCAGCCGCCCCATCGTGACGAATGCGCCCAGCCATTCGTCACGGAGGTCGATCTCCACCGTCGCGGCCTGTCCGCTTCGCGCCCCAGTCTTCATACCACTTCTCTTGCCTTTCTGGTTTAGTTTTGATACTCTGTTGCTCTATTCCACAGAGCCATGACGCATTGAAAAACAAGGACATTTCAAATGCTTTGTGTAATAATTTGTGTTGCATTGGAATTCCGGCAGGGAATTCGGGCGATTCAGGCTCCGAACAGTCCGCCCGTCCGGCGTCCGATTCTTCATGCCCCCCTGGGGGCGGGGGGGATGCCGGGGGCGCTCGCGCGGGGGCCTTCTAACTAAAATACATTCATCAACGGGACAAGGCGAAAGCCAGAAGGGAGAGGGACATGGCAAGGTCATTCAGGGCGCGCATGGAGTGCGCCGTAAAAAAAGCCGCGCCGCAGGGCGCGCAAAAAAAGCCGCCGCAGGTCTACGGCGACGTCTGCGTGTGCAACGCCCTGCGGATCCGGCGGCGCGTGATTGCGGCCGCACGGACGTCCGAGAGCCGGGGCGTGGACTGGGATTGCGTCGGGCTTCACGCCGGCATGACGTGGGACTGGATCGCGCGCAAGGCCGTCGAGCTGCACGTCACGCCGGACTTCGACCGGCTCGTGCCGATTGCCGAGGGCGACCGTGTCGCCAGCTGTCGGCTCATGGCCGTCGTGCCGAACCCGCAGCGCGCCATCGTCGACCTCGTGGCGACGGGCGAGCGCCGGATCGTGTGGGTGAAGGACTCGACGCGCATGCACCTGCGCGAGATCTTCGACTGCTTCGACAACGACGGCGTGCTGTCCGCGCGCGCCGACCTCAACGCCTGCGTCTACTGATGAACTGGAGCGACGAGGTGAGGCTGAGCCGCTTCGGCGACGGCGAGGCGGGCCTGCTGGCGAAGATACGGCTCACGTTCAAGAACCGCTTCGAGGGGCTTGCGACGGATGCCGACGACGTGTTCGGGCCGGGCTGGTCGGGACGCGCGGAGACGCTGCGCAGGGCGGGTGTCCTGCGCGTCGAGCGGGCGGACGGGAGGATCGCCCTCTCGGTCGTCGCGCCTGGCGACAGGAAGCGCGCGATCGTGCGGAAGGCAACCATGAACTATCGGAAGAAGAAAGGAAAGAAATGAAGAAGGGAATCAAGATCGGAAACGTGATCACGGACGAGATGAAGGCCGTGATCCGCAACAAGGAACTCACGAGCCAGCAGGTCGGCGACATCCTGCGCTCCGTCCTCTATCCGAGCGAGTTTGATGCGACAGCCGACGGCATGTCGAAGATGCTGGCGTCGTCGATGGTGCGCGGCTACCTGGCGATCACGCTCGCCTGCGCCGAGTCGCGGCGCAAGGAACTCGACCGCCTGAACAAGTACTACAACAATCCGAAGGCGAAATGCCCGGAATGGTTCAAGGAATACTACGAGACAAACGTATCCTTCCTAAACGACGCCATACTAATGATTTCAAACATTATTCACGGTTCAAATAACGTTAGTGGCGTGATAACTAACATTAGTGATAGGCTTGATTCGCCGCCAATAACGTTAGTGCCACAAGAAACGCGCAATCCCCGCTCCAAATCCACTAATATTATTGAGGGGTCTAATAATGTTTCAAAACATTATTGCCCCCCCCCCAATAACGTCATACAATACCAATACCAATACCAATACCAATGATACAGATAGAGATAGAGATATTCCCCCTAAATCCCCCGAGGGATTGCAGGGGGAGAGTTCGCCCGATGAGTCTCGCCAGCCGGGGAGCGCGCTTGACGACCCTGTCGCTGCGCTGGGCCTCGACGCCGCAGAAGGGGACGGCCAGCCGCGGACGCGCCCGGCACAGGACGGGGCGGACGTCGGCGACGAGGCTGACGCGGGAGGCGCGGCGCCGGACGTCAAGGCCGTCGCGGCCGAGATCGAGGGCTCGTATCGGTACAAGGTCAACCGAGGGAAATTGCGGAAATGCCTTCGATCGGTCTTGAAAAAAAATTCTGCCGCCGAGGTGCTGGACGGCTACCGCCGGTGGCTGGCGGTCTGGAAGTCCGACGATTTCCAGTGGGCGCCGAACCGGATCACGGACTGGCTCTATGACGGGAGGTTCGCCGAGCCGCCGCGCCGTGGCAACACGCGCGCCGCGCCGACGGTCGATCCGGACACGGTGTGCAACGAGGTGAAGTTTGATCTGATCTGAAGGGGGTAGGCACATGAAGACGCTTGAACAGCTGGGCATCAGCCCCGCGCCGTGGACGAAGCGTGGCGATTGCTCCGTATACGGCGAGATACTTGCGGCGGACAACACGTCTGTCGTGGAATACGACTGGAGTTCCATTCCGGCAGCCGAGGTGGCGGACGAACCGAACGCGCGGCTGATCGCCGCCGCGCCGGAACTCTACGAGGCGTTGCGCCTGTGCGTCGGCGAGATGTGCAAGTTCTGCAAGGACACGGAAATCGGGAAACGCTTGCCTTGCGAGAACGGTTGCGAAGTCTTCCGCATGGCGCGCGCCGCCCTCGAAAAGGCGGGAGGCGCGGAATGAGAGGCAAGAAGAAACTGCTGGAGCAGATCGCGAAGGAGACTGACACCGCTAAACTTGTAAATGACGCGCTGTGGTTTCACAGGTCTTCCGATCTCGCGGCAGTCGACGACCTCGACCACGATTGGAGGGATTACTGCGAGTTGGAACTGGCTTGCCTGAATAGAATCGACGAACTGAAAGGAAACGAAAGCAATGAAACTGATTGATGTCGAGAACCCGGAGCTGCAGTTCCTCTCGTGCCTCGCCGGATCGTGCATGGGCGCGACTGGCGCGGCCGAGGACGCGCACTGCTTCCGCACGGTCGAGGAGCAGGGCGTCGCGCCGGACTGGTTCCGCGACCCGCGCTACCAGAAGATCTTCGAGGCGCTGATGGCCGAGTTCAAGGAGTTCGGCTTCGTGGACATGTTCAAGGTCGTCAACCGCATCAAGGACGGCACCGGCCTCATGGACGCCTACCAGGAGCTGATCGACGCCTACACGACCACCGCGCACCTGGAGCACTACATCGGCCAGCTCCGGCGGCGGCACGTCTACCACATCGTCCACAAGAGCGGCTACGAGTTCCTGAAGGAGCTCACGCCCGACAACGTGGTGGAGTCGGTCGAGTCGTTCTCGCACACGCTCCGAAACCTTCAGGACACGCTTGCGCAGGGCGACCGCGAACTCATGCAGCTGGCGGACTTCATGCGCGAGTCGATCGAGAAGAAGCTGAAGCTGCACGAGGAGCGCTTCGTGAAGCACAACTGGAAGTACCTCGACGGGCTGCCGTGGCCATGGCAGTGCCTGAACCAGATCTACACGGGCCTCAAGCCGGGACTTCACATCGTCGCCGCGCTGCCGGGGCAGGGCAAGACAGCGATGAGCGTCGACCTCTCGGCCTACTGGAACCTCGCGGGCGTGAAGCACGGCTACGTCTGCATCGACATGAGCGCGGCGCAGCTCGCCGACCGCTATCCCGCCGTCCTCTCGCAGGTGTCGCTCGCGCGCCTCAACTTCGGCGCGCCGAAGGGCGACGTCGACCTCTTCGCGGAGGGCTGGAGCGAGGTCGCGAACTTCAACAACGTGTGGATCACGGAGGCCGACGGCGACAAGCGCATCCGCGAGATCGCCTACCGGGGCGTGAAGTCGCTCGGCTGGAAGGCGATCATCGTGGACTACCTGCAGCTCGTGAACCCGGAGGACACGAAGAGCGACCTCGCCTACCTGCGCGTCAAGTACGCGACGCAGGCCATGCACCGGCTCTCGAAGGAGCTGAAGATCCCCGTCGTCTGCCTCGTGCAGCTCAACAAGAACTTCGCGACCGAGGCGCGCAAGGAGGGGCGCGGCGCGGAGCTCGACGACCTCGGCGACTCCAGCGAGATCGCCCGCGCGGCGGAGACGATCCTCGTCATGTACAAGGACCAGCAGATCGCGAAGTACTGGGACGCCAACCCGCCGACGCAGCTCGCGTTCGGCGACAGGGACGACCGCCTCGTCGACGAGGGGCTTGTCGTGGACGCGGACGAGGACGCGGCGCGCAACCGGCGCGGCGGCCAGCTCTCGCTCGCGAAGATTCTGCGCCCGATGTGGGTGGACGTGATCAAGAACCGCCAGGGCGGGCCGGCGAAGATGCCGTTCGTGTTCTACCCGAACTACCTGATGTTCCGTCCCGGCAACCACCTCGCGCCGAAGTCGGAGATCGTCCTGAACGGGAAGACGATCGAGGCGCCCGTGCAGCAGTTCGAGCAGCTGCTGGACGACTGGATCTACACGCGGCAGGACTGGATCCTTGAAGTGACGGGCGCGATGCCGAACCGCGGCTACAAGATCCCCGGCGAGACCTACGAGGAGATGCGCAGGCGGATCGCGGAGGAGCGCGCGCAGCACCGCGACGTGCGGCAGTTCGTGCGCGACCAGTACGGGTGCGGCACGTTCATGGAGGCGGAGGCGGGCGATGCGAAATAGCTGCGCGACGTGCGGTTGCCGCGAGACGTGCCGCCGGACGTTCGGGCGCTACTTCAGCGAGAAGTCGTCCGGCGGCACGGGCTGCGAACACAGGCTGCCGTTCACGGACGGGGACGGTGGATCTGGCGCGCCGGGCGGCGTGCCGAAGCGAATCGTCTTGCCGAAATACACGGAGGAACTGCTATGAGAATCAAGTCAAGGCCGACGGTCGACAACCGTTATCTCGCGCGGTGCGCGCGGATGGAGCAGGAGAAGAAGCTGGAGATCGCGCAGTCGAAGGCGCTCTACGACCTGCGGCGTCAGGTCGGCGCGAAGCGCGGCGAGGGCCGCGTCGGCGCGAAGAGCCGTCTCGCGGTGCTGAACGCCGTGCGGACGGAGGGCAAGGAGGTGCTGACGGAGGCCGGACAGGGCTTCTGGGACGACATGCAGCGGCGCTACCACTGGCAGGCCGAGGACGGCAACTGGAACGACGGCAACAGCGCGAACGGCCACGTGTGCCGCCTCGGCAAGGTGAGCGAGCGGTTCGTTCGCGGCAAGTGGTGGCACTGGGACCCCGTGGCGCAGACGTGGGCCGAGGGCAAGAAGAAATGATCGAATGGTCGAATGATCGAATGATCGAATGGTCGAAAGGGAGGTGCTGGATGAAGATGCCTGGATTCAGGCGCAGGTCGGAGGCCGCTGACGATTCGTTCTCGTTTGCGAATGTCGCGGACGTGGACGACGCGACGGCGCGCGCGTTCTTCGAGGCGACGCACGAGCGGGCGCGGCAGATGCCGCTGCTGATCGCGCGGCACGTGTTCGACGAGCTGGCGCGGCGGCTGACGGAGCCGGGGCGGATGGACGCGCTGGAGCTGAGCGAGATACGCGGCGGGATGCGGGCGCTGCGGGCGTTCGGCGTCGCCTACACGCGGGGCGTCGCCGAATGGACGGCGGCCGAGCGCCGGAAGCGGTCGCGCGACCGGGACGGGAGCGCGGCATGATGCGCGACGCACGGCTTCAGCCCGCGACGGACGAGCAGGTGCTGCGCTTCGCGGCCGCGCGGCAGATCGGGCGCGAACAGGCCGCCGCGTTCCTCGAGGAGGCCCGCGCGCGGCAGGTCGCCCAGGCGAAGGAGAACCCGTTCGCCTTCGGCTTCGAGCCGCCGATCTGGTACGTCGTCAAGGCCCTCATGCGCAACCCGGCGTGGAGCGACGCGGAGCGCGCGCACATCCGGCGGCGGCTCGGCGCGGAGTGGACGGCGGAGGCGTTCGCGGAGCGGATGCGCGCGCGGCTCGGCTTCGCGCACGCCGTCACGAAGATCCAGGTCTTCGGCGCGAACCGCGCGGGCAAGACGGACTTCTCGGCGAAGCTCCTCATGCAGACGCTGCTGTCGCGGCCCGGCATGAAGGTCTGCTCCGGCGCGCAGACGCACATGACGCAGAAGAAGAACCAGATGGCGCGCGCCTGGAAGTACATGACGCCGGAGCTGCGCGCGCGCAACATCGCGACGAAGAAGGCGCGGGACGCGACCGAGAACATCAGCTACTCGACGAAGAACGGCTTCTCCGGCTCGCGCGTGACGCTCGCGAACGGCAGCGAGATGGACTTCGTGACCTACGAGCAGAACACGACGTCGCTGGAGGGCGTGGAATACGATCTCGCGCACCTGGACGAGGAGTTCCCGAAGTCGTTCTACGACCTCATGACGACGCGCATCACGTCGCGCGGCGGCACGTTCCTCGGAACGTTCACGCCGCTGAACGGCTACACCGCGCCGATCGCCGCGTTCCTGGACGGGTGCGCGGTGACGCGGTATCACACGGCCTGGCTCAGGCCGAGAGACGGCGGCCCCATGCTGCCGTGGAACGAGCTGAACCTGACGGAGGACGAATATGAGAGACTTACGGCGTGGCGTCGAAAAGGTTCGGAAGGCGATTGCGTCGTCCCCGAATCCCGACCTGAGGACTGCTTTGAATGGCTATTCGACGAAGGAGACGGTGAAGATCTTCTTCGCGTACCACCGGGCCGCGCCTTCGACAAGGTGCCGCGCGTCGCGGTGTGCCAGGGAGGACAGGCAGCTGCAGTTTGGTTTTATGGAAGCGACAACCCCTACGCGCTCCCCAGCGAGCTGATCATCGAGAAGATGGCCGACCCGAACGCGGAGAAGCGGATCTACGCGCAGGTCTACGGCATGGCGCGCGACACGAAGGGGCGGCTCGTGAAGACGTTCACGGAGGCGAACGTGGTCGATCCGAAGGGCCTGCCGCGTCGCGGCGTCCGGTTCATGGTGCTCGACCCCGCGCCGGAGCGGAACTGGTGCATGGGGTGGTACCTCTTCGAGACGGAGACGGGGCGGCTCTTCAAGTACCGCGACTGGCCGGGGAACTACGAGATCCCCGGCGAGGGCGTGCCGGGGCCGTGGGTCGAGCCGAGCGACCGCAACAACGGCGAGAACGACGGCCGGCGCGGCGAGGGCCAGACGTCGTTCGGCTTCGGCTACGACCGCATCAAGTTCGAGATCGCGCGGCTGGAGGGCTGGAAGGACTACGCGGACTGGGTCGCGGCGGGGAACTCGCCGTTCGCCCTGCCGGACGACATGGGCTTCGTCGAGGAGTGGGACCCGTGCGACGGGGCGCGGGAGCGCATGGCGTTCCGGCTGCTGGACTCGCGCGCGGCGAGCCAGTCGAAGATCTCGCGCGGCACGAACCAGACGCTGCTCGCCGACCTCGAGGCGCTGATGCCCGGCTGGGAGGTCGCCGACGGCCAGCGGTGCGAGATCGGCTACTCGAAGCTCATCGACCTCGCGGCGAAGCTGAAGTACCTCGTGACGTCGGACTGCACGAACACGATCCTGTGCTACCGCTACCTGACGGGCCGCGACGGGCAGAAGGGCGCGGCGAAGGACTTCATCGACCTCGACCGCTACGCCGTGTTGAGCGACATCTGGAACTACCGCGCCGACCAGGCGTCCGAACCGGGCGAGGAGCCGCCGCCGGCGGCCCTGCGCGGCGGGCGCGGACGGGGCGCGCGGCCCTCGGAAGGGGGCCGAAACCGCCGCGTCTGGTGGTAGACTGGTTCACGTGAACCGCAAAACGACGTCCGAAGGGGGAAAATCTCGTTTTTCCCCCTTGAAATTTTGTATTCTTCCCGTGTCGAGCGGGACATGGCGCAGCGTGTCCGCCACGCTCGTAAAACGGTAGTCTGCGAGAACCAGGGGCGCGTGCAGCCCGAAAACGCACGGAAACAGAAAGGGAAGAAGTCATGGATCCAAACTTGCTGAAGAGACTCGGAATGATCGCGTTCCAGGCTCCGGCCGACGATTTCGGCGGGGGCGGGGGCGACGACGCGGACGAGCCGGAGGCGCCGGAGGACGGCGACGAGGGCGCGGACGACGACGAGGGCGACGACGACGACGAGGGCGACGACGCGGACGACGAGCCGGAGGACGGCGACGCGGACGAGTCGGACGAGCCGGACGGCGACGGGGACGACGGCGAGGAGGCGGACGACGCCGACTTGGGCAAGCGCGCGCAGAAGCGCATCGGGAAGCTCGTGAAGGAGCGCAACGCGGCGAACGCCGAGCTGAAGCGCGTCAAGGGCGAACTCGAAAGCGCGCGGAAGCTCGCGGGCGACGACGGGAAGGCGATTCTCGCGGCGGCCAGCCGGAGCGGCATCCTGCCGGGGCTCATGACGAAGGACGAGGCCGAGGCGTTCGACGCGCTTGCGCGGTATCCGCGCGTGATCGAGCGCTACCAGGACTGGCTGGACGAGCACGAGTCGGGCGACGAGTTCGGCGAGGGCGACTCCGCGATGTCCTACGGGGCCGTGAAGAAGCGCGTGAGGCAGCTCACGGCCGAGCTGGGGGACCTGAAGGACGAGTACGGCGCTCGCCAGCGGGAACTCCAGAAGAAGGTTCGGAAGATCTTCGAACTCGGAATGAAGGCGTACCGCAAGGGCGCCCAGGCCGACGAGGGAGAGGGGACGCCGAAGAAGGGCAAGAAGAAACAGAAACCGTCCGCCCACCCGCACGGCAGGAAGCCGGTCGCGAAGGGCGGCAGGAAAAGCAACTGGGGCGCGGTCGACGGGGACGACGCATTCGTCCGCATGATCGCGTCCGAAAACGAAGGAGAAGAGTAAGATGGCATACTTTACAGTCAACCGCGAGCTGGTCGATCCCGACTACCATGACGGCGTCGTCGCCTCGCGCGTGGAGGACCTCCAGTTCCAGAACATCGTCGGGCGCATCAAGGGGCAGCCCGTCGACTGGGAGCAGAAGGTGCAGGTCAAGGCGTTCCCGAAGGCGCGCAACGCGGCGGTCGCGGAGGGCGTGGACTTCGACCGGAACAAGGTCAAGGAGTACATGGACTTCAAGCTGGCGCACGTGATGGAGATCTTCCGCTCGGAGGGCTACCGGATCACGCGGCACCGCGAGATGATGCCCGGCCACAACGACCGGCGCGGCATGACGCGGGCGCAGAAGCAGGCGCTGGACGCGCAGAACCTCGCGCTCTCGGTCGAGGTCACGGCGCTCTCGAACCAGGAGGCGGCCGAGTACGGCACGGACAAGACGCCGCTCATGCGCGGCGCGGTGAACTGGCTCAAGCCGATCGGGTTGGCGACGTCGGCCGAGGCCGTCCACGCGGTCTACCCGATCCCGCTGGAGCTGGTGCCGAAGGCCGGTTTCGACGGCGACGTCGTGAAGGACCTCACGGAGGCGGCGTTCAAGAAGCAGTGCGTCATCGCGAAGAAGCAGCGCGGCACGGGCAACCTCGTTCTCGTGGGCATGGCGGGCATCGACCTGAAGGCGCACATGTCCGGCTGGCTCGCGGCGGCGTCGAACATCAACACGGGCACGATGAACCGCACGCAGCCGACGGACAAGAAGATGCTGCAGCTCATCTGCGACGACTTCGTGTTCGACGGCGTGCGCGTCCACGTCCTGAACGACGACCACGTGGCGAACCAGACGGACGCGGTGCCGCACGGCGCGACGGTCGCGGCCTTCAGCGCGTCGAAGACCTACGCGGTCGGCGACTACGTGACGAAGGACGGCAAGACCTACCGCTGCACGACGGCGATCGCGACGGCGGCGGCGTGGGACGCGTCGAAGTGGACGGAGGTCGAGGCGACCTGGGCGCCGAACGCGCGCAGCTACCTCAGCGGCATCTTCATCGACCCGTCGATGTGGGGCTTCGCGACGCTCGACCCGATCAAGCACCACGCGATCGTGGACGAGGGCGGCGGCCCCGGCGGCTGGCACGAGACGACGCTTCGTCTCACCTGCCTCAACCCGATGGGCCAGTTCCGCGTGCTGGACAACGCGGCGGCGATCGCCTGACGACTTGCCCGGGCCGCCGGTGGTGGTGACGGCGGCCCGGGCGCTTTGTCCCGCGCGCGGACGCGCGGGGGCGGAACGGGGGACGACGAGAGATGAGACGGATCGGGACACAGGTTCGGTTGACGGAGGACGAGCGCGGACGGCTCGTCGACGAGTTGCGGTTCTGGCAGAACCGCTCCGCGTCGTTCTACGAGAACCGCGAGCGGGAGACGCAGGCGTTCTACCAGGTGTGGAAGGGGCAGAACGTGAGCGGCGTGCGCCAGGACACGGACGAGAAGATGGCGTGGCCGTTCGACGGCGCGAGCGACCAGCGCGTGCGCTGGGGCGACACGGCGTTCCAGGACCTGCTCGCGCTCGTGATCGTCGCGCTGGACGGCGCGAAGGTCGAGGTGACGTGCGACGGGACGGCGCAGGGGCAGAAGCGCGCCGCCGCGATCCAGAAGGTCCTGAAGTGGTGCCGGCGCAAGCTCGGCGCGAAGTGGTACATGCAGATTTCGGCGCTGCTGCGCTACATGATGGTCGACTCGCCCGCGATCGCGGCGATGGACGTGGAGTGGGCGGTGAAGCGCACGCTCGGCGTCGGGACGCTGGAGTTCGAGAAGGTGCAGGGCGAATACCAGGCGTGGCGCGTCAACCAGACGAACGACATCGCGCCGGAAGACGCGGCGGCGGAGTTCGCGACGGCGGTCACGACGCGGGACGAGGCGGACGGCTACGGGCTCGTCACGGCGTTCCTGACGGGCGTGAAGGGCGTGCCGGAGGGCGACGCGGACGCGGTCGCCGAGGCGCTGTCGGAGGAGGGCGAGTGCGAATGCCGCCTCGCGGCGGACAGGTGGGAGGGGCCGGACATCCGCGCGCTGCGGTTCGGCGACGACTTCATGATCCCGGAGAGTTGCGAGGACTTCGACTACGCCGATCCGCTCTTCCGGAGCGACTGGTACACGGAAACGCAGCTCAGGGAGCTTGCGGCCGAGGGCGAGTGGGACAAGGCGTGGGTCGAGGAGACGCTGCGGAACAAGGGCGCGACGTTCTACGACACGCGCGACTACCGCGACGCGCAGGACATGAAGAACGTCGTCAACGTCGTCTGGTTCTACACGACCGAGACGACGGCGGACGGCGACACGGTGCGCTACGAGACGCTGCTCTCGCTCGCGGCGGGGTCGGCGTTCGGCAAGCGGATCGTGCGGAGCCGGCGCGGCAAGTGGGACACGGTGTTCTTCCGGCGCGAGGTGCTGGCCGGGAACCTCACCGCGTCGCGCGGCCTCGCGCGCCTCTGCGCGCCCGACCAGGGGCTGGCGAAGGAGATCAGGGACTTCGCGAACGACAACGCGATCGTCAGCTCGCTGCCGGCGGTCAAGGCCAAGGGCGCGCGCGTCCGGGACGTGATGCTGGAGCCGTTCGGGATCCTGAACATGGGGCAGGGCGACGACGTCGCGTGGATGAACCCGCCGCCCTATCCGGCCGCCGCGAAGGAGATGGTCAAGGAGATCCGCGACGACCTGCTGGCGTTCCTCGGCCTCTCGAACGGCGAGACCGACGTCTCGACGCGGACGCAGAGCTTCGTCACGACGATGCTCGCGCAGTTCCGTGAGCTGTACGTGCGGCTCGTGGAGTGCGCGCAGGACTACGCGAGCGACGCGGCGCTGATGACGGTCACGAACGCGACCGACCTCACGGGCGTCCGGCACGAGGACCTTGACGGCGACTTCCAGCTCGCGCTGGAGTTCAACCCCGCGAACATCAACCACAAGGATCTCATCGAGCGCGTGACGGCCCTTGCGCAGGTGCTCGCGCCGTACGACTCGAAGAACGAGATGGACCGGTTGCCGATCCTGCGCAGCGTCATGACGCAGATGTTCCCGGAGATCGCGGACGAGAGCTTCCGCAGCCCGGAGGAGCTGACGGCGGACGACGTGAAGGACGAGCAGGACAACTTCGTGAAGATCAAGGCGGGCATCGCGCCGGCGGTGGACACGGAGGGGAAGTGGAACTACCCGGCGCGGCTGGAGTTCTACCAGCGGCTGCAGCAGGAGAACCCGGACGCCATCGCGGAGATGTCGGAGGTGTCGCAGGCGATCTTCCAGCGGCACGTCCAGGCGCTGGAGCAGCAGGCGCGGCAGTTCGGCGAGAACGCGGCGATCGGGCGCACGGGCGTCCGGGGCGTCGAGGCGGAACGGTGAGGAGGGCGGCATGGCGGACACGAGGAGAGATTCGGGCGAGTTCTATCCGGGCGGGCGTGTGCTGGCGAAGCCAGGCACGGCGGCGGAGCAGGTCGCGGTCGTGAGGTGGTCGGACATCGAGGGGAAGCCCGACTTCGAAGGCGTCGCGGAGATCGGGGCGCGCTACACGCAGAAGGACGTGAAGGACAAGGTGAACGAAATCGTCAAGACGCTTTCGGGAAAGGGAGACAAATGAGCATGCTGGCATTAGCGGCGGTGATCGCCGCGTCGGCGCTGACCGCGCCGCTGGAGGAGATTTGGAACGACTCGCCGGTCGTCACGAACGTGACGTTCGACGGGCTGGCCACGACGGCGCAGGTGGACGCCGCGACGAACGCGGTGGCGAAAACCCTGCGCGGCGAGATCGGCGCGGCGACGAACGGCGTGCCAGAGGCGCTCGCGTCCCATGCGTCGTCGCTGTCCTCGCTGTCCTCGTCGCTCTCGACGCACACGGCGGCGAAGAACAACCCGCACGGCGTCACCGCCGCGCAGGTCGGCGCGTACACCAAGGCGCAGGCGGACGCGAAGGGTTATGTCACGAAGTCCGTCACAAACGGCCTCGCCACGGCGGCGGAAGTCGCGGCGGCGACGAACGCGGTTGCGAAAGCCCTACGTGGCGAGATCGCGTCCGCCACGAACGCGCTCGCCGGGAGGATCGTCGCGCCCGAGACCATCGCGACGAACCTCGTCAGGACGGTGCTGAACAGCTCGCTGTTCAACCTGACCTACGACCCGACGCTCCAGGTGACGTGGCGCAAGGAGGCCGACGGGGGCGCCTTCTACGAGAGGTGCTACACGAACGTGAACATGACGGGGGTTGCTCCATGAGGACGATTGCATTTCTGTTTCTTGCGGCTGCCTTTGCGCCGTGCGCGAACGCACGGACGGACGGCTTCTTCACTTCGGCGGTCGAGTCGAGGTACGTGTTCGGGCTGGACGGCGCGAGGTGCGAGGTTCTGGACGGGGAGGTCGTCTCCGCCCGGCCCGTGGCGGCGCTGATGGCCTTCCCGGACGGTGCGGCGATTGCGGCCGACGGGATCACGCCGACGGCGAACTTCACGAACGTCAACGGCGTCGCCCACACGCGCGTCCTCGTCGACTTCTCGTGCAACTTCGACTGGAGGGGATGGCATCCGTTCATTCAGCACGTGACGTCTGGCGGCGTCAGGTCGCGGCTCGAACGCCAGGACGATTGCGTCTACCTCGGCACGGGCAGCCGGGTGGGCGTGTCGAACTACACGCACGGCTGGCACGGATACGTGGTCGGCTACGCCCCCTCCGATCTGGGCGGATTCTACTCGGTGTCCGTCGAGCCGGAGCCGTATGACGGCGACGCGCAGGATGAGGTCGTCGTCACGCCATCCGGCGAGGAGACGGACGCGGCGCGGCGGTACGTCATGGTGGACCAGAAGGGGAACGTCGATCCGCCCGGCGTGCTGGCCACGCGAGGGCAGGCGGAGTCGAACGAGGTCCGCATCGCCGCCGCCGAGGCCTCCGCGTCGGCCCTCTCGAACGAGACGGCCAAGGCCGTGGCCGCGATCGACGACCTCACCGCGTCGATCATCGGGAACGAGGTCGTCGTCTACGAGGACGACTTCATCTACTCGCTCGGCGACGCCGTCGCGATCTCGACGAACTGCCTCTGCCGCATCTACGACTTCAGGGCGAAGCAGGCGACCGTGACGGTGGACGGCGTGGCGTGCGACCGCTCGTGGGTCTACTTCGGATTCACCGAGAACATCGGCAGCCTCAACCCGGTCGCGCAGTTCAGGGACTCGCTCTCGTCCGAGATCGACTGGGGCGAGGTGACGTGCGGGACGCCGGAAGCCCAGGAGCACGAGTTCACCGTGGGCGGCGACACCTTCGCCTACTGCTACAGGATGTCCGTGGACATCCCGAAGACCTACTCGGCTGCGTTCATCCGCGTGTTCACGGAGATCACGGCGCAGGTCGGCGACGGATCGGTGCTGGACGTCGTCGGCGGGCTGTCGGGCGGGCTGACGGGAACGGTCACGCTGTCCGGCGGCGGGCAGGTCGAGTTCAGGGGCGGTCTCGCCGTCGAGCCGGCCGGGACGCAGGAAGGAGGGGAATGATGGCTGAGGCGATCAAGGCATTCCAGTGGCTGCTGGCGTACGCCTGCGCGTCCGCCCTGCTGGCCCTCGCGCTCGGCGCGGCGCTCTTCGGGTTCCGCAGGCGGATCTCGTCCGTCGCAAGGCTCGTCCGCCGCCATCCCGTGCAGGCGTGCGTCCTCGCGCCCCTCGCGCTCGCGCTGTTCGTCTACGGCGGCGGCAAGCCCGACCCGGTCACGCCGCAGGTCAAGGGCATCACGCTGGGCGAGCCGATGGAGACGCCCGGCAGGGTCGACCTGGCGTGGGAGTCGGACGAGGGGACAGAGATCCTCTCGAACCAGCTCGTGCGCGTCTACTGGCGCGACGCGGACAGCCCGAAGTGGAATCTCGCCGCCGAGGGCTACGGCATCACGAACGCCAGCGTCACCGGCTTCTTCGTCAACCGCGACACCGACTGGCAGGTCGTCGTCAGCCCGACGAACGCCGTCGAGTTCACGGATGCGGAGGTCAGGGAGCTTCTGTACGGAGGCGGCGAATGACGCGCATGGCCCTTCTGCTGTCGCTGCTCGCGGCTTTCGCCGTCCGAGCGGAAGAGTCCGCCGCGCCGGGCGTGACGAACGTCGTCAGCGGGATCCGCCGCGTCAGGGGGTGGAGCCGCCAGTACGTGCAGGTCTCCCCCGACGGGGATGCGGTCGATCCGAGCGGGCGGCTGGTCCCCTTCGCCGACGAGGCGGGGCGGAGCAACCGCATCCACGGCGTCGGCCAGACGCTCGATGCCGCGCACGCCGGGCTGACGAACGCGCTGCAGACGCTCGTCAGCAAGACAAACCAGATTCCTGAGCGCGGCATCGCGCTTCGCCTCTCGATGAAGCCCGGCCCGTCGCGCGCGAACTTCTACGCCTACGCGCCGCACGAGACGAGCGACGGCACGAACGACACGGTGCGGTACTACTTCAGCCACGCGCTGGAGGTGCCGCCGAAGGTCCAGAGGCGCTACCGCAACGGACGGCAGACCGTCTTCGTCGAGGGCGCGTGGCAGGACTACTCGACGAACGGCGTCACCGTCACGGACGCGCAGGGCGTCGCGTGGCACGGGTGCAACGTCTGCACGTTCGCCCGCCCGGCCTGGGCGCGGGGCTATCCCGCGCGCCCGAACCGGCATCCCGCGCTGGGGCATCCGGCGAGCGGCTTCGACTTCGCGGGGGCGACCGTCTTCGTGGACGGGCGCAAGACGCTCACGGGCTACGTCACGAACGGGGCGGAGCGCATCTACTTCGACAACGGCGTCTACAAGGGCGCGGAAAGCATCACGGAGGACACTACGGAATGAAGACCATCGCAACCCTGTCGGCCTGCCTCATGGCGGCATCGGCCGCGTTCGGGCTCATGGACACCGAACGCCAGTACCTGCACAACCTCGCGACGCGGCCCCGGTGCGTGAGCCGCGCCACGGTCGTCGTCGGCGGGCGGACGAACGTCGTCGAGACGTGGCGGCGCGGCCCGTACGAGTGGGCGCAGACGAACCTGCCGCGCCGCGTGGTCGGAGCCGTCCAGACAAACACGTTCGCGGAGCGGCTGGAGGCCCTGCGTACCGAGGCGCAGAGGTGGCGAGACGAGCACGCGGAGGCGACCAACCGCATCGAGACGTTCCGGGCGTTCGTGGAGGCGCGGCGCGACAAGACCGCGAGCTGGACGGCCCGCGAGATCTACCAGGCGATCCTCGACAGGATCGACGGGAAGGAGGAGGCGCAATGACCTGCACGGCACTTCTCCTCGCCGCCTCGCTCGCGTGGGGCGCACCGCCCGCCATCGCGGACACGGCCGCGGCCGCGGCTTCGGGCACGTCCATGTTCGGGCCGCGCGACGACCTGTCGCGGAAGCCGCCGACGCGCCGCGAGCGGACGCGGACGATGCGCAGCGCCCTGAAGGTGGACGAGGCGACGCGCGAGGCGCGGCGGTACGAGGCGCGGCGGCGCAGGCTCAACCGCGCGGCGGAGGCGTTCTGGACGCTTGGCCAGCCGTCGAACGCCGTCACGCGCGTGGACATCGACTTCAGGACGGGCGACGTCCTCGTGGAGTGGCAGGACGGCTCGAAGGTCCTGCGCAGGTTCGACCGCCGCCAGACGGCGCGGGAGGCGAAACGCGCCAATGCGAGACGGAAGAGGGAGGGGTCGAAATGAGCTGGCATGCCTTCGATGTTGTTGTGGCGTTCGTGTTTGGGATTGCCCTCGGTATCAAGGTGACGATCTTCGCCTGGGACTTGTCCCTCAAGCGGGCCGAATCGCCCCGCGACCACGGCGGGCTCATGTGGTACGACTACGACCACAACGTGTGGACGAACGCCGCCGGCTGGTACACCGCCGCCGAGCGGAAGGAGGGCGAGTAGCCATGTGCGACCGCGAGCATTTCAGCACCCTGCGCAACCGCGTGGACGCACTGGAGGATTCCGTCAAGGAGTATCACGCGAAGACCGACGTGCAGATCGAGACGCTCTTCGCCGCGTGCAAGGAGAACAACGACACCGCCAAGACGTTCCTGAAGACGCTCGTCTGGACGGTCGTCCTCATCGCGATCCTCGGCATGCTGGGACTGCTTTACGGCGCGCTCGGCGACCACGGCTTCAACGCCGTCACCACCGCCGCGCAGGGGGTGACGCGATGAGACTTTACCCAGGATCTGTGGCGCTTGGCGCGGGGGCGCGGAGAGAGGGAGGCGCGGCCTTTGGCAGTCGTCGCGTTTCCTCCGCGTCTCCCACGCTCCGTCCCCTCCGCGTTGGGCGTCACAGACCCGCCTTGAATTTCTCACACGGAGCCACGGAGCGCGGTGCTACCTAAGAGGCACACGCCTCTGCGGCTCTGCGTGAGGCAAATCCGTATCAATCCGTGAAATCCGTGGTTGACACAAAACAAGAAACAGGAAAAGGAGAAAACAGAAGATGAAGAAGCTCACCGAAATCGCAATCGCCGCGCTCGCGAAGCTCGTCACGGCGGAAACCGTCGCGACGCTCGCCGGCAAGGTCGCCGCGCGCCTCATGGCCCGCGCCCGCAAGTCCGACCGCTGGGAGGACTTCAAGCGCGCCAACCGCTACCTGAAGAACGTGACCGCCGTGCTCGATCGCGTCTACGAGGACGACACGCTCACGGCCGAGGAGGAGGCCGAACTCGGCAAGGCGCTCGCGGCGGGCCTCGATCCGAAGCTCGCGCTCAACTACCTCGCCGACAAGGCGGCGGGCAGGGGCGGCGCGTCCGAGGCGTCCGGCACGACGGCGGAGGCCGATGCGTGAGTTGGGCGACCGTCATGGGCCTCGCGCTCGTCCTCGCGATCCTCGTCACCCTCGTCGTCGCGGCGGCAAAGGTGGCGGGGCGCGTGGACGACGCGGCGCGGAAATCCGAAATCGAGAGACTGAAGAAGGAACTCAACGATGAAATCCATTCTGGCGGCAACATCAGTCGCATCGTGGCTCTGCGTCAGCGGCTGCGGAAGCTTGGCGCGCAGTGAGCCGGTGCTGATCGGCGGCGGCGAAAAGATGTACTACCACGCGGGGGAGGCGGTGCCGGCCGTCCCCGCGTCCGCGAACGCGGGCGGCTACTACCTGCTGTCGGCGGACGACTTCGAGAAGGTGCTGAACCCATGAAGACCGTCAAGTTCGGGACGATCCTTGAGAACGCCGCGCGGCTCGCCGGGCGGCAGGTCGCGTCGATGGGCGTGCCGGAGAACTGGCGCGCGCTCGCCGCGCTCGCGCTCGGCGACGGGCTGCGGCGCCTCGCGGCCGAGAAGTTCCCCCTGATGCAGCGCGTCGAGTACCGCCGCTACCGTCCGGACTGGATCGGGAACGTCGGCTGGACGAAGGGCCAGGAGTGCTGGTTCGGCGACGCCTACTGGCGGCTGGAGGCCGAGGCGGGCACGGGCGTGCCGTCCGACGACGGAAGCGGCTGGCGGCGGCTGGACATGGCCGAGGTCGTGGCGTTCGTCGCCTTCGACCAGCCGTGGGAGCCGGTCGCGATGGACGGCGCGTCGGTGGACTTCACGCGCTTCGCCTACGAGGCCGATCCGAAGCTGAACCCGACGGCGACGCCGCTGAAGGTCGCCGGCATGAACGAGCTGGGCGTGATCCTCCAGGCGCCCGCGCCGACGGGCGTCTACGTCAGGTTCGTGCCGAAGCACCCGAACGTGAGCTTCGTCGAGTGGTCGCAGACGGCGGCCTACGAGGCGGGCGACGTCGCCTACCTCACGCAGACGAAGGACTGCTACCAGTGCGCGGCGGACGTCGCGGCGGGCGGCAAGTCCCCCGCCGAGGACGAGCGCAACTGGTTTCCGCTGCGGATCCCGGATGCGTTCGAGGGCTACCTGACGCGCCTGGCGTCCGTCGACCTGCTCACGGAAGACCAGGGCAAGTACCAGACGCGCGCCGCCGCCGACAAGGAGTTCGACGAGCTGTGCGCGCGGCATCACGAGGGCAACGGCGAGACCCGCATCCGCACCGGGCGGTTCCGCTGAAGGGGAAGGGGACGTGACATGGCGCTGAACGAGACAGAGAGGGCCGCCGCCGCCGCGATCGTCAACGGCTGGCTGTGGCAGCCGGCGGAAGGGCACAACTACCGCTTCCGCTACGCCACGCGGACGCTGACGCGGTTCTGCGAGGCGGCGAGCCTCCAGCCGGACGAGATGCGTCTCGTCATCGAGTTCCTGAAGGATCAGGAGATCGGCGACGGGGGCATCTCGCTCATGAACCGCACCGTCGACCTCGGCACGGGCTGGAAGGCGAAGGACGCCTGGTACCAGACGATGCCCGGCGAACGGTGGGGCAACACCGAGTCGACGAAAGTCCGCATCTACCAGATCCTCTTCCTGGCGCCGGCGGACGCCAAGGCCGGCGACGGCCCGTATCTCGTCGAGAACGGCTGCCAGTACAAGGTGAGCCACACGTTCTACTGGGACGTGGAGGCCCTGCCGTCCGTCTCGGCGTCGGCGAGCGGCGTGGCGTATGCGCTGCAGGGCGTGACGCGCGACCGCGAGACGGGGCTCTTCAGCTGCGTCATCGAGAGGCGCGAGCGCGTCCAGCAGGACGTCGCCGAGTACGTCTCGTCCGAGACGGCGTTCGCGACGACGAAGGACGCGCAGCATCTCGGCGTCAAGGCGGACAAGGTTGCCGCGACCGGCAAGGCGGCGGGCGTCTCAAACGGCACGATGGTGCGGCGGCGCGTCTCGAAGAACGCCGACTGCACGAGCGACGTCCAGAACGAGACGGTCACGGAGAAGGCCGTCGAGGGCGCGTCCGAGGCCGTCAGCGTCTCATTGACGGGGACGACGACGCGCACGGTGAACCGCAGCATGGCGTCAAGGGCGAAGACGTCGGGCCTCGACGTCGGGGAGAGCGTCGAGAACGTGAAGACGGACGGCGGACGGTGGACGCAGACGATCGTGAAGCTCGTGCGCAACGCCGTCACGCGGGTGTCCGAGACGTGCCGCAAGACGCTCTTCGAGCATGCCCACGCGACGGTGGACGTGCAGACGGAGAAGCCGGACTTCGACCACGTTTCCGAGGCAGGGGGCGGCGTGACGGTCGAGAAGACGGTCGCGCGCACGGAGGACGGCGCATACCGCGTGACCGAGCAGACGGCGGAGGAGCAGGGCGTCGCGTCCGCTGTCGTGACGGCGCGGAAGACGCTGCGCGGCACGTCCGTGACGACGCTCGACCGCAACCAGGCGGACGCCGCCTCGACGGACGGCCTGGCGATCGGCGACGAGGTGCAGGTCGAGAAGACGCCCGGCGGGCTCTACAACAACCGCGTCACGCGGGCGGGGGCGGAGGCGGCGGGGAAGATCGCCGCGTCGTGCGAGACGTCGGGCGGCGTCACGCACGCGGACACGGAGGTCAGGAACGCCACGGCGTCGTCCGCAGTGGCGTCCGCCGCGCTCACGACGCACGTCACGGTGTCCCCGAACGTCGTCCGGCGGCGGACGGCGCGCGTGCAGGAGAACGGCACCGTGGACGTCGAGACGGTGACGGAGACGCACAACCCGAAGACGACGGGCGTGATGTCCGCCGGGTCGGCGAACGCGGCGGTCACGACGAAGGCCGGCATCAACCAGGTGCAGGTCCCGTCGCCTGGCGCGGGCGCGCAGAACGTCGTCAAGCGCGTCTCCGCGACGCCGAACGGGCACGGCTCGTTCACGACGAACGAGACGGTCGAGACGTACACGCCCGCCACCGCGAAGCACGAGACGAAGTGGGCGACGGAGATTGCCTCGACGACGGTGACGCGGCACGACACGGAGACGGAGAAGACCGTCAGCGGCAACTACGGCGAGACATCCGCGACGCCGGACGACAACGGCGCGGCGACGACCGCCGTGACGACCTACACGCCGAAGCCGGTCGATTCGGACTGGATCGAGTGGACGTCCGAGGTGAAGACGCCGAGCGGCACGTCCACGTACAAGCTCGGGATCCGCATCTTCTGCAACCTGACGACGGTTCCGAAGCCGCCGTCGGGGACGGACTGCAGCGTGAACGCGCGCATCAACAAGTTCGGTCGCTACGACGGCTGCCTCTCCTACTCGACCCTCACCGGGTGGACGAGGGACGCGGCCTCGTCGGACGGCG
This sequence comes from uncultured Kiritimatiellota bacterium, assembly GCA_934635385.1. Taxonomy (GTDB): domain Bacteria; phylum Verrucomicrobiota; class Kiritimatiellia; order RFP12; family UBA1067; genus UBA1067. Next base: position 39,644 of record CAKTZI010000014.1, on the reverse strand, counting down.
GCAGCGTGGCGGGCTCGGCGAGCCTGTACCAGTACAAGGTCGATTCGCTGGGGCGGACGTATCAGCGCATCATCACGCTGCCCACGCGGGCCTACAACGGGTCTGGCAACGGGGGCGCCGAGGCGAGCGACAAGGCAAACAACAAGTCCGTCGAGGGGCTTCACCTGCCGCCTCGGACGTATGGCGTCGGCGCGCCGACCCTCGGCGCGTGGACGCTCCAGAACTGAGGCAGGGCGAAAGGAGAGTACATGGCGAAGGACATATTCGAGGAGATTCACGGGAACGCGGGCGGGACGATCCAGGTTGGGACGAATCTTGGCGCGGCGGTCGTCACGGCCGAGGCCGTGGCGGCGGCGCAGGACGAGGGCGGCGGAGGAGGAGGTGGTGGCGGCGCGGACGCACATACGATGGTCGCCGCGCCGCGCCTGTCGAGCTTCAGCGTCTACTACGACGAGAGCGACAAGACGCTGAAGATGGTCGAACCGCAGGTCTTCGGGCCGAACGGCACGATCGTCTGCGGCCTGCCGGAAAGCGTCGGGAACGGGACGTACTACTGCAACGTCCTAAAGCAGAAGAAGGGCGAAACGTACATCGCGAAGATCGAGAACACCGACGCGAACGCGGACGACGGCTACGAGAAGGTGTGCAGCGTGAAGCTCTTCACGCTCGCCGGCCCGAACTTCAGGCAGTTCCACGCGGGGGCGATCACGGTGCCGGGCGGCGGATCGGACGCGAAGACCTACGTCGCGGGCAGCGACACGAACATCGTCTTCACGGAGAAGAAGGACGACGAAGGGAACGCCACGGGCGAGATCGCCGTGGACGTCTACTACAAATGATCAGCTCAGCCGAAGAGTACGAGTACGTGACCGGCGCGGACGTCGACGAGGCGCACCCGCACGGCGACCTCGACCGCATCGTCATCGACGGCGGGATCATGCCGCTGCGCACGGGCGACACGGGCAAGAAGGACAAGGACGGCAACGCGATCCCGCGGCAGAAGATCCTGCGCGGCGAGGACGTCGCGTTCCTGATGGAGGCCGTCATGCAGCGGTCGGGGCGCAACTGGCTCGTCGAGTCGCACTACTACCACTGGGTGTATGACACGTCGTCCAAGACGTGGTCCAGGGAGAAGCAAACCATTGCCGGAACGACAGTCAAGAAGAACACGTTCAGCCGGAAGATCTGCGCGCAGAACTTCGGTGGACGCCATGGCCCTAACGCCGAGAATGGGATTGCCGACCTCATCGGCGGCGTCTGCGACAACTGCACGAACGGGCTGTCGTTCGAGGCGAAGGTCTTCGTCGTCGCCACGGGCGTCGAGAGCCCTTCCTCCGACGACTTCCGTTCGGCCTACGGCCTCGGCGGACTGCCGGACGCCCTGCGGCCCTACGGGGACTACGGTGCCCTGAAGGCCGGAAGCGCGCTCGACAAGGGGCTCCTGTACGCCTACTTCATGACGGTCGCCGCCCTGAAGTACGCCTACCTCGGCACCGTCACCCACAATTCCGTCCGGTACGGGGTCATGGGCGACGGAAGCCCCATGGAGGGCTATCCGGCCGACACCATGATCTGCGCGACCGACGGCGACGGCGTCCCCGAGAACACGCACCTCGTCTGGTGCTCGGTCACGGACAAGTGGAGCCGCTACGACGAGAGCGGCGAGCGGAAGTGGCAGTCGGGGACGGCCTATGCCGTGCCGAAGCCGGACTTCGCGTTCGCGGAGTTCAAGGCGCGGCACGTGCGGGGCGCGTCGGCCGTCGCGGTCCTCCGCGTCCTGTGGGGCCAGTCAAGCGGCGACGACTACCAGTCCTGGCAGAAGAACGTGTGGATGCCCGTGACGCTGACGGGCTCGGACGGCGCGTTCAGGCTGGAGGCGTCCGGGAACTTCGACACGAAGGACAGCCTCGTCGCGATCCTGGGGAGGTGCGGCTGGAGCCGGCCCACCGTCCCCGGAGGGGACACGTACTTCTTCGACCGCGCCGACGTGAGCCTGCTCGCCGTGCACGTCCTCGGCGAGTGGGACGACCACACGAGCCTCGACGCATGAAGTCGTCGTGATTGTGGGGTGGACGAATTTCCCCTTCAAGGCAGCAGCGAGAGCGCTGGGGCGCCCGCTGTGTGGCTTGTGGCCTGATTGACTTCACGCTTATCAACATGATATACTATCCGTCGAAGCGATTGAAAATCTTTGTGAATTTCCACAAGTTTCACAACAATTTCACAAACACTTCAAAAACACGAGAAAATACGTGGGATCGTAGCTCAACTGGACAGAGCGACGGTTTCCTAAACCGTAGGTTCCGGGTTCGATTCCCGGCGGTCCCACCCTGTGTCTGCCATGTCTGGTGACGACGCCGTTTGCCGAAGTTTGCTATAATAGGCGTCATGAAAACGAAATTTGCGAGCGTTCTGGCGTCTGTGGCGGTGCTGTGCGTCGGCGCGGCATCGGCGGCGTATGAGATCGGCGATGACCTGTCGCGCGAGGCGTTCTGGCGGAGCGACCCTGTTCTCTTCGTGCGCCAGCACGTGGACGACGGCTTCCAGTTCACCTCCGACCAGCGCGAGGGGGCCGATTCGCGCCTTGACGGCGGCGTGGCCTGCTTCGGGCTGCCCGTCTACGAGTCGCGCATCGCCTTTGCGGACGGCGGCGGCATCGCCCGCGTCGAGCTGACGCTGTACGGTGGCGGCGGAACGGAGACGGTGCGCGAGTTCGTCGGCGTCGACGGCAGGAAGTTCCGTCGGCTGGAGCGCGTCGAGAAGACGATGACGCGTGCCGAGTTCTTCGCCGCGCTCAAGACGGTGCGCAGTCGGCTGACGGTGAAGGGCAAGCCTCCGGCGGCGACGGATGACGGCGTCCGCAGGGACACGGCGACGGTGCAGAAGGCGCAGACGTGGCCGAAGACGGCGATTCCGACACAGGCGACGCTCGTCTGGAACTACGTGCAGCAGGGAAAGGACGCCGAGACGTTCGTGCCGGGGTTCATCCGCCTGTCCGTGGACGGGCCGTCGCGCCTCGCGGCGGGCGGCGGCGGTGCGGGGCGCGCGGCGAAGAAGGCGGCGGGCGCGAAGAAGATTGCGGACAACGTCATCCGCGATCCGCGCGGCGACGTCTTCATCGACAACCTGCCGATGGTCGATCAGGGGCGGAAGGGCTACTGTTCCGTCGCGACGGCCGAGCGCGTGCTGCGCTACTACGGCGTCGACGTCGATGAGCACGAGCTCGCGACGGCCGCCGGCACGACCGCCGAGTCGGGGACGACCACGCGCGCGATGAAGCAGTCCGTCGAGGCGATCGGACGCAAGTACAGGCTCGGCACGGTCGTCTGCTATGGCGACTTCGAGAAGAGCGCGGCGGAACGCATCGCCGGCCTCGGCGACGAGGTGCGGGCCTACAACAAGGCGGCGAAGAAGCTCAAGAAGCCCGCGATCACCGACGACGTCTACATCCGCCGCGAGGGGAACGTGACCTACTACAGCTCCCGCGCGGTCGATGCGGCGATGGACGTCGAGGTGCGCAAGGAAATGCGCGTGAACGGCGTGCAGAAGGCGAAGTACACGAAATTCCAGAAGGACATCCGCGACCAGGTCGCGAAGGGCATTCCGCTCTTCTGGGGCGTGACGCTCGGCATCTACCCGGAGCCGGACAACCCGCAGGGTTCCGGTGGCCACATGCGGCTCATCATCGGCTATAACGACAGGAAGCGCGAGATCCTCTACACGGACAGCTGGGGGGCGGGACACGAGCTCAAGCGCATGCCGATGGACTGGGCCTGGACGATTTCGCACTGCCTCCTCTACATGAAGCCGCTTGGCAAGTAAAGACGGATGCAACGACAGTCCGAGAGCAAATCCGAGAGGCGTCCGTCGGTACGGCGGCGCGCCGTCCTGTGGGGTGCGCCGTGGGCGTTGGGGGCACTGGCGGCGGCGCTGTTCGCCGTGCGACCGATTGCCTTGCGCACGTCGCTGGACGATCTCGTCGGGGATGGCGTGGAGGCGATACCCGCGTCCGTGCGCACGGCGTCCGCCGACCTCGTGCCGGTGCTCGTCTGGTCGGCAGACGACGATCCGGCGGTGTCGGCGCGTGCGGCGCGCGCGCTTCGGGCGCAGCTGCCGGCGGACACGCTGGTGGCGGACGCGGACGAGAACCCCTTTGCCGCGCTCGCGTCCGATCGCTATGGGCTTGCGTCGCTCGACGACGTGCGCCTCCTGGAGACGGCGGAGGGCCGTGCGCGCCTCGCCCGCAACGCGCTGAAGAGATACTACGCTTCGCCGGTGCCGCCGCTCTTCCCGGTTGCGGACGATCCGTTTGCGCTTGCGGACGGTTTCGTGCGCGCGCAGATGACGGCGCGTGCGAACTGGAACCTCCGGGACGGACAGCTCGTCGCGCGCGGCGCGGACGGTGCCGAGACGGTTGTCCTGCCGCTTCGCCTGCGCCCGGAGATCGCGGCGGACGCCGATGCGCTCATCGCCTTTCGCGCCGAGCTGGACGCGGCGGTTGCGGCGGTGCGCGCACAGTTCCCGTCCGTGCAGGTCGTGGCATGTGGCGTACCTCTGCACACGGCCGTGACGGCGGGGAACTGCAAGCGGGAGATCAATGCGCTCAGCGTCTTCTCGTTCGTTTTCATCGTGCTCCTGTCGGTCTTCGCGTTTCGGAGCGTCCGCTGGATTCCGCTCCTCGCCGCGTCGCTGGCGGTCGCCGCGCTCGCCGGAACGGCGGCGCTGCTGGCGCTCTTCTCCGAGATTCACCTGATGACGGTCGTCTTCGGCACGACGGTGATGGGGCTCGTCATCGACTACTCGTTCCATTGGCTCCTCGCGGATGCGCGCCGCGCCGACGTGACGCGCAACCTCGTCGTCTCGTGGCTCACGACGGAAATCAGCCTTGTGCCGCTGATGGTCTCGTCGCTGCCCGTCCTGCGGCAGTCGGCGGTCTTTCTCGGCGTGGGGCTCGCCGCCGCGCTCGCGTATGTCGTCTGTGGGTATCCGACGCGAAGGATGGAGCAGGCCGGTTTGGTTCACACGGAGGCACGGAGACACGGAGGGTTCCGTTGGGTGGCGCGCGTGGGGTTCTGCCTTGTCGCCGTGCTGGAGGTCGTCGGGCTGTTGCGCGTCCGTTTCGGAACCGACCTGACGGCCCTGTACCGTCCGCCGACGGAACTCGCGGCGGCGGAACGGCGCTTTGCGGAACTGAGCGGTTCGTCCGAAGCGGATCGCGGCTTCCTTGTCTTTGACCGTGCGACGATTGCCGCGAACGTCGACAAGCTGATGGCCGAGCAGGGCGAACGCCAGAAGCAGAAACTGGGGCTGTCCGAGACGCCGCGTCCGGCACCGCCCGGCCCGACGGCGGACTACGCGCTCGCGTCCGTGCCGCGTCCGGCGGAACCCCTGCCGACGGGCGTCCGCTTCCTTCAGCCGCGCGCCGTCCTCGGAGCCGTCCTCGCCCGCTGGACTAACGAGACGCTGGTGCGGCTCGGCTTCGCGCTCGCGCTGATGCTCGCCGCGCTTGCCGTCTTCTGCCGTCGCCGGGCGCTTGAGATGTTCGTGCCGTCTGTCTGCGCGATGGCCGCCGTGGCGGGACTGCTCGGCCTTCTGGGCGAAAAGGCGAACCTCTTTCACCTGCTCGCGTGCTTCCTCCTCGCGGGCATGAGCGTCGACTACACGGTGTTCCTGCACAATGGCGGGCGCGCGGCGCTGAAGCCGGCCCTCTGTTCGCTCCTCACGAGCCTTGCGGGGTTCGGCGCGCTTTCCTTCGTCTCGTTTCCGGTCGTGCAGGGCTTCGGCTTCGTTCTCGGCGTCGGGCTCCCGGTTGGATTCGCCGTCGCGCTCGCAACCATCCGCCTCCCCTCCCCCCTCACCTCTCATCCCTCATCCCCCATCCCTCATCCCTCATCCGAGTTCGCCGCGACGCCGCTTGGTCTGGAGATCCTTTGGTGGCTCTATCGCCTCTTCGGGCTGAAGGCCCTGCATCTCTTCGCGGCGGCCGTCGGCCTGTGCGCGTGGACGTTCTCGCGGAAAGTCCGCCGAGCGACAGGCGCGCGCAAGCTCGTTCACTTCACGCGGTCGCTCGCGGACAAGCTCGTCGTCATGGCCGACGGTCGCGACCTGCCGCGCGTCGAGACGGACGGCTCGTCGGACGCGGCGGCGTTCGTGGCGGACGTGCAGGCGGGGCGGGGCGTGTTCGTGCTGTCGTCCCACTGCGGCACGGTGGAGGCGCTCGCGGCGCTTGAAGGCTGCGCGTTCACGTTCCACGCCTGGATGGACTTCGACCGGACGGGCGTCTTCAACCGGTTCTACCTGCGCCACGCGAACCGGACGAAGGTCGTGATCCATCCGATTTCGGAAATCGGGATGGCGACGGCCTTTTTCGCGGGCGAGGCGCTGGATCGCGGCGACTGCCTCGTGATGGCGGGCGACCGGGGGCGCGGCGCGTTCCGCTTTGCGCACGCGCTGGGGCATCCGGCCTACTTCGTCGCCTGCGTCTGGACGGGACGCGGCTACCGCGCAATCGTGCGCCGCCTGCCGGACGGGACGAAGGCGATGGCGAACGCCTACGACGCGGCGCTGAAGGATCTTGTCGCCGCCTATCCCGACCAGTGGTTCGCGTGGGCCGCGAAAGGGTAAATATGGTATAATACGGAGACTTTCCAAGGAGAAAACATGGCAGAGATCAGCGAGCAGCAGAGACGGCATTCCGCCGCGCACATGATGGCGCGTGCGGTCATGAACCTTTTCGACGACGTGCAGGTCGACATCGGGCCGGCGACGGACGACGGCTTCTACTACGACTTCGACCTTCCCCACCGCATCACGCCGGAGGACTTTCCGAAGATCGAGGCCGAGATCGCGCGCCTCATCGCGCTTGACGAGCCGTTCGTGAAGAAGGAGGTCACGGCCGACGAGGCGAAGGCTCTACTCGCGGGCCAGAAGTACAAGCTGGAGCGCCTGCAGGACGTCATCGCCGACGGCGGGCCGATCTCGACCTACACGGTCGGCGACTACGTCGAGATGTGCCGCGGGCCGCACGTCGAGCACGCGCGCGAAATCGGCGTCGTCAAGCTCACGAAGATTGCCGGCAGCTACTATCGCGGCGACGAGAAGAACAAGATGCTCCAGCGCGTCTACGGCATCGTCGCGAAGGACCAGAAGGAGCTGGACGAGATCCTCGCCCGCGCAGAGGAGGCGAAGAGGCGCGACCACCGCGTCCTCGGCAAGCAGCTCAAGCTCTTCACGATCACCGAGCAGGTCGGCCCCGGCCTCGCCCACTGGCTGCCGCGCGGGGCGCGCGTCCGCGTCGCGATCGAGGAGTACTGGCGGCGGAAGCACTACGAGGCGGGCTACGAGATCGTCTACACGCCGCACGTCGGCAAGTCGAACCTCTGGGAGACGTCGGGCCACCTCGGCTTCTACAAGGAGGGCATGTTCCCGGTCATGCACGTGCAGGAGGGCGAGGGCAAGGACGCCTACGTGCAGGACTACTACGTGAAGCCCATGAACTGCCCGTTCCACATCCAGTGCTACCAGTTCGAGAAGCGCAGCTACCGCGACCTCCCGCTCCGCTACGCCGAGCTCGGCACGGTCTACCGCTACGAGAAGGACGGCGTGCGCCACGGGCTCTTCCGCGTGCGCGGCTTCACGCAGGACGATGCGCACATCTTCTGCACGCCCGACCAGATCGTGCAGGAGATCAAGGACACGGTCGAGTTCGCGAAGAAGATGCTCGGCAAGTTCGGCTTCCACGACATCCAGGCGTACCTCTCGACGAAGCCCGCGAAGGCCGTCGGCGACCCCGCGCGCTGGGAGCAGGCGACGCAGTCCCTGCGCGATGCGCTCGACCAGGAGGGGATGAGCTACGAGGTCGACGAGGGCGGCGGCGCGTTCTACGGCCCGAAGATCGACATGAAGATCAAGGACGCGCTCGGCCGCCCGTGGCAGCTCGGCACCGTCCAGTTCGACTTCAACCTGCCGGAGCGCTTCAACCTCACCTACGTCGGCGACGACGGCAAGGAGCATCAGCCCTACATGGTGCACCGCGCGCTCCTCGGCTCGATCGAGCGCTTCTTCGGCATCCTGATCGAGCATTACGCGGGCGCGTTCCCGCTCTGGCTCGCGCCGGAGCAGGTGCGCATCCTGCCGATCTCCGACAAGGCGATGGCCTACGCGAAGAAGATCCAGTCGGCCCTGCGCGCGGCGGACTTCCGCGTCGAGGTCGATGCCTCCGCCGAGAAGCTCGGCGCGAAGATCCGCGAGGCGGCGCTCATGAAGGTGCCGTACCAGGTCGTGGTCGGGCCGCGCGACGAGGCGGCGGAGCAGATCTCCGTGCGCTCGCGTGCGGACGGAGACCTCGGCGCGATGAAGCTTCCCGAATTCGTCGCAAGGCTCCGGAAGGAGCTGGAGGCGTAAGGCGTTGGGCGTGTGTTCGGGAGACGTGTCCATGCGGAAAGGTCAGGCTCTTCTCGAATACGTGCTCGCGCTCGCGGGCCTCGTCGTCGTGGTGTCCGTCTTGGGATTCCTCGTCTCGGGTTCGGTCGGCTTCGGCGTTCGCACGGAAAGACTCGTTTCAAGCGAATACCCCTAAAAAGGAGGAAAGTCATGAACATGATGAAAACGTTGAGAAAAGGTCAGACGATGGTCGAGTACATCATCATCGTCGCGCTGATCGCGGTGTCCCTCATCGCCGTCTTCACCTACCTGAGCCGCGCGATTGGCAAGAAGGCCGCCGGGGCGACGGACGCGCTCTCCTCCGAGGAAGGCTCGAAGGCGAAGTCGGCGGCGGACTCGATCAGCTCGGACTCGATTCGCTCCCTTGGGGAGTGACGTCACGTGCGGCGGATGCGCCGAGGGCAGGCGATGGTCGAGACGGTGCTGGCCGTCTTGATCATCTCGTTTGCCTTTTTGACGCTCTTCAAGCTGTCCTACCTGCTGACGGGCAAGATCCTGCTAGAACACGCGGCGATGCGCGTCGCGCGCGCCCGCGCCGTCGGCTTCAACGACTACATGTGCCGCAAGGCCGCGCGCGTCGCCGTCATCCCCATCGCGGGACGGCGCACGTGGCCGGAGGGCGCGGACTTCGACGTCGGCATGGAATACGGGCGCGTCCCCGAATACCTCGCGTCCGAACACGAGCCGGAGGCGCGCGGCATCCTCGACTACGAGCGCTGGGGCGGACTGAAGGTCGATCCCGGCGACGGCACGGACGCGACGGTCTCGCTCGGCTTCGACCTCTTCGACGGCACATGGACGTTCGACCTCTCCGGCGCGGCCGGCATCGAGGCGAACCACACGCTCTATCTCAACGACGCGGGACGATGAAGGCACAACGCGGACAGGTCGCGCTCTATCTCGTGCTCGTGCTGGTCGCGATCACGTTCCTCACGCTCCTGAACGTGGGCGCGTATCTCGCGGTCACGGCCAGGAACCGCACGATGAACGCGGGCGACGCGGCGGCGCTCGCCGTCGCGCGCCACCAGGCCGATCTGCTGAACCGGATCGGCGCGCTCAACGTTGACCACCTGAAGGCCGCGCTCGCGGACGACGAAGAGGAATGTATGCGCATTTCGGAGGCGCAGGCGCGCCTCTGCTTTCTCGGCCCCTTGCGCGGCATCTCGATTGGCAACGCGGCCGCGCAGGCGAACGGGGCGGAGCCGAGCGACGAGATGCGCGAGATTCTGGAACAGCACGTCATCGACATCCGCACGGCCTACGTGACGACGCCGGAGGCCTATCCCGCGCCGTGGGAGGGCGCGTGGGAGGAATACGCGCAGGCTCTCGAAATCGAGATCGGCGCGCCGCTCTACGCCGGGCCGGACAACATCGAGTTCATGGATGCCGCCGGCGGACACCTTCTGCTCAATCAGCAGTTCTACCATGCCGTCGCCGGACGCAACTGGTGCTGGTTTCACTTCTACGCGCCCGGCGTGCTGGACAGCTATTCGGGCTTCGGCGACTGGGGGCCGTTGCCCAGCGCGGACGATTCCCGGCGACGTCAGCGGTGCGCGAACAGCGAGGTCTATTCGCTGCATCTCGTGCCGCGCACGGGAAGCGCGGTCGATCTGCTCGGCACGGAACTCGTCTGCCGTCTCGCGGACGCCTCGCTTGACGATCTCGCGCAGTCGAGCCTCATCACGAACCAGAACCAGGTGTGGTTCTTCTACGACACGACGGACGCGGGCACGTGGCGGCGGTGGTACGAGATCGATCCCGACGGCGAAGACCGCTTTCCTGTCGTCGGCCCGGTCAAGCCCGAATACGACGTGCGCGGGGCGGCGGCGATCTGTCGCGTGTTGGGCGACATTCCGAACCTGCTCGAATCGGGCGAAGACCGCGTGGCGAAGTGGGCGGCGGCGGCAAAGCCGTTTGGCACGGTCGCGGACGCGGACGGCGGCGTGGGCGTCGTGACGGCGCTGAAGGGTTTTGTCACGTCCGCGTTCGAGGCCGTGCGCCTCGTGCCGATCGACGCCGTCGGCGGCAAGGATCTCTCGACCGCCGATCCCGACTGGATGCGCCATCTGCGCGAAGACCTGCCGGCGTATTTCCAGAACGGGCCGGATGTTCTGAAGGGCTGCTACTATTGTCGGCAGCTCGTCGACTGGGAAAGGCCGAGCGTCCGCGAGCAGGGCCGCACGTGGCTCATGTACCATGCGTCGAGCTGCCTGCGTCCCACCGGGGGCGGCGGCGGACGGGGAGGCACGCCGCATGGGCACTGAACGTCTCGCGCCGCCGCGCCGGGGACAGGCCCTGATCGAGCTGGCCGTCGGGCTGTTCGCGCTTGCGCTGGTCGTGAGCGCGCTCTGCGGCTTCGCCCTCTACATCGCGAAGTCGCTGCGGCTTCAGAACGAGCTGCGCGTCGGCGGCAAGAAGACCGATTCCGTCGAGGTCTCGGCGTTCGCCGCCGAGCACGTCTTCGGCGACAGGAAGCTGAAGATGTCCGAAAAGCTCGCCTGGCCGCAGACGACTGTTTTAAGGTAGACGCGGGACATCACCGCCCGACCGGGCGCGGTGTTATGGTATAATGCGCGCATGAGACTTGACGAACTTCAGAAGATTGCGACGCGGCGGCGGCTGGACGCCGTACTCGTCTGCACGCCGCCCAACATCCGCGCCCTCACGGGCGTCGTGTGCGACAACGCTGTCCTCCAAACCTCCCGAACGCCCCAAACCTCCCGAACCTCCCAAACCTCCCGAACCTCCCTCTCCACCGACTTCCGCTACGTCCCGATGGTGCATCGCGTCGCGCCGCAGCTCGCCTGCCGCGACCTACGGCGGCTGAAGATTCGCGGTTCGCGCATCGGCTACGAGTCGTCGATTCCGCATGCGCAGTTCCTGAAGTTCCAGAAGCTCGCGCCGCGCGGCGCCGTCTTCGTCGATATCGCGGACGACCTCCTGGCGTTGCGCGCCGTGAAGACGCCGGAGGAAATCGCGAAGATCCGGGCGGCGGAACGGCTCGCCTGCGAGATCTGGCAAGCCGCGTCCGCGCGTTTCGCGACGGGCATGACGGAGCGTGACATGGCGCGTATCATCCAGACGCTCATGGTCGAGAGGGGCGAGGGCGAGGCGTTCGCGACGATCGTCTGCGTCGGCAAGAACGCGGCGGAATGCCACCACGAGCCGGACGGCACGGTCTGGGACGGACGCGAACCCGTGCTTGTGGACATGGGCGTTCGGCTCGACGGCGTGTGCAGCGACCTCACGCGCAACCTCGTGCCGAAGCGTCCGTCGCCGCTCTACCGGAAGGTCTATGCGCTCGTCCGCGCGGCGAACCGCGCGGCGATCGCGGCGGCGAAGCCGGGGATGACGGGACGTGCGCTCGACAAGGTGGCTCGCGACGTCATCACGAAGGGCGGCTTCGGCAAGTGCTTCGGACATTCCCTCGGACATGGCGTCGGCTACGAGATCCACGAGGCGCCGACGGCCTCGAAGAAGAGCAAGACGGTGCTGAAGCCGGGGATGTGCGTGACGATCGAGCCGGGCATTTACCTCGAAGACAATCTTGGCGTGCGCATCGAAGACCTCGTGCTGATTACCGAGACGGGCTGTGAAGTCCTGTCGAGCGACGTCTAGCGGCGTCCTTCATGTTTTTATGTGGACGTTTTGGGCTTCGTAAAATATAAGCAATTTTTGCGGAAAAGATAAGAAATGCTCGGAAAGTTTATGATATAATACCTTCATCCTAGGGAAGCTGCAAATGAATACGACAAAAATGAAACACCTCGGTCGGCTTGCGCTGTTGGGCGCAGGCGTCTCGTTGGGCGCGGCGAATGCCGCAACGGTTAACGGACAGGAGTATGTCCATCTCGTCTCGGCGGACACGAGTTCGGCGGTCGGGCAGAATTCGTTCGTGCTGGGCACGAACTGGTCGGACGGCGAAGCGCCGTCGGCGGGCAAGGACTATCTCGTCGCCCTCCAGGGGGGGGGGGGGGGGGGGCGTGTTCGAGACTTCGGGGATGCTGAACTGGCGGCTGGACTTGGCCGTCACAGGCGCGGCTGACCGCGGCCTCCTGTTCCGCGTCAACGACGGCGAGCCTGCCGCGTCGGACGTGGCGGCGTTTCGGACGCTGACCGACAGCCATGCGACGTTCGCGGGTTATGCGGGGCAGCTGACGGTCGATGGCACGAACGTCCTGCTCTCGGCGGAGTGGAATTCGACGAAGCTCATGCCGACGAACTTCCTCGGCCAGGCGGATGCGGCGCGCGCCGATGCCGTCGTCCTGCGGCGCGGCGGCGGCTTGCGCGTCGTTTCGGGGCATCCGTTCGCCTTCAATGCCGGCGGACGCGGCGTTTTCGTCGGCGAGGGCGGCGGCCTGATCGACTGGGGCAAGGTCGAGCGCGCGTTCTCGGCGTCCGTCACCGGGCCGGGCGTCATCTCCTTCGGCAACCGCGCCGGGGCGGCGAGCGGCGCGACGCTTCATGGGATGACGCTCGCCTGCGGCGGTCTGCAGGTTCTCTCGAACGCGACGGTGCGGCTCGCGGAGGACTTCGCGTTCGGTGCGGGTGCGTCGCTGGAGGTTCTGGAGGGCGGCACGCTGATCACGAAGGTCGGCGGCAACGCGCCGCAGAAGACGACGCTGCAGGGCGGCGCGAAGGTCGTGCTGGGCGTCGGCTTCAACGAGCGCATCGTCAACAATCAGTCTGGCGTGACGCTCTACCGTCCCGGCAACGGACAGGTCGGCACGCTGGCGCTGGACGCGGACAGCCAGATCGTCGGCGCGTCGTCCGACAGGCCTATTCAGATCGGCCTTGAGCTGTTCAACGGGCAGAGCCGCGTGAGCGGCAGCTACGGCGGGCGCATCCCCGCGCTGACGGTTCCGACGGCGGTTCGGACGGTTTCGGCGGACGATTTCGCGTTCGCGGCGGAGACGGGAAGCGGCAGCTACCGCATCGTGGTCGAGACGGACGGCGAGAGCCAGACGGTCTTCCTCGTCGCGACGAGCCAGGTTCTCGTGTGTCCCGAAGGCACGGCGGGCAACACGCCGACCGCGCCCTACGACACGTGGGAGACGGCGGCGAACGACGTGGCGACCGCCGTGTCCGCCGCGACGGCGGGAAGCGTCGTGCGGATTCGTCCCGGCGTGTACAGGACGGCCGCGACGATCACCGTGCCGGCGGGCGTCGCGGTGCGTGGCGAAGACGAGGCCGGGGCGTTGGCGCCGGATCGCGTCATCCTCGACGGCGGCGCGACGGAGGACGACCGCACGGCGGGGCATCGCGTGTTCCTGCTGTCGAACGCGGGAAGCGGACTCTGCGGCCTGACGATCCGCAACGGCTTTGTCACGGATCAGGGCGGCGGTGTGTACATCACCAACCCGACCGGCGGGCCTCTCCGACTGCGTCTTCACGAACTGCTGTGCGCTGGCGGCGGATGGCAACGGCGGACGGGGCGGTGCGGTCTCCGTGAAGATCAACGTGCCGAACCGGGCGCCCCTGTTCACGCGCTGCCGCTTCGTGGCCTGCAAGGCCGGCGAGGGCGGGGCCGTCGCGCTGATGGCCGATGCCGCGCTGTCGGCTTTCGCCACAGACCGTTCGGGCGCGTGTGCGTTCGTCGATTGCGAATTTGAAGGGAACGAGGCCGTGCAGACCGGCGGCAACGCCAATGGCGGTGCGCTGGCGGCGACGCAGTGCGGCGTCTGGGCGGAAAACAGCCTCTTCAAGGGGAACTGGACGACGTCGACCGAAGCGTCCCCGTCGGGCGCGCGTCGCGGGGCGGCGGTCGAGGCGGCGAAGTATTCGGTCTTCGCGAACTGCGTCTTCGACGGCAACGGCTCCGGCCACCGCGCGCTGCTGAACGGCGGCAATCCCGTGCGCGTGACGGGCTGCGTCTTCCGCAACAACACGTCCGACAGCCTCGTCGGCGACGGCAACACGGCGGAATCGCTCGTGGAGAGCTGCGTCTTCACGAACAACGCCTGCACGTCTGCCGTCTACGCGGGCATGCGTCTGCGCAACTGCCTGTATGCGGACAACGCGATGCCGCTGAACCTCGACGGTTCCGTCTTCGAGAACGTGACCGTCGTCTCGAACCGCTGTCCCGGCGTCTACCTGAACGCCACGGCCGCGTTCACGCTGGCCAACTGCATCGTCGCGTACAATCAGGGCGGGGACATCTCCAATTCGCGCGGCAACGACAACTTCCGCTGGCTCAAGACGATCTCGGCGGAGACGCTGCCGACGTATGCGACGCTCATGAACAGCTGCGTCCAGGGCGCGTCCGCGCTGAAGTTCGATGACGGTACGCCGTTTGACCTGCTGGGGCGGGATGCGGACGGGAAGTCCATCGACAAGAAGCCGCGCTTCGTCGATCCGAAGCGGGGCGACTGGCGGCTGAAGCGCCGCTCGCCCTGCCGTGACACGGGCAAGGCGCTCGACTGGATGACGGCGGACGCGACCGACCTCGCGGGGAATCCGCGCGTCGTCGGCCGTGGCGGCAAGCCGCTCGCGGAAGACGCGGCGGCCTTGCCGGACATGGGGTGTTTCGAGTGTCTGGAGAACGCGGAACTCGGCCTCCTGATTCTCTTGAAGTAAACGGCCAAAAGACGTAATCAGAATGATTTTTCCGAAAATCAAATCATTTCTCGCGCTTTTGTCTGTCCCCCTCGTGGGGACAGGCCCCCTCGTTTCCTGGGGACAGGCCCCCCAATCCGTGGGGACAGGCCCCCGTTCTTGTGGGGACAGGCCCCCAGTTTCGCGGGGACAGGCCCCCGTTGTCTACCACTCCTTCCGGCCCGGACAGGCGTGGTTAGACACGGAGGGCAAGCCGATTCACGCCCACGGCGGCTCCATTCTTCGCCTTGACGGCCGCTACTGGTGGTACGGCGAGAACAAGGAGCGCACGGACGGCAAGAACGGCGTCTGGCATTGGGGGGTGCGTGCCTACTCGTCGACCGACCTCTACAACTGGAAGGACGAGGGGCTGATCCTGCCGCCGGAGCCGGACGATCCGCTTTCGCCGCTCAACCCGAAGACGATGATGGATCGTCCGCACATCCTCTTTAACGAACGGACGCAGACGTTCGTCTGCTGGCTGAAGCTCATGCAGCCGCCGCGCGCGGCCGTGCAGGTCGAGGCCGTCTACACGGCCACGTCGATTCGCGGCCCGTGGCGGAAGGTGCGGGACGGGTTGCGTCCCTGCGGCATGAGCGCCGGCGACTTCGACCTCGTCACGGCGGACGACGGCAAGGCGTACTACTACTTCGAGCGCGTACACAGCGAACTCGTCTGCGCCGACCTGACGGACGACTACACGGACGTGACGGGCTACTATTCGACGCACTTTCCGCTGAAGCGTCCGCCGTTCACGCGTGAGGCGCCGGCCTACTTCCGGCGGAACGGCTTCCACTATCTCGTGACGTCGGGCACGACGGGCTACTGGCCGAATCCGTCCCGCGTCGCGGTGGCGGACACGTTCCATGGCCCGTGGACGGACTTGGGCGACCTGCATCCGACAGATCGGTCGGAGACGTCGTTTCGGTCGCAGATCTCGTCCGTCTTCAAGGTGCCGGACAAGAAAGACCTCTACATCGCGCTTGGCGACCGCTGGCTGCCGGACGACACGAACACGTATGCGACCGTCAGCAACGCCTTCGACAAGGCGACGAGCGGACGCGGGGCTGACGCGGATTGCCAGGCGTTCTGGAAGAGCTTCGGCGGTGCGGCCGAAACGCGCAAGGCCCGCTACGTCTGGCTGCCGATCGACTTTTCGGGCGAAAAGCCAGAGATCAAGTGGCATGACGAATGGAAATTGGAGGATTTCGAGTGAAATTACGTTGCTTTCTGACGCTTTTGACCGTCGCCCTCGTGGGGACAGGCCCCCTTGTTTCCTGGGGACAGGCCCCCCAAGCGTGGGGACAGGCCCCTCGATTTGTGGGGACAGGCCCCGGCGAAAGCGTGGGGACAGGCCCCGAGACATGGTTTCATGTCATTGGCGGGAATGCGTCGAAAGAGGGGCTGACGGCCGACTTGGAGGCCATCAGGGACGCGGGGATTTCGGGCATTCAGTTCTTTCACGGCGGACGCCATTCGGGCGTCACGCCGTGGCCGGGACTGGAAAACCGGCAGATCCCCTGCCTGAGCGCGGCATGGGATGACCTCGTGGCCCACGCCGCGCGCGAATGCCGTCGGCTCGGCCTCACGTTCAAGATGCAGAACTGTCCCGGCTGGTCGATGGCGGGCGGGCCGTGGATCACGGACGAGACGGCCCAGCGACGGCTCGTCGGCGCGGCAACGCACGTCCGCTCGGACGGACAGGCGCGCGCGGTCACGCTGAAGCGTCCCGAAATGCCGCATCCGAAGGCGCGGGACTACCGGGACGTCGTCGTGCTTGCGTTTCCGACGGTCGCGGGCGACGCCGACGGCGAATGCGTGCCGCGCAATCCGCTGACGGCGTTGCGCATCCTCGACCCCTCGCCGGCCGCGAAGCCCCAGACGCTCGACTTCGCCTTTGAGCGGCCCGTCACGGTGCGTACGCTCGTGCTGCCGTCCGTCGCCCGCCTGGCCCAGCAGGCGTGGGTCTGCGAGCCGGATCTGCACCTGGTCGTGTCCGCCGAACGGGCGGACGGCACGTGGGCGACCGTCGCCGACCGCGACATTCCGCGCGGCAACTGGGAGGAGTACCTGCCGACGGAAGGGCTGCAGAGCGTCGCGCTCCGTCCCTGTTCGGCGCGGCGGCTTCGGCTCGCGTTTTCGGGTTCGCATCCCGTGCATCTCGATTCCGTGCGCTTCTACGCGGGAGCGCGTCTCGACAACTGGGAGGCCTTTTCGGGCCGTTCCCTGCGTGCGCTCGTGCGCGGCGCGGACACGTTCGCGGACGGGGACGTCGTTGCGTTTGACGCGATTCGGGACGTGACGGCCGAGACGGCCAACGGCGTCTTCACGGGCGCGCTGCCGCCGGGCGACTGGACGCTGCTGCGCGTCGGTCACGTCAATTCGGGGTTCGAGAACGGCCCGGCACCCGACTGCGCGACCGGCTGGGAGTGCGACAAGCTCGATCCGCGCGGCATCGAGGCGAACTTCAAAGGCTACGTCGGGCGGCTGCTGGACGGCCCGCTGGCGTCCGTCGGGATGGACGGCATCCTGCTCGACAGCTGGGAGGCGTGGCGGCCTGACTGGACGTGGCGGATGGAAGGCTACTTCCGCGAGCTGAAGGGCTACGACGTGCGCCGCCGCCTGCCCGCGCTCTTCGGCTACGTGATCGACGGCGGCGACGCGACGCGGAACTTCCTCCGCGACTGGCGCGACGCCGTCTCGACGCTGATCGAGCGCAACTTCTACCGGCGGATGACGGAACTGGCGAAGGAACGCGGCCTCACGTGCCAGTACGAGACGGCGTTCGGGGACGTCCTGCCGGGCGACATCCTGCGCTACTGGAAGTATGCCGACACGCCGATGTGCGAGTTCTGGCAGCCTCACCGCGACGACGGCTACGTCGGCAGCTGGCAGAACAAGCCGGTGCGTCCGTGCGTCTCGGCGGCGCACCTGTACGGCAAGCGGCGCGTCGCGGCAGAGGCGTTCACGAGCTTCGAGCTGAGCTGGAACGAGTCGCCCCGCCTCTTCAAGCGCATCGCCGACGAACACCTCGCGCGCGGCGTGACGCACCTCGTCTTCCACACCTACACGCACAATCCGTACGCGAAGGGCGCGGCGCGGCGTCCCGGCACCAGTTTCGGGCAGGGCATCGGCTCGCCGTTCCTGCGCACGCAGACGTGGTGGCCGCAGATGCGGCACTTTTCCGCCTACCTGACGCGCTGCAACGCGCTGCTGGAGGCGGGCGCACCCGCGAGCGACTTCCTCTGGTATCTCGGCGACGACCTGGACGCGCGACCGGAGGGGGAGGCCGCCCCGTTTCGGGAGGGGCTGTCCTTTGACCTGCTCAATCAGGACGCCCTCCTGGAACGGCTGTCGGTGCGTGACGGAACGCTCGTCACGCCGGAGGGGGCCGCTTGGCGGTTCGTCTACGTGCCGGACGGCGTGACGGTTCTGCCCGCGACGGCGAAGCGGCTGGCCGAACTGGAGCGGGCGGGCGCGCGCATCGTGCGCGGCGATGCGGACGCACTGTCGGGCGCGTGCCGAGCCGTCGGCCGCACGGTCGAGGGTGACGTCCTGTGGCTGAAGCGCGCCGTCGGGAACGGCGCGGCCTTCTTCGTCTGTCCCCGACAGGCGGAGACGCCGTTCGACGGGCGCGTGACGTTCGCCGCGACGGGGAATCCGCGTGTCTACGATCCCGTCTCGGGGACGGTGCGCGCGGTCGCGGCGCGCGAAGCCGGCGGGCGGACGGCGGTCGCGTTGCGCCTCGCGGCAAACGAGTCGTGCTTCGTGCTATTCGGTGACGTGAAGCCTCCCAGGGGGACGACAACGGCCGAAGCGGACGCGGCGCGTGCGGCGGATGGGGCGTCCGTCGCGCTGTCGGGGTGGACGGTGTCGTTTCCGTCCGGCCACGGCGTGACGTGCGAGCCGTTCGCGCTGAAGGAGCTGAAGCCGCTCGCGGAACTGCCGAACGTGCCGGAGGAGGTGCGCGGCTTTTCGGGCACGTGCGTCTACCGGGCGACCTTCGACTGCCGCGAACCGCGCGCGCTGAACCTGGATCTTGGCCGCGTCGAGACGGTGGCCGAAGTCGCCGTGAACGGCACGCCGGTCGCGACGCTCTGGACGGCGCCGAACGCCTGCCGGATTCCGGCGTCGGCCGTGAAGGCGGGACGGAACGAGCTGGCGGTGCGCGTGACGACGACGTGGCTCAATGCGCTCGTCTACGAGGCGCGCGGCAACGGCAAGTCGCTCGGCCGCTGGGTGCTGGCGGGGCCGAACGCGGGCCACCCCTACCTGCCGTCCGGCCTGATCGGCCCCGTGCGGCTGCGGGAGGTCTCGCACGGAGGGACGGAGGCACGGAGGAAAAGCGGCGTTCCGTTCACGGTGCGCAACGTCTACGGCAGCCACATGGTCGTGCAGCGCGGCAAGCCGATCCGCGTGACGGGCACGGCGCCGGCGGGCGCGGATGTCGAAGGCACCTTCCACGGCGTCAAGGTCACGGCGAAAGCCGACGCGGACGGCACGTGGGTCGCCGAGTTCCCGGCCGAGAAGGCCGGCGGGCCGTACACGATGACCTTCGCGACGCAGCCGAACCGAGGCCCGCAGTTCGTCTTCGCCGACATCCTCGTCGGCGACGTGTGGCTCGCGACGGGACAGAGCAACATGGAGTTCCCCGTCTGGGATCCGGCGCGGCCCTACACGCGCCTGAAGGACGGCGACAAGATCGCGGCGACCTATCGGGACGACGGCATCCGGCTTCTGCGCGTCGCGAACGCGGCGTGCGCCGAAGGGCCGTGCCGCACACTTTCGGGCCGGCCCGCGTGGCGTCCGCTTACGACGCCGGAGGCCGTCGCGAACACGTCCGCCGTCGGGTTCTACTTTGCCGACAGCCTGCGGCGCGTCCTGCGTGAAGACGGACGGAACGTGCCGATCGGCCTCGTCCACGCGAACTGGGGCGGAAGCGCGATCGCGTCCTGGCTGCCCGCGTCCGGCGCGTTCTGGAACGCCATGCTCGCGCCCGTGACCGCACTGAACGTGAAGGGCGTCATCTGGTATCAGGGCGAGTCCGACGCGGGCGATGCCGAACGCTACTGGGCGCTTCAGAAGGAGCTGATCGACGGTTGGCGCGCCGCGTGGCGCGACGCCGCGCTGCCGTTCTGCCTGACGGCGCTTTCGTCCTACTACCGCCACAATCCGGAGCATCCGCTGGCGGACGACTTCTGGCAGTCGTTCGACCTGAACGCCGACTGGAAGACGGAAGGCTGGAAGGTCGTCGGCTACGCCGCGTTCCGCCAGATGCAGAGCGACTTCCTCGATTATCCGCACACGGGCGTCGCCTGCACGTTTGATGTCGGCGAGCATTCCGACATTCATCCGAAGGACAAGAAGACCGTCGGGGTGCGGCTTGCGCACGAGGCGCTGCGCGTCGCCTACGGGGATGCGGCGAAGCGGCCGGGGCCGCGCGTGAAGGCGGCGGTGCGGGACGGCGCGGCGGCGATCGTCTCGTTCCGCGACACGGGTGCGGGCCTGACGGCGCGCGGCGGCGCGTTCGGCGAGCGGCTGTGGGCGCTGAAGGACGCGGCGGGCCGCTGGTTCTGGGCCGAGGCCGAACTGCGGCCGGACGCGACGGTGCGCGTCTCGTCGCCGACGGTCGCCGCGCCGACGGCGGTGCAGTACGCCTACACGAGCTTTCATCCGGCGCCGAACTTCTGCCGTGCGGACGACGGCCTGCCGGTCTTCGGGTTTCGGATTGACGTGAAGGAGGAGGGGTCGAAATGACACGACGGACGTTTTCACTGGGTGCGCTGGCCGCAGTCGGCGCGCTGCCGTTTTCCCTGCGGGGCGCGACACGCCGCGCGGCGCTGCGCCTGAAGCTGGGCGTCATTTCCGACATTCACGTGCCGTCGCGCGAGAAGGCGAACTGGTTTCGTGCGGCCTTGCGGACGTTTGACGCCGAACGGGTGGACGGCGTCGTCATCGCCGGCGACCTCGGCTTCAACGGGGTCTTCGCCGAACTGAAGGTCGTTGCGGACGTCTGGAACGAGGTCTTCCCGAAGGGGCGGCGGTCGGATGGCGAGCCTGTCGAACGTCTGTTCATCACGGGCAACCACGACGTCGACGGCTGGTTCTACCACCGTCCCGAATGGCCGAAGGTGAACGCGACGCCCGATCCCGCGACGGTGACGGAGAGCTATGTCTTCAACCGTGCGAAGATGTGGCCGGAACTGTTCGGCGAGCCGTTCGCGCCGGTCGTCCTGAAGGAGGTCAAGGGCTACACGTTCGTCCTGAACCACTGGCACAGCCGGATGCTGAAGGAGAAAGACCCCTTGCCGGACTTCTTCCGCGCGCACGGGCACGAACTCGCCGGCGAGAAGCCGTTCTTCTTCATCCAGCACAACCATCCGAAAGGTACGTGCTACGCGGGGCTGACGGACGGCGTGATCGAGGGCTGGGGCACGGACGACGCGGGCCTCGCGACGCCGTGGCTGGCGTCGTTCCCGAACTGCATCGCCTTTTCGGGGCATTCGCATTTCACGCTGACGGACGAGCGGTCGATCGCGCAGGGCGCATTCACGTCCGTCGGGACGTCCGCGTGTCCGAGCGGCGCGATGGCGGGCGCGCTGCCGGGGCGGGACAACTTCGGCTGGTCGGGCGACCGGGAGGCCGTCGGCTGCGTGGACACGGACTTGCCGAAGCAGGGGATGGTCGTTGAAGTCTACGACGATGAGGTCGTCATCCGGCGTCGCGATTTCCGGCTGGGCGCGGCGTTGGGCGCGGACTGGGTGCTGCCGTGGCCGATCGCGCGCGGCAGGCCCTATGCGATCGAGAGCCGCCGCGCGGTGTGTCCGCCGCCGCGTTTCCCGGCGGAGGCGCGTCCGCGCGTCGCCGAGCGAAAGACGGAGAAGGGCGCGTGGCTGGACGTGACGTTTCCGCCGCTGCACGGCTCGGCGTCGGCGGCGCGTGCGCTCGACTTCGGCGTGCGGCTGGAGGTCAGGACGGCGGACGTCGTGCGCGTCGCGCAGGAGAAGCGCATCTATTCGGTCGGCGCGCTGCTGCCGGAGGCGCAGGATGTCGCGGAGAATTGCTGTGCGTTTGCGCGGTCGCTTGTGCCGTTCCGGTGGCAGGCGCGCGCCGTCGTGACGCCGTACAGCACGTTCGGAACGCCGGGCGCGCCCATCGCCTCGGACTGGAAGAGGTATGACCCGCTTGTGTGAAGGATGAAGAAAGAGATGCGTGAAATGAAAATGAGAATCTTGTGCGGAATTCTTTTCGCGGTGACGTCTGCGTCGTCGGGCGGGGCCGTTGACTTTCGGACGGCGGTGGACATCGGGCCGAACCTCAAGAAGGCCTGGATCGTCAGCGCGGACGGGCGGTCGGTTCGCTCCAAGGGCCTGTACGGCGGCATCGGCCCCCTCAAGGGGCTGCCCGACGGCACGGGCAAGCGGTTTCGCCTCTCGCTCGTCGCACGGCAGCACGGGGCGCGTCCCGGCGCGCCGGGCCATCACTGGGGCATCTCGGGCCGCGATGCGGCCGGGAACACCGCGACGTTTCGGGCGGACGGCACGTCGTTCTGGCTCGACTTCACCTCGCCGCGCGGGACGCTGCTTCTCCGCTCGTTCGGCGTGGACCAGAAGCCGAAGTTCACCGCCGCGCCGAGCGCGTCGCCGCATCCCTACCGAATTGAAGTCGACTTCACGGAACACGGCTTCGCCGTCTCGATCGACGGTCGCCGCGTCATGATGGAGCCGAAGGCGCTTGGGCCGTTCTCGCACGTGTCCTTCTACTCCTGGAACGAGGACGTCGAGATCTCGGACGTGACGGTTGCGGATCTGCCGACGGCCACCTGGAAACCGCTGGATCGGCCGGTGCTGTCCGTGCCGTCCGCGACGCCTGAAGACCGCGCGACGAACCGCGTCTACGCCCTGGACGCGCCGCTGAGCGGCGAGGCCGGCGCCGTCATGTACTGGGTGCGCCGGGACGTGATCGGACACGTCTGCGACTTCCTTGACGCGACGAACGGCGTCGTGCTTTCGACGGGGCTGTCCGTGCCGTGGGCGACGTTCAAGGTGCGCACGGAGAGCGGCAAGGCGCTCGACTTCGTGCGGCGCACGCCGCGCGCCAACGGCGACGGCGACTGGGTGCATCTGGCCTTCGCGTGGTTTCCGACGGGGCAGGCGCGCTTCTTCGTGAACGGCCTGCCCTACAACACCGGCTTCACGGCCGGCGAGCGGTTCTCCTGGCTGATGTTCGGCAACGACCTCGAACAGGCGCGCACCGTCCGCTTCAGGACGGGGACGAACCGGCGGCCCGCGCCGGCGGTCGAGGACTTCCGCGTCTACCGGCGCGAAGTGCCGAACCACGAGGTCGTGTCCGCCTACCGTGCGCGCATGCCGTTCGACCTCGTCTTCGAGGAGTCCGTCTTCCCGTCCGGCGAGCCCGTGCGCGTGACGGCGAAGATCGCGCCGGGCGGCACGTTCACGCTGCCGAATCCCGTCGAGGCGGCGACGAACGTGACGGGCGCGGCCGACATCGAGCTGGAAGTCCGCCGCTGCCGCCACGAATGCAAGGACCCGAAATATCCGGCCAAGGTGACGCGCCGCTGGACGGAACCCGTCCCGAACGGCGTGACGCGGCTCGCCGGCCTGCGCGTGGACGCGACGCGCGACCTCGCGACCCGGCCGCTCGTCCTGCCGGAGGCGGGCGACTACGTGCTGGTCGCGCGCGTGTCCGTGCCGGGGCGCGGCGGCGCGTCGCCCTATCAGCGGACGCTGACCTTCAGCGCGGCGCCCGTGCGGCGCTGGGCCGACGTGCCGCCGTCGGACGCGGCGTGGCAGACGGGCGAGCGCCTCTGGTCGCGGACGTTCGCGCAGCCGTCGGACATGCCGCTGCGGAAAGGCGACGCGCGGACGGCGACGTCCGCCGCCGGGACGTACCTGGAGGCGGGGACGAACAACGGCGACCGCCTGAGCTGCATCGTCGGCATCGCGCCCCAGTGGGTCGGCAAGCCGCTGCTGCTGGAGATCGACTGGCCGGACGACAAGGCGCGTTCGATGGGCCTCTACCTCTACAAGCCGACGAACGGCTACGGCACGAACATCCGCGACCGGCTGCAGGGCGGCATTCAGGCGGGGGCGGAGTATCCGAACACGGGGCGGATGCAGACGCAGCGGTATCTCGTGTTCTTCGCGGCGACGAACATGCTCTTCGAGGCGCGGACGATGATCGCGAACTTTCCGGCGGCGCTGGCGCAGATGCGCCTCTCGGCGCTCGTCGAGCCGCTGCCCGTGCTGGCGGTGCGCGCGCCGAAGGGGTATGCGCCGCGCCGCTTCGGCCATTCGGACGAAGACCAGACGTTCTACAACAACCTGAACGTCGATACGGTCGGCTCGTCGACGGCGGCCGTCCTGCCGGAGCTTGTGCGCTACCTGAAGTACACGGGGCAGAACGCCCTGAACTACTCGATCGCGCGCTACACGTACACCTACGGCCCGGTCGAGGGATCGGAGGGCAACGGGATGTTCCCGTACCGCGAGGGCGAGATCGGCCACATGATCCGCACGCTGGGCGCGAACGGCATCGGATTTGACGCGGCCATCCAGCTCGGCGGCCTGCCGCAGGCCCAGTGGTTTCACCTGTCCGAGACGGAAATGGATCGGCGCGGCGCGCTCTCGTATGACTTCGAGGGACGTTCGCCCGACCTCTACGTCAACGGCGCGCAGCAGGCGAACTTCATCCACCCGTGGGCGCGGGCGAGGTTCTTCGAGTACGTCGGCGGCCTCATCCGCGCAAACGCGACGAACGGCGTGATGGCGGTGTCGTATCCGCTGCGCTGCAGCTTCGGCGCGTTCCGTTCGCTGAAGCTCGGCTACGAGGACTGGACGATGGCGCAGTTCGTGCGCGAGACGCGCACGCGCCTGCCGAAGAAGACCTGCGGACGTGCGGCGGGCGCATCGCGCTACGGTGCGCGCTATGACTTCCTGACGGCGACGAACACGCCGGCCGTCCGCGACGCCTGGCTGCGCTGGCGGGCCGGCAAGGTCACGGCCTTCGTCGCCGAGCTTGCGGCGTTCCTGCGGACGGCCAACCCCGACCTGAAGCTCATCATCGGGCTTGGACAGGCGGACGACGCCGACGCGGCGGAGGCCTATGTCGAGAACGGCCTCGACTTCGACGCGCTGGCGAAGATCCCGAATCTCGGCTTCGGCGTCAGCCGGGGCGTGACGCAGGCGCGGTGGCGGCTGTTCAGGGGCTACCCGACGCTGCCGTCGGGCGAGGCGAACTACCGGCGGTCGCTGGAGACGATCCGTGCGCGGTCGGGAGCCGTGGCGTCCGTCATCTGCAACGGCTCCTATTTCGAGACGCGCGTGAACACGCTGGATCCGAAGACCTACGACTGCTTCTTCCAGGATGCCGACATCAAGCCGTGGGGACGGCACTTCCTGAAGGAACTCGTCCGTGCGGTCGCGTATGGCGATGCGCAGTCCGTCTACACCGGGCAGCAGCCGCTCGGCTCGCTCGGCAGCGAAGACGTCGTCCGCGAGTTCGCGAAAGCCTACTGCGCGCTGCCGCAGGTCCCGTTCGCGGACGTGCCGTCGGAGGTGGCGGCGCTCGTCGTCCGCCGGTTCAAGGCGAAGGACGGCACGTACTTCTATCTTGCGAACACGGCGGGGGAGCGCGTGAAGGCGAAGCTGGCGTTCGCGCCGCAGGGGCTTTCCCAGTGCGTGGCCTGTCAGGACCTTTCGACGGGCGCGTTGCTGAAGGGGCGTGACGTCGAACTGAAGGCGTATGAGCTGAAAAGCTTCTTCCTGCCGGGCGACAACGCGCTTGTGAAGGTGAAGAAGGAATATTGATACGACCACACATGTAGAGGAAATTGAAATGAAGGAGAAAAGGAAAATGACAAAGAAAACGGTGATGGGGTTGGCGGTTGGCGCGTGGGCGCTGGCCGTGTGCGCGGCGGAAGGGCCGCAGGTGGCGGTCGCCCGTCTCGGCTGGGACGGCGTGAAGACGCCCGAAGGGACGTTCACGCGCGAACAGGGCGCGATCATGGGCTGGTTCGGCGGCCCGCCGCTCGCGTTCAACGACAAGGCCGGCAAGACCGTCGCGCGGCTCTACCTCGGCGGCGCCTTCCCCTCGTTCGACGTCCTGACGGCGGACGGCACATGGCAGGGCTACCGCCGCCGCATCGAGGGCACGGGCGAGGGCGATAGCTTCCACATGGCCGTGACGTGGCGTCCTGACGGGACGTGCCGCTTCTTCATGAACGGCCAGCCGTTCGAGAACTACTTCACCGCCGGCGAGCGCACGCAGTGGAACATGGCGAGCAACTTCATGGACACCGTGGTCGCGGTCGTGCCCGAAAAGGGGCGCCGGACGGAGCCGGACACGGGGTGGACGGACTTCCGCCTCTACGGCCGGACGCTCGAAAACCACGAGGTCAAGGCGGCCTACCGCGCGCGGATGCCGTTTGACTTCGTGTGCGTCAACTCCGTCTTTCCGGCGGACGAGCCGACGCCCGTTTCCGTGACCGTCGCGCCCGGCGGCACGTTCATGCTCCCGAACGCCGTCGCGTCCGAGACAAATCTCACCGGGACGGCCGACTTCACACTGACGGTCGAGCGGATCAGCCGCTTCCGAGAAGACGCAAAGAATCCGTTCCGCGTGACGCGGACGGCATACGAGCAGGTTGCGGAAAAGGCCCTGCCGAACGTCCGCATCGCACGCGAGACCCTGCTCGCGACCGATCCCGTGACGCTGCCGGCCGGCGACTACCGCGTGCGCCTGACGGTGCAGGTCGCGGGGCAGCCCGCCTACCGGCGGACGCGGAACGTCTTCTTCGCGCGTCCGACCGACCGCACGGGTGATCCGGCGAGCGACGACGAATGGCGGACGACCGCACTTCTTTTCGAGAAGACCTATCGCCGCGCCGAGGACATGGCATACAGGGACGGACCGCTCAGTCCGGCCCAGTCGTCCGCCGGCGCCTACCTGGAGCTGGACGGCACGCCCGCGACGCGCATGGGCGACGTCCTGCACGTGCCGTCCGCTTTCTGCGGCCAGCCGCTGCTGCTGGAGATCGACTGGCCGGACGACAAGCCGCGTTCGATGGGGCTCTACCTCTACCCGGAGGGCGTGAGCAGCGTGCGCGACCGCCTGCAGCAGGGCATTCAGGCGGGACGCGAATTCCCGTCCACGGGACGGATGCAGACGATGCGCTATCCGATCTTCACGCCATCGACGAACTTCCTCGTCGAGGCGCGCACGCTCGTCGCCGGGTGGCCGGCCGCCGTCGCCGCGCTGCGCGTCTACGCGCTCGACCCGGCGTGGCCGCGCCTCCGGCTCAACCTGCCGGAGGGGCTGGAAGGGCGTCGGTTCGGGCACGTGGACGAAGACCAGACGTTCTACAGCAACCTGAACGTCGACGCCGACCCGTCCTTCGGCGGCGTCCTCGACCGGCTCGTCCAGTACTTCAACTACACGGGGCAGAACGCCTTCGTCTACCCCATCCTGCGCTACTACCGCACGTTCGGCGCGAGCGAGGGCGTCCTGTCGGGCAACGGCATGTTCCCGACGAGCCAGGGTCAGCTCGGCGAGCTGATTGCCGCGCTCGCCCGCAACGGCATCGCGTTCACCGGGAAGATGTCGCTCTACAACGCGCCGGATGCGGCATTCTACGGATTTTCCGAAAGCGACCTGCGGGAGCGCGGCGCGCTGACGCTTGACCGGCGCGGCCTCGACCGTCCGCTCTACAATGTCGGCTCCTATCTCGCCAATCCCGCCAATCCGGGCGCATGGGAACTCGTCTTCCGCAGCTTCGACGACATCCGGCGGCACTACGGGCCGAACGGCCTTTCGTCCGTCGCATGGGACGGCTTCGGCACGTGGCACGGGCTCGACTTCGGCTACGACGACTGGACGGTCAACGCCTTCGCGGCGGAGACGGGGACGAAATTCCCGTCCGTCTGCGAGGTCGGGCGGAACGACGGGCGCATCGGGCCGTCGAACGATCCGCAGGGGCGCGGCCGCGCCGAAAACGTCTTCCTCGCGCGCTACGACTTCCTCACGGCGACGAACACGCCCGCCGTCCGCGCGCGCTGGCTCGCGTGGCGCGCGGCGCGGACGACCGCGTTCTACCGCGAGCTGGCGAAGCGTCTGCGCGCGGCGAATCCGGCGATGCGGATCTACATCCACGCGCCGGACGAGCCGGCGGGCTACGTCGAGCGTGGCGTGGACGCGAAGGCCGTGCTGGCGATTCCCGGCATTGCGGGGCTCATCCAGTCGCGCAGCGTGACGAACTTCCGCTGGAAGCTCCATCGCGGCTACGAGGAGGACGACGGCTGGCAGACGCTCTACGCGCCGGAGGCCGTCGAGCTTGCGCGCGTGAAGCGCCTGCAGGGGGCGCTCAAGATGCTCTATTCGGGCGGCGACTACTGGGAGACGTTCACGCGCTCGCTCGACATGAAGCGGTTTCCCGTCGCGTTCCAGGATGCGGACGTGAAGCCGTGGGGACGCTGGTGGCTGATGGAACTGGCCTACGTGCTCGCGAAGTCGGACGTGCTGGAGCTCTGCACAGGCCAGCAGCCGCTCTATGTGCTGGGGCACGAGCGCGAGGCGCGCGAGTGGGCGAAGGCCTATCGCGCCCTGCCCGCGCTGGACTTCGCGGACATGGGCGGCGTGACGGATCCCGTCGCGGGACGCTACCGCCTGACGAAGAACGGGCTTTACTTCTATGTCGTCAACATCCATCACGGCGCCCTCACGGCCGTCGTGGACTTCGGGTCGGCGGACGCGCCCGAGATGATCGACCTCTCGTCCGGCGCGCGGATGAAGGGCCGCGCAATCGCGCTGACGCCCTATCAGCTGCGGTCGTTCCTGATTCCGCGCGAGACGCTGGGCGGGCGGACGCGCCTGGGGCCGCTGGCCGTCAGGGACATCGACCGCACGTGCTACGATGCGCGGTTCAAGGAGCTTGCCGCCGCGCAGCAGACGTTTGACGCGCACGGCATTCCGCATGCGCGGGAAGACGCGATCCTCGCGTCCGCGCGGCAGTTCGTCGCCGAGGGCCGGATGCAGGCGGCCTACAACGCGCTCTTCCGAAAGGAGCTCAACCGCTTCGTTTCGCGGTGCGGACAGATGCCGCTCGTCGTCGCCGAACGCCGACTGATGGACAAGGGCGTCTTCCGCATCAACTGCGGCACGGCCGACTACACGACGATCGACGGCGACCTCTTCTTCCCCGACGTCGCCTGGAACGGCGACTACGGCAAGCGCGCGACGCAGCAGGGCGGCGCGCCGCGCAAGGCCGATGCCGTCAAGGCCACGAAGTACAGGACGCTGTACGAGACCGAGGCGTTCGCGTTCGACGGCTATTCGTTCAACGTCGGACGTCCCGGTCGCTACCGCGTCACGCTCTACCTGAAGGCGGGCTGGAAGCGCGACTTCAGGCCGGATTGGTGGATCTTCTCGGTCACGGCGAACGGGAAGACGCTCTTGGACAACGCGGATCTCTACGTCGCGCAAGGCGGCGACTTCGACCGTCCGTACACGCCGTCGTTCGAGGTGGAGGTCGGCGACGGCGGACGCCTCGACCTCGACTTCACGAGCCCGCCCGACTATTACCTCTACAACTGGAACCGACCGAACTCGACGACGCGCCTCCTGAACGGCCTCACCGTCGAACGCATCAATTGATGAAGGAGGTTGGCGTGAGTGTTTTTTGTCAGTTGGCGGCTGCGCCGCAGACCACGAAACGACGCAGCCGCGAAATCGCGCGGGACGCGATTGAGGCCACGCGAACGTCGTCGGGCCTGATGCCTGCGGCATCGTCCGCCGTCGCTCGCGAGTCCTCCCCCTTCGGGGTTTCGCGGCCGCGTCGGCACGAACGCCGCGCAAGGCGCGGACACGAAAACTGTCCGCTCGTTCGTCGAAGCACGAAAAGGCTTCGCGATTCCTCTCGAACGTTCGGTTGGTGTAAGAGGTTGAAGATTGGAACTCGGTCGAGTTCTCTTGGTCTCACACGGAGGCACGGAGCCACGGAGTTCCGGCACGGTCTGGAGATTGGGATACGTGGACGACTATTTAAACTTCTCTCCGTGCCTCCGTCACTCCGTGTGAGACTTTCGCTTCGGCCTCCGTATGTAGGCTTATGTAAGGGACTTCGTTCCTTGAAGCGTCGAGGTGGGGGCGTAAGCCTTTCGTGTTTCGACGGACGGTTGCCGCGCGTTCGTGTCCGGCCGAAGGCCGGCGTTCGTGCCGCATCTGCCGCGCGCGCGGCAGATGCGTTTCGTGGTCGCGCGGCAGCGCCAAAGTGATGATGTCGCTTGCTGTCTAACTTGAGGAATCAAGTAAAAAGGAACAGAAAAGATGAAAATGAGAATCATGTGCGGAATTCTTTCCGCGATGGCCGCCGAGACGGTTTCTGCGGCGAAGCTGCCGGTGCCGGAAGTCGTCTGCGAGAAGCCGGGCGGCTGGACGTTTCGGATGGAGAAGGTGTCCGAGCAAAAGGGCGTCGCCATCTGGAAGATCGCCGCGTCCGCGTCTTCCGCGTCCGCCGCGTCTGCGGACACGGCTTCCGCACCGCCGGCGTTTCGCGTCGCGTTTCGCGGCTTCCCCAACGCGGGCATCCGCCACCTCTGGCATGCGGGGTCGCAGAGCGTCGCGCCGATGGCGCCGATCGCCCGCATGACGCCGATCTGGGATTCGCCGTTCGTCAGCCGTTTCGGACACTATCAGCCGCTCTACGCCTTCATCGGCGACGGCGACGACAACCGGCTCACGGTCGCGCTCGCCGAGTCGCGCGAAGAGGTGCGCTTCGTCGGCGGCACGGACAACGCGGCGACGGTGCAGGGCGAGTTCCGCCTGTTCGACGGGCCGACGCGCGCACGCGCGTCCTACGAGACGTTCCTGCGCCTCGATGCGCGCGCCGTGCCGTGGCACGAGGCCGTGTCGGACGCCGCGCGGTGGCTGCAGGCGGCGGCGGACGCGAAGCCGCTGAACGCGCCCGTCTGCGCGTACGACCCCGTCTACTCGACGTGGTACGCGCACCAGGAGCGGATCGACGCCGCGACGGTCGAGGCGGAATGCGCGGCGGCCGCCGCCTGCGGGATGAAGACGGTCATCGTCGACGACGGGTGGCAGACGACGGAGCCCTGCCAGTACGCCAACGCGGGCGACTGGGAGGTCTGCCGCGCGAAGTTCCCCGACATGAAGGCGCATGTGGCGCGCGTCCATGCGCTCGGCCTGCGCTACATCATGTGGTACGCGCTGCCCTACGTCGGCAAGGAGTCGAAGGCGTGGACGCGGTTCAAGGACAAGATGCTCGTCGTCGCGCCGAAGTTCGGCGTCGTCGATCCGCGCTACCCGGAGGTGCGCGCCTACCTGTCGGGCCTCTGCGCCGAGGCGATGCGCGAATGGGACGTGGACGGCTTCAAGCTCGACTACCTCGACACGTTCAAGATCTACGACGGCGAAGATCCCGGCGAAGCGACCGGCTGGAAGGGGATGGACAGGCGCGACGTCGCGGAGGCGACGGAACGGCTGGTCCGCGAGGTGCGCGATTCGCTCCTGAAGATCAAGGCGGATGCGCTGATCGAGTTTCGTCAGCATTACACGGGCCCGGCCATCCGGCAGTACGGCAACCTGATGCGCGTGGCGGACTGTCCCGGCGACACGTGGGCCAATCGCACGGCGATCGCGGCGCTGCGCCTCACGTGCCCCGGCACGGCCGTCCATTCCGACATGCTCGCGTGGGACGCGCGGCACGCGACGGCGGAGGACGCCGCGCTCCAGGTGCTGAACGCGATCTTCGGCGTCGTCCAGTACTCGCCCGCGTTCGCCGACCTGCCCGACGCGCACCGCAAGATGCTCGCGCACTGGGTGAAGTTCTCGCTCGACCACCGCGAGGCGTTGCTGTTCGGCCGCTTTGCCGCGCACCATCCCGAGGCCAACTACACGACGCTGTCGGGCGAGACGGGACGCGAGCGCGTGATCGGCGTCTACGCGGCCGAAACCGTCGTGTCCGTGCCCGACGGCGGCAGGGACGTCTACATTCTCAACGCGACGCCGGCGGCGGCGCTCGTCGTGGATGTCGGGACGGCGTGCGCGGTGGAGGCCTTCGACACGTTCGGCGTCCGGCAGGGCGTCCGGCAGGTACCGCCCGGCCTGCATCGGCTGGACGTGCCGCCGAGCGGCTACCTCAGGCTCGGACGAAGCGCGGCGCCGATCCGCTTCGTGTCCGGCGAGGCCACGCTGGCGCTGTCGCCCGCGTCGGGTGCGATCCTGTCGCTGCGAACGTCCGACGGGGTCGAGCGCGCCGTTCCGGCGGACGAGGCGTTCACGCTGCAGCTTCTGGACGAGAAGGGGCTTGCGATGCGGTTGCGGTCGTCCGACTGCGCGTTCGCGCGTGACGGCAACCGCCTGACGTGGACGCATCGGAGCGGCCTTCGCGTGACGCTGCGCGTCACGTGCGCCGACGGCCGGTTCTCGTTCAGACCGGAGGTGACGGGAATCCCGGCGGGGCGGCGGCTTGAATGGTTCGACGGGCCGCAGCTCTGCATCTCGGCGTCCGACACGCTCTACTGGCCGTTCTACGACGGGTGCGAAGTGACGGACTATGCCCTGCGCGAGCGGATCGGGTCGTGGAACGAGTACCGTCCGCTCGGCTGGACGCCGCGCCGCAAGGCGTGGGGCTCGCTGTATCCGGGCAGCTGCCAAATGCAGTTCCTCGCCGCCTACCGCGACGGGAAGGGCGTCTACTTCGCCGCCGAGGACGACCGGCACACGCCGAAGGGCGTCGAGTACGAGCGCGTGACGGACGCGCGCATCCGACTCTCGCTCCAGACGTTCTGCGGCGACCTCGCGGCGGACGGCGCGTGGCGGCCCGCGTTCGCGTACGTCATCCGCCCCTACGACGGCGGCTGGATGGAGGCGTGCGAGATCTACCGCGACTGGGTGCGCCGCCTGCCGGGGTTCGACCAGTCGCCGCCGCGTCCGGAATGGGCCTACGACTCGCCGGTCAACCTGATCTATCCCGTGCAGGGCGAGGGCATCGACCACGGGCCGGAGCCGATGGCGACGAACCTCTACTACCCGTACACGAACGTGATGCCGTTCGTCGAGAAGTACGGCAAGGCGTTCGACGCGAAGATCATGGCCCTGCTGATGCACTGGGAGGGCACGGCGCCGTGGTGTCCGCCGTACGTCTGGCCGCCGCTCGGCGGCGAGAAGGCGCTCGCGGCCCTGCGCGACGCCCTGCATGCGCGCGGCGACCTCCTCGGCGTCTACTGCTCGGGCACGGCGTGGACGCAGGAGAGCACGATCAACGGCTACTCGCAGAAGGAGCGGCTCGAACGGGAAGGGCTCGCGCGCCACATGATGCGCGGGCCGCGTGGCGAGATCGAGGCGACGATCTGCAACGACCGCTACGCCCAGCGCTTCGGGTACGACATGTGCCTGACGGAGGGCTGGACGGTCGCGACGCTTGCGGACGAGCTGCGCAAGATGGCATCCTTCGGACTCGACTACTGCCAGTTCTTCGACCAGAACATCGGCGGCGGGGCGCTGCTCTGCTACGCGCGGCACCACGCCCATCCGTCCGTGCCCGGCGCGTGGCAGACGGACGCGATGCTCGCGCTGCAGAAGCGGATGCTCGACGTCATCGACGGCTGCGGATCGAAGATGACACTCGGCTGCGAGGGGTGCGCGGCGACGCCGTATGTGCGCAACCTCTTCTACAACGACTCGCGCGAAGGCAACGGCATCAGTTTCGGCAAGCCCGTGCCGGGCGTCTCGTTCGTCTTCCACGAGTGGATGTGCAACTTCTCCGGCAACCAGATCGGCCACACCTGCGATCCGCTCTACCGCTGGACGCGGGCGTTCCACTACGGCGACATGTTCGCGGTCGTCCTCGGTCCCGACGGACAGCTTGCCCACGCCTGGGGCGTGGACTGGAAGCGGGGCGTGCCGGAACAGGCGCCGCTGATCGGGCTGGTGCGACGGCTCAACGACCTCCGCAAGCGGCATCTCGACTTCCTGCTGGAGGGCTTCATGATCCGTCCGTTCGTGCGCTGCGAGTCGGTGCCCGTGCGGCTGACGCAGGGCGGCTGCGCGATCGACACGACGGAGGTTCTGACGTCGTTCTGGCAGAACCGGAAGGGCGAACGCATCGGCTTCGCGTCCAACTGGACGCGCCATCCGGCGCGCCTGGCGCTGACGTGGCCCGACGGCACGCGGGAGATGCGGCTTCTCGCGCCGCTGGAGACGGTGACCCTGCGCTAAACCCGGTCGGCAACGTTCGATGCACACGACGGGCGCGCAGAATGGTATAATATGCCGAATCGCATCGGCATCCGGCCGTGCAACCTGATTGGAAAACATGATTGAACTACTGACAACCGTCTTTTACATCGTCCTTTGCGTCCTTCTGTTCGCGCTCGCGATCCTCATTCACGAGTTCGGGCACTTCATCGTCGCCCTGAAGCTTGGGCTGCGCGTCGAGGCGTTCTCGATCGGCTTCGGACAGGCGCTCTGGAAAAAGAAGGTCAACGGCGTCGAGTACCGCATCGGCTGGATTCCGCTTGGCGGCTACGTCTCGATTCCCGACGTCGATCCCGAAGGGACGAAAGCCTTGGAGAAATCGTCGAATTCGCGAATTGACGAATCGTCGAATCGCGCGGATACGCCGAAGGTTCGCATTCCGGCGTGGAAGGAGATTCTCGTCTCGGTCGCGGGCCCGGCGATGAACATCGTCCTCGCGGTCGTGCTGGCGGTCGGGCTCTCCCTCGTGCCGAGCGCGAAGTTCGGGACGCTCGCGGCGAAGATCGGGTCTGTGCCCGAAAAGGGCCCGGCGTTCGAGGCGGGGCTCAAGGCCGGCGACGTCGTCAAGTCCGTTGGGGGGCGTCCCGTCGAGACGTGGTCGGAGATGCAGACGGAAGTTCTGATCGCGGGCGGAAAGCCTGTCGAGTTCGTCGTTGCGCGCGGCGCGGAGAACCCGGCGGACGTGCGACTCACGGTCACGCCGCAGCGTGACGCGGTGTCGGGCGCGTGGTACATTCTCGCGCTGAGCGAGACGAACACGACGGGGGCCGTCGCGTGGATGCCCGCGCGCAGTCCGTGGAAGCAGCTCGCGTGGGACGCGGGGTCGATCTTCCGCGTGCTGAAGGGCCTTGTCACGCCGAAGGAGGCGAAGGCGACGGCGGGCGCGCTTGGCGGCCCCGTGATGATCGCCGAGGGCCTGTACCGGCAGGTGCGCCGCGACAAGTGGGACGGACTTGGCTTCCTGCGCTTCCTGAACGTGAACCTCGCCGTCCTGAACCTGCTGCCGATTCCCGTCCTGGATGGCGGACTCATCCTCTTTTCCCTGATTGCGCTCGTCTTCCGGCGGCGGCTGCCGGACTGGTTTATCGCCAAGGTCTCGATGGGCTTCATGTTCCTTTTGATCGGCCTCATGGGCGTCCTCATCCTGAGGGACGGCGTGCGCAGCTACAGGATTCACACCTTCAAGCCCGACAACGCGGAGACGAATGTTCTCGAGAAAGCAGACCAGAAGCCTTAAGGTCGGGAACCTCCCGGTCGGCGGCGGCGCGCCCGTGAGTGTGCAGACGATGGGCAACGCCGATCCGCACGACGCGGCGGCGTGCCTGCGGCAGCTGCGGTCGTGTGCGGAGCGGGGGTGCGACCTCTTTCGCCTGACCGTGCCCGACGTGGAGGCGGCGCGCGTCCTCGGCGAGGTGCGGAAGGCTTCGCCGATTCCGATTGTCGCCGATATCCACTTCGACTACCGCTGCGCGCTTGCCGCGCTGGAGGCGGGGGCGGATGCGCTGCGGCTCAATCCGGGGAACATCGGTTCGCGCGACCGTGTGCAGGCCGTCGCCCGTGCGGCGAAGGCGAAGGGCGTGCCGATCCGCATTGGCGTGAACGGCGGCAGTCTGGAACGTGGCGAGACGCTCGTGTCGTCCGCCCTGAAGCACCTGAAGCTCTTGGAGGACGAAGGCTTTTTCGATGTCGTCATTTCCGCCAAGGCGTCGAACGTCGCGGCGACGTTGGCGACCTATCGGGAGCTTGCGGAGAAGACGGACTGTCCGCTGCACCTCGGCGTGACGGAGGCGGGGACGCTTCTGCCGGGTGCGGTGCGCAGTTCGGTCGCGCTCGGCATCCTTCTTTCGGAGGGCATCGGCGACACGATCCGCGTCTCGCTCACGAACAAGCCGGAGAAGGAGGTCAAGGTCGGGCTGGAGATCCTTCGCGCGCTCGGCCTGCGCGCGCCGGGGCCGGCGATCACGAGCTGTCCGACGTGCGGCCGCACGAAGGTCGACCTGTGCAGCATCGCCGCGCAGGTCGAAGAGGCGCTGGACGTGCTGTATCGTGACTGGGCGAAGCGAAGATTTCCCAAGGTCGCCGTCATGGGCTGTGCGGTGAACGGGCCGGGCGAGGCGAAGGGAGCGGACATCGCGCTTTGCGGCGGCGCGGGCGCGTTCCTGTTGTACGAGCGCGGGCGGTTCGTCGAGAAGGTTTCGGAATCGGAGGCTGTCAGAAAGGTGGTGGAGCATGTCGTTTCTTTTGAATAACTTTGCGCCGTTCGCGGTTGCGGCGGTCTCGTCGGTCGTCGTGTGGATGTTCGGCGGCACGCGCGGCGGGCTGCTGATCCCGGTCGTGCCGTGGCTGTTCGTCCTGCTGGTCGAGGTCCTGTTCTGCTTCCCTCAGCGGCGTCCGAACGAGACGACCTATGAGGCGCGCGAACGGGTCTGGCACGCGCTGAAGAGGGATCCGATCACGTGGATTGCCCTTGGGTTCTTCGTGTTGCTGCTGATCCCGTTCGTCAACAACGGGCTGTGTCCCGTCTGCGACGTAAAAAGCCTCGCCGAGGGGCTGTCGGCGGATCCTCCCGTGCCGATCCTGCCGTTCTGCGTGGATCGCATCGACCACTTGAACGTCGTCCTCTGGTTCGCGCTCGCGCTGCCGTCGCTGCTCGTCGTGCGGCACGCGCTCACGCGCCACGGCAAGCGGCTCGCGCTGGAGCTGATCGTCTGGAACGGCACGGCGCTGGCGGCGCTCGGCTTCCTGCAGAGCGCGCTCGGCGCGCCGGGCCCGCTCTGGAGCACGGCTAGCGGCACGGGCTCGGTTGGCGACTTCTTCGCGACGTTCGGCTACCCGAACATGGCCGGCGACTACTTCACGACGCTCTTCGGCCTCGCGCTCGCGCTCTGGCGGCGGAACCTGGACGACCTGCGCGACGCGCACCGCACGAAGGACATTTCGTCCGCCGCCGCGCCGCGTCCGCGCATGTTCTGGACGAAGCACTACTTCCTCATCCCGGCGGTCATCTTCTTCTATGCGGCGCTGAACACGCTTTCGCGCGCGGCGATCCTGCTCGTCACGCTTTCGGCGGTCGTCTTCTTCGTCCATTCGTTCGTCTCGTTCGTCGCGCACAAGCGCAAGGCCGACCGCGTGCGCGCCGGGGCCTGGACGGCGCTGGGGCTTGGCGTCGTCATCTTCCTCTCGTGCCTCTTCGCGCCGAAGGGGCTGCAGCGGGAGGTCAACACGCTCGGCACGACGGAAGTCCTCGACCGCGTGACGGGGCGCGGCCAGTACCACGTGCGCGTTGCGACGGAGATCTGGAAGGATCATGTCCTCTTCGGCTGCGGCGGCTGGGGCTACATCCACTTCTGCATCCCGAAGATGACGCCGCAGGAACTCAAGCAGATTCAGGTCGTCGGCGGCATCAACGTGCACAACGACCATCTCCAGTTCCTCGCCGAGCACGGGCTCGTCGGGTTCGGGGCGCTCGTTGCGATCGTCATTCTCCTGCTGTGGCCGGTCGGGCAGGCCTGGCGGCTTCTCGCGCGGGAGGCGCGGTTCAGGACGGGGCGTGACGCGCCGCCGAAGCCCGTGCAGATCTTCGCCCTGCCGGCGCCGGCGTTCTTCATCCTCGTCACGGTCGCCTGCACGCTGATCCACGCCTTCGGGGACTGTCCCCTGCGTTCGCCGGCGGTGCTGACGCTCTTCTTCGTCTCGCTCGCCGCACTGCCGGGCTTCCTGCCGCGAAAAGAGGACTGAAAGCGGAGGTGTCGCATGCCCCTGAGCCGTTCGCGCGCCGGACTCTGCCTGGCCCTGCTGTGCGGGGGCGCGGTCGCGCGCGCGGACGACACGGTCGGCATCCTCCGCGTCGACGTCGCCTCGAACGGGACGGTCGCGGTCGCCGTGCCGTTCGAGCCGCTGGCGTCCGCCGACGCCTCGGCCGCGCCCGCCGCGCGCGTGATGGCGGTGCAGCTCTGCGGCGAGCGGAAGGTCGCCACGTCCCGCAGCCTCCTGAAGCGCCTCGCGGACGACCCGAATGAGAACGCCGTCGTGCGCAAGTTGGCCTGCCACGCCTTGTTGGACGAACCCTTTCGAGAGGGTCAGACCCCGTTGGTGGAGTAGCAGTGGTGGAGTTCCGCCTCGGTATGGTATAATATTCGCCATGAGACAGCCCCGCAACTTCAGGCAGAACCGCTGCTACCACCTAGTCAGCCGAATTGCCCATCGCGCGTTCTTCCTCACGGACGAGGAGCGTACACGCTTTGTCGACCGACTTTGGCGCGTCGCGCGCTTCTCCGGCGTGGAGATTCTGTCGTACTGCATCATGAGCAATCACTTTCACCTCCTTGTCTACGTCCCCGAACCGCCATCCCTGTCGGACGAGGACCTGCTTTCGCGCATCGAGGCTCTCTATTCGGGCGAGCGGCTGTCCGCAATCCTCCGGGAATGGGAGCGGATTGCCCAGTCGGGGGACGAGTCCGGGCGGATCCGCTTCCGCCAGCGGTTCCTCAGGCGGATGCATGACATCAGCGCTTTCATGAAGACGCTGAAGCAGAACTCGACGGTTTCTTACAACAGTCGGAGGGCTCATGTGGGCACGATGTGGGAGGCACGGTTCCGCGCGCGGGAGTATCTGCCGGACGAGAGGTGCGCGCTGATGAACGTCGCCGCGTACATCGACCGCAACCCCGTCAAGGCGAAGATGTCCTCTTGGCCGGACGGGTACGAATGGTGTGGCTTCGCGGCGGCCTGCAGGGGGGACGAGCGCAGCATTGATGGCTATCGGTTCATCTATTCGTTTGCCCCCTTGGCGTGGCTGCAGATCCGGGAGATGCACGAGGGATTGATTCGCCTGGTCTTGAAGGAGCTGGACGACGAACGCCTGTCCGGGCCGACGAGGAAGGGCCTCTCGGTTGACGAAGAGAGAAGCCAAAGGGGGCGGCAGAAGGCTTTTGAACGAATTGAGGCGTCTGTCCCCGAAAGGGTTCCACGGCTGTTGGATCGAGGAAGCAACAAGGTCGCGGCAGACGTCCTCACGTTGCTCAGGGATGGGCCGAAGCGCCCATCGGAACTGCGCGAGGCCCTCGGCCTTTCCAGCGCGAACTACCTGACGGCACACTACCTGACGCCGCTCGTGCGGGCAGGGTACATCTGCGCTGTCGGTTCTGAGAGCAGACATTCTCCTCAGCGGAAATACGGCCTCCTGCCGAAGGGGAGATTGGCAGTCCAATGACCTACTCCACCACGCCTACTCCACCAATGGGGTCTTGTCTAATCGGAATATGATACACTACGCATCTGTTCTCCCGGCATAGTGCCGGAAAAGGACGACCCGC
>CAKTZI010000013.1 GCA_934635385.1 uncultured Kiritimatiellota bacterium | reverse complement strand
CCGTCGATCAGCCGCTCGACGTGCGAGGCCCTGTCGCTGCGCGTCTGGCCGCGGTTCTTCGCGTACCAGTACGCCGAGTGCTCGTAGGTCTTCCGTGCCATGTCCTTCTTCCTTTCCTCTGTTCGTTGTGTCGCGTGTCCGAGTCTGCCGTTCGCGTCTGCGCCCCCCGGCGGTGCAGCCCCGCCCGCTGGTCGTGTCACGTGTTTCCGCTTCGTGTGCGGAACCTAATATCTTCGGGACACGCACCTCCCGCGCCGATGCCGCACATTATACCATAAATGAGAACTTGCTGCGGAAAATTCTTAAGTCTTAAGTCGCAAGGCTGTCCCCATCTCTTGGCGGGCAGATTTCAAGGTTGAGAGCCGAAAAGCGATCTTGACGGTGTGTTTTGTACAGAGGCAGTTGCAAAACCTTCGCGGTTGCGGACGGGACAAGCCCGTCCCTCCCGAAAAACGCCGGATTATTGCGATCTTGCGAAGATACGGGAGGGTCGCGCTTGTCGCGACCGGGGTTCTGCAACTGCTTCTGCAGATAATGCAAAAATGAGAATTAATTGCGGAAAATTCTCAGGCGCTGGGCAGACCGAAAAAAGTTGATATGTCTTTTGTGTCAGAGGGGGCGGTTTTGTGATATACTGTCTGCATCCTGAAAGGGCAAAAACTAATAGGAGGTAAAAGCATGGAGGAAAAGACAACATGAAGAGAATAACATTGCAGGTGGGCGTCACGGCGGCTTTCCTGTGTTCGGGGATCTACGCGGCAGACCTTGAGGACGGCTTCCGTGCGCCGCCGGACGCGGCCAAGCCGCAGGTCTGGTGGCACTGGATGGCGGGCAACGTGACGCGCGAAGGCATCACGGCCGACCTGGAGGCGATGGCCGAGGTCGGCATTGGCGGCGCGATCCTCTTCGACGCGGGACTCCGCACACGCTGGGGCGTTCCGGAGGGAACGCTCGCCTTCAACACGCCGGAGTGGTACGCGACGGTGAAGTTCGCTGCGCAGGAGGCCAAACGCCTCGGTCTGGAGCTCGGCATGGCGAACTGTTCGGGCTGGGCGAACTCGGGCGGCCCGTGGAACACGCCCTACTACGCGATGAAGACGGTCTGCTTCACCGCGACGGCGGTCAAGGGCGGCGGCGACGTGAAGGTTGCCTTGTCGCAGCCGGAGGACAAGGTGGGCTTCTACCGCGACATCGCCGTCGTGGCGTTTCCCGCGCCCACGGAGACGTTCGAGCTGAAGGACTGGAAATTCAAGTGCTTCTCCGACCCCGGACGCAAGTATGACGTCGCCGACACGCGCGTCGCGCCTGCCGCCGCCGTGGTGCGGCGCGAAGACGTGCGCGACCTCACGGCTGACTTCGCGGACGGGACGCTCGCCTGTGCGCTGCCGGCGGGCGACTGGACGGTTCTGCGCGTCGGCTATCGTGCCCTCAACCGCCAGAACGGCACGGGGACGCGCCTCGGCAAGGGGCTCGAATGCGACAAGCTCTCGAAGGAGGCCCTGCGCATTCACTGGGCGAACTATGTCGAGAAGACGGTGAAGGCGCTCGGCCCCGAACTGGCCGGGCCGAACGGGCCGCTCAAGACGGTGCTGAACGACAGCTATGAGGTTGGCACGCAGAACTGGACGCACGACTTCGAGAAGACATTCGCGCGGCACGCCGGCTACGCGATCACGCCTTGGTTGCCCGCGCTGTGCGGCCGCGTCGTCGGCTCCGTCGCCGAGACGGAGCGCTTCTACCGCGACTTCCGTCTGACCGTCACGGACGCATTCGCCGAGAACTACGCGGGCGAGATGCGCCGCCTTGCGCACGCCTGCGGACTGCAGCTCGCGATCGAGCCTTACGGCGAGATTCCCTCCGACGACCTCCTTTACGGCGAGTACGCGGACATCCCGACGGCCGAGTTCTGGGCGAAGCTGGACAGTCCGCACTGGGTGCGCCAGGCCGCTTCGATCGCCCATGCGAAGGGGCGGCGCCTCGTCGCGGCGGAATCCTTCACCACCAACGCGCAGGAGGGCCGCTGGCAGAATACGCCGTGGAGCATGAAGGCGAAGTGCGACTGGGTTTACTCGGAAGGCCTCAACCGCATCATCTATCACCGCTTCGCGCACCAGCCGTGGATGAACCCGGTGCGCCTCCCCGGCATGACGATGGGTCCGTTCGGCGTCCACTTCGACCGCACCCAGACATGGTGGAAGCAAGCGAAGCCGTGGCTGAAATACCAGCAGCGCTGCCAATACCTTCTGCAGGAAGGGGCGTTCGTCTGCGATGTCGCGTGGTACTGTCCGGCCGGCTACCTCTACATCAACTGGGGGCACAATCCGCACAAGATGCCCGTGCCCGTGCCGACGGGCTTCACCTACGACTTCGTGTCGGACACGACGCTTGCCGAGATGCGCGTCGAGAACGGCGAGCTCGTGCTGCCGTCGGGTCAGCGCTACCGCACGCTCGTCCTGCCGGAGCGGACGTTCGAGCTTTTGCCCGCGTCGCGGGCGGGCGTCGCGCGCCTCAGGGCCGCCGGCGCCGACATCCTGACGTTCGAGGAGGCGAAAGACGCCCTCGCCGTGCGCACGCCGGACGTCGCGTGGAACGACAGGGCGGCGAAGATCAACTGGATCCATCGGCGGGACGGCCGGGCGGACTGGTACTTCGTCGCCTCGCCGCGCGAGACGCCGTGCCGTGTGGACGTGTCCTTCCGCACGGCGGGCCGTGTGCCCGAACTCTGGAATCCCGAAACGGGCGCGGTGAGGAAGGGCGTCCCCTACGCATCAAAGGACGGCGTGACGACGGTGCGAATTCCGTTCGAGCCCTGTGCCTCGTGGTTCGTCGTGTTTCGCACGCCTGAAGCGTCCGCGCCGCCGTCGGCCCTGCCGCCCGCGCCGACGTTCGACGAACTGACGCCGCTCAAGGTCGCCTGTGGCGCGACGGAGGTCACACGTCGGGAGGTGACGGGTCCGTGGACGCTCGACTTCCCCGTGGACTGGTACACGGGTGGCGCCACGGTGAAGACGGTGACGCTGGCCGCGCTGGTGGACTGGACGACGCTCGCCGACCCAGATCTGAAGTTCTTTTCGGGCACGGTCACCTACCGCACGGCCGTGAGCGTGACGCCGCCCGTCGCCGGGGCGCGGCTCTTCCTCGATCTTGGAGACGTGAAGCATTTCGCGGACGTGACGGTCAACGGGCGCACCTTCCCCACGCTGTGGAAGCCGCCGTTCCGCGTGGACGTGACGGAGGCCGCTGCGTCCGGCACGCTCGATCTTGTCGTGCGTGTCACGAACCTGTGGCCGAACCGGATCATCGGTGACGACTTCAAGCCGGAGGACTGCACGTTCGAGCCGGGACAACCCCTGATGGCGCGGCATTTGAACGGATGGCCGTCGTTCATCCGGGAGAACAAGCCGAGTCCAAGCGGCAAACTGACCTTTGCCACGTGGAAGCACTGGACGAAGGACGACGCGCCGCTCCCGTCAGGCCTCCTTGGCCCCGTCTCGCTGCTCACCGTCCGATAGCCGTCGGCCTACTGTCCCGCAGG
The DNA here is from genome assembly GCA_934635385.1 of uncultured Kiritimatiellota bacterium. Classification (GTDB taxonomy): domain Bacteria; phylum Verrucomicrobiota; class Kiritimatiellia; order RFP12; family UBA1067; genus UBA1067. The sequence continues at coordinate 80,624 of CAKTZI010000013.1, read as the reverse complement.
GAGGGCCAGATTTGCTATAATACGGGCATGAAGCGAAAGATCGTACTTGTCATCAGCCTCGTCGCCGGCGTCCTGGCCGCCGTGCTGACGCGCGTCTACCTGTCGGCGAAGGACGCCGAGGTGCAGGATCTCAAGAACGCCATCAACAGCAAGTACGGCACGCTGGACGTCCTCTGCTTCGACCGGGAGGTGCCGTCCGGCACGGTGCTTGCGAAAAGCGACCTCGGCCTCAAGACCGTGCCCGCGATCGGCATGCGCGGCCAGGCCCTGGAGCTCGAGAACCTCGGCGAGGTCCTCGGCCGCAAGACGCTCCTCGGACACAAGCGCGGCGACGTCCTCTTCTGGGCGGACATCGAGGGCGGCAACCCGACGGCGACGGGCCTCTCGGCGGACATCAAGCGGACGATGCGCGCGGTGTCCATCAACTGCTCGGGCGCGGCGAGCGTCTCGTCGATGGTGAAGCCGAACGACCACGTGGACGTGATCGGCACGTTCGACTTCGACCGGGGCGACGCGCGCAAGAAGAACTTCGTCACCTGCACGATTCTCCAGAACGTGCTCGTGCTCGCGACCGGCTCGCGGACGGCGAAGACGCGCGCGAAGGATCTGGGGCTGTCGTCCGGCTACTCGACCGTCACGCTGGAGGTCACGCCGCGCGAGGCCGAGATGCTGGCGTTCGCCGAGCAGATGAAGGGGCGGCTCGTCCTCTCGCTGCGCAACCGCAACGACACGTCGTTCGAGAAGGAGCTGCCGAAGGTCGACTTCGAGAAGATTCAGGGCGAGATCGAGGAGCTGAACCTCAAGCGCCAGAGCCAGAAGCTGACCAACCGCTGACAGGGAGGGCGACATGATCCTGACGACGCTCATCGACGGTGTGCGCGAGACGCGCGAACTGACGGACGGAACGTATCTCGTCGGACGCGGCGAAAGCTGCCGTATCCGCTTCGCGTCGCCCGACGTGAGCGAGCGGCATGCGATCCTGACGGTGCGCGGTGGGCGCGTGCTGATCGAAGACCTGCACAGCGCGAACGGCACGTTCGTGAACGGCGTCGCGATCGACCGGGCCGAGGCCCTCGACGGCGGCAAGGTCGTTCAGGTCGGCAGCGGCATGCTGCGCGTCAGCGAAGAGCCGGCGGCGGGGAACGGTGAAGAGGGAAATGACGTGAGGGACGCGGGCGGCGAGAGCGGACAAGAGGCGCGCGGCAACGGCCGCGAGCCACCCCCCTTAAGTCTCTCGTCTCGTGTCACCAGTCCTGAATTTGCTTCGGGCGCGAGCCCCGCAGCCGCCGAGCCGCCGTCTGCGCCGGTCGAAGACCCCTACCGCGCGTTGCGGCGCAACGTGCAGAAGCAGATCCAGCACGAGCTGCTGAAGCGCATGGACATGAAGAAGCTCACCGTCCAGGGCGTGGATCGCGAGGGGCTGGAGGAGAACGCGCGCGCGAAGATCCGCGCCATCATCGACGAGGTCGTCGCGAACGGGCGCCTCCCGGAGGGCATCGATCCCGTGCGGCTGGAGGACGACGTCTTCAACGAGGCGATGCGCCTCGGCCCGCTCGAAGACCTGCTCGTGGACGACTCGATTTCGGAAATTATGGTCAATGGCCCGGCGCACGTCTACGTCGAGCGCGGCGGCAAGCTGACGCTCTCGGACTGCCAGTTCTCGGACGACGCGAGCGTCATGGCCGTCATCGAGCGCATCATCGCGCCGCTCGGCCGCCGCTGCGACGAGTCCCAGCCGTATGTGGACGCGCGCCTGCCGGACGGCAGCCGCGTCAACGCGATCATCGCGCCGCTCGCGCTCTCCGGCCCGACGATCACGATCCGCAAGTTCGCGAAAAAGGCCCTGACGCCGGAGGACTTCATCCGCTTCGGCACGTGGACGCGCGACGCGGCGGAATTCATGCGGCTCTGCGTCACGCTGCGGAAGAACGTCATCGTCGCGGGCGGCACGGGGTCGGGCAAGACGACGCTCCTCAACCTGCTGTCGGGCTTCATCCCGGCGAACGAGCGCATCATCACCGTCGAGGACGCGGCGGAGCTGCGGCTTCAGCAGCCGCACGTCGTGCGGCTGGAGGCGCGTCCGGCGAACATCGAGGGGAAGGGCGCCGTGCCGATTCGCGACCTCGTGAAGAACTGCCTGCGCATGCGCCCCGACCGCATCATCGTCGGCGAGTGTCGCGGCGGCGAGGCGCTGGACATGCTGCAGGCGATGAACACGGGCCATGACGGCTCGCTCACGACCGTGCACGCGAACTCGCCGCGCGACGTCATTTCGCGCCTGGAGACGATGGTGCTGATGAGCGGCATGGAGCTGCCGAGCCGGGCGATCCGCGAGCAGATCGCAAGCGCGGTCGACATCATCATCCACGAGTCGCGGATGAGCGACGGCTCGCGCAAGGTGACGGCGATCACGGAGGTGACGGGGCTCGAAGGCAACCAGATCGTCATGCAGGACATCTTCGCGTTCCGCCAGACGGGCGTGGACGCGCACGGGAAGATTCTCGGCGAGATGAAGCCGACGGGCGCGATCCCGACGTGGATCGACCAGCTCAAGAGCCGGGGCATTCCCATCGACATGAAGATGTTTCAGGAGGAAGGCTAAAGACTATGCAGGAGCAGAAACACGTCTACGTCATCGACAGTCTGACGAACATCGGCCAGTACGCAAGCCTGAGCGCGAACTTCGCGACGGCGGCGGCATTCCTCGCGAAAGGCGACTTCGCGTCGCTGAAGCCGGGGCGGAACGAGATCGACGGCGAGAACGTCTTCGTCAACTGCGATGCGCCGACCTACGTGCTGCCGGCGGATCGCACGCCGGAGGTTCACCACCGCTACTTCGACATCCACGTGCCGCTCACGGATGACGAGAAGATTGGGCTTGCGGCGTTCAACGTGCTCGCGAAGGGGTCGTTCGACGCGGCGAAGGATGGCGGGTTCTACGCGCAGGATGTCGACTGGCACATCATCCGCAAGGGCGAGTTCTGCATCACGTGGCCGATCACGTGCGCGCACACGCCGGCGGTGACGACGGATGTCGTGAAGCCCGCGCGCAAGCTGATTGTCAAGGTGAGGGCGTAAGATGAAGATCCAGATTCTCCCGTCGTTTCTCGCGGCCGACCTTGGGCATCTCGCGGACGAGCTGCGGCGCGCCGAGGCGTCCGGGGCGGATGCGATTCACCTCGACATCATGGATCCGACGTTTGTGCCGAACATGAGCTTCGGGCCGTCCATCGTCGACTTCTGCCGCAAGACGTGTCCGAACTTCTACCGCAACGTCCATTTGATGATGAACCGTCCCGACCTCTATCTGGAGGCGTTCGCGAAAGCGGGTGCGCAGACGATCCAGATTCACGTCGAGGCGGACTGCGACCTGCACACGGAACTGCGACGCATCCGTGCGCTCGGCCTCAAGAACGCGATTGTCCTCAATCCCGAAACGCCCGTCGCACGGCTGGAGCCGTATCTCGGCGAGGTGGACGAAATTCTTGTCATGACGGTGCATCCCGGCTTTGGCGGACAGACGTTCATTGCGGACTGCCTGCCCAAGCTGACGTATCTGCGGGAGCGGCTGCCGACAATCGACCTGATGGTGGACGGCGGCGTGGACGCCGAGACGGCCGTTCTCGCCGCGCGCGCCGGCGCCAACCAGTTTGTCGCGGGTTCCTATCTCTTCAAGCAGGCTGACATGAAAGAGGCTGTGGCTAAATTGCGGGAGCGTCTGAAATGAACAGGAAGATTCTTCTCGGCGTCACGGGGTCGATTGCCGCGTATAAGGCCGTCGAACTCGTGCGGCTGTTCGTCAAGAACGGCGACCGGGTTCAGGTCGTGATGACGGAGGCCGCGACGAAGTTCGTGACGCCGCTCACGTTCCAGACGCTGTCGCGCAACCCCGTCTTCGTCGATGCGTTCGCGCCCGTCACCGCGTGGAAGCCGGAGCACGTCTCGCTCGCGGAGGCGGCGGATGTCGCGCTCGTCGCGCCGGCGACGGCGAACACGCTCGCGAAGATGCGCTATGGCCTTGCGGACAACCTGCTGACGGAGACGCTGCTCGCGACGCGTGCGCCGGTCTTCGTCGCGCCGGCGATGAACACGGGCATGTGGGAAGCGTCCGCCTCGCAGGAGAACCTCGCCGTCCTGAAGGCGCGCGGCGTCACGGTCATTACGCCGGGCTCCGGCGAGCTTGCCTGCGGCGTGACGGGCATGGGCCGCATGGCCGAGCCGAAGCAGATTTTCGAACAAGTCAAGTGAAGCAAGAGAAAGGACAGACAAGACATGCAGATCAGCAAGCGTGAATTCCTGAAGAAACTCGGATTGCTCGGCGCGGCGGGCGCGACGGGTGCGGCGTTCGGCGACGAGTACGTCGCGACGGCGGCGACGCTGCCGCCGGGTTCCGTGGGCGATCCCGACAACGTCTGGTTCGGCCAGCGCATCTTTCCGATCGGCCACACGGTCGAGGACGGGCCGAGCTGCTTCCTGAAGGACGGCAAGGTCATGATGCCGGCGCGTGAGGTGCCGGTCTTCCACGAGACGGATGTCGTGGTCGTGGGCGGCGGGCCGGCCGGGTTCGCGGCGGCGGTCGCGGCCGCGCGCGCGGGCGCGCAAGTCGCGCTTGTCGAGAAGGACGGTTCGCTCGGCGGCCTCTTCACGAACGGCATGGTGCTTGTCATGCTCGCGACGTGCCGCCGCGAGGAGAACGCGAAGTGGACGCTCGTCACGCGCGGTCTCTGCGGTGAGTTCATGGATCGTGCGCGCGCCTTGGGCCCGAAGTCGGCCGATCCCGCGCCGGGTCTCTCGAACAACGACTGGCACGTGCAGCCGCACGTCGATCCCGAGGCGTCGAAGTATCTCATGGACACGATGGTCGCCGAGGCGAAGGTCGAGATGTTCTTCCACGCCTACGGCATTGACGTCATCCAGGACGGCTCGACGGTGCGCGGCGTCGTCTTCCACTCGAAACAGGGGCCGCAGGCGATCCTCGCCAAGCAGGTCGTGGACGCGACGGGCGATGCGGACATGGCGTTCGCCGCCGGCTCGGACTACCGCCAGATCACGCATGGCATCGGCTTCATCACGCGGTTCGCGAACATCGACCGCATCACGGCGAAGCAGCGTCCGGCGAATCCGGGCGTCGGCCTCGACGGCAAGCCGAAGTGGTGGCCGCTTGCGGGGTCCGGCAACCGCTTCAACCCCTCGACGACCTGGACGGGATGGCTTGGCCCGAAGGGCGACGGCCTCTCGGTGCGCGACGTCTCGAAGGCCGAGGTCCTGCACCGCAAGTACTGGTGGGAGCACTGTGTCGAGATGCAGAAGACGCCGGGCTGGGAGGACGTCTACATCGCCAACACCTGCTCGCAGATCGGGCCGCGCGCGACGCGCCTTGTCGAGACCGGGTTCGTGACGACGCGCGCCTCCGTGCGCGCGGGGACGGACTACCGCGATCCGATCGGCTGGTTCGGACAGGACGGCAAGCATGCCGCGATGCCGGTCTGCTACCGCCAGCTCGTGCCGACACGCGGCGAGAACATCCTCTGCGCGGGACGCATGCTCGGCGCACCGGACACGGTGGACACGTTCCGCCTCATCTGTCCGTGCTTCGTGACGGGACAGGCGGCGGGCGTCGCGGCGGCTCTCGCGGCGAAGAAGGGCGTCGCGCCGCGTGCGCTGGCGTATTCTGACCTGAAGCGTGAACTCGAAAAGCAGAAGGTCTATCTCGGATGAGAATCGGCTATGGCTACGACTCGCACCGCTTTGCGGAAGGGCGGCGGCTCGTCCTCGGCGGCATCGAGTTCCCCGGCGAGACGGGACTGGCGGGACACAGCGATGCGGATGTCTTGATTCACGCGATCATCGACGCGCTTCTCGGTGCGGCGGCGCTCGGCGACATCGGTTCGCATTTCCCTGACACGGACGCGCGCTGGAAGGACGCCGATTCGACGGACTTGCTCGCGGCAGTCGTGAAGGAGATTCGCGGCGCGGGCTACAAGGTCGGGAACATCGATGCGACGCTCGTCTGCGAGCGCCCGAAGCTTCGCCCCGTCATCGACCTGATGCGTGCGCGCCTTGCGACGGCGATGAACGTCGGCACGGGCCGCATCTCCATCAAGGGCAAGACGAACGAGAAGCTCGACGACATCGGCGCCGGCCTCGGCATCGCGGCTCACGCCGTCTGCCTGCTGGAGGAGTGAAGATGGCGAAGGGTTTGTCGAGCGCGATTCGCGTGAGTTATGCCGCATGGATAGGCGAACTCAAAAAACGTTACCGTGCGACGCAGATCAAGGCGGCGATAGCCGTCAATTCAGCCTTGATCGAGTTCTATTGGAATCTCGGCAGGGACATTTGCGAGAAGTATGCCAGGACCAAGATTTATGGTGCAAACTTCTTTGCGAGATTGAGTGCAGATCTGAAGAGTGCCATTCCTGAAGCGCGTGGTTTCTCGGCACAGAACCTGCGCTACTGCCGTAGTTTCTATGAGCTCTATCACAAAGTGCCGAATTTCCAACAAGTTGTTGGAGAATTGGCTTCCGTGCCATGGGGGCATCATGTCGTTGTTCTCGACAGGTGCAAAGGCGACAGCGAGAAAGCATTGTTCTATGTGCGGCGCACGATTCAGAATGGATGGAGCCGAAACGTGCTTCTGAACTGGATTTCGTCCGACTTGTACGAACGCGAAGGAAACGGCCAGAACAACTTCGCGTTGACAATGCCGTCCGATGCATGTGACCTTGCCAAGCAACTCGTCAAGGATCCGCAGGTCTTTGAGGTTTTTGGTCTTAAGGAAGCGCATGACGAGTCCGATCTTAAGGCTGCGATTGTTGCGAACATTGAGCGAACGCTTCTTTCGCTTGGTCGGCTTGTCGCGTTTGTCGGACGTGAGTATCCAGTTGAGATTGGTGGCGAGACCAAGAACATCGACCTGCTTTTCTACATCATTCCGCTCCATCGGTATTTGGTCATGGAAGTGAAGACCTCCAAATACGAGCCTGCCGATCTTGGGCAATTGAGCGGCTACATGGTCATGGCGAAGCATGTCTTGAATGCGCCGGGCGACAATCCGCCGATTGGACTGTTGGTCTGCAAGGATCACAATCGGGTTCTGGCCAAGTACCATCTTGAAGAACTTGGGATGCCGATGGGCATCACCGACTATGAGTTGAAGAAAGTCCTTCCGACGCAGGCACAGCTCGCCAAATGCTATCGAGAGGCAGAGACGCGGTTCTTGAAAGGAGAATGCGGCTGAAAGACATGGACAAGTTCTCTCCAGAAGTTCGGTCGAAGATCATGCGGGCGATTCGGTCGCGCGACACGCTGCCGGAAGTCGTCGTGCGCAAGTGGCTCTTTGCGCAGGGCTACCGCTTCCGCGTCTGCGACAAGAAGGTCGTCGGGCATCCCGATGTCGTCCTGCCGCGCCTGCGGACGCTGATCGAGATTCGCGGCTGCTTCTGGCATCACCACGGCTGGACGTGGGACGGCCGCAAGCTCGTGCAGACGGAAGCGTGCGCACAGGCGACTGCGCCGAAGTCGAACCGCGCGTTCTGGAACGCGAAGTTCCGGCGGAACGTCTGCCGCGACCAGGAGCATGAGCGGCAGTGGGCCGAGCAGGGCTGGAACGTGATCGTCATCTGGGAATGCGGCCTCAAGACGTCCGCCGACCGCGAGGCGACCTTCGCGAAAGTCGCCGGCTGGCTCTCCGAGATTGCGGCGGAGCAGACGGACAAAAAGGGGGCGGAACGATGAAAGGCGCGGCGTTCACGTTCATCGACCTCTTTGCGGGCATTGGCGGCTTTCGCCGTGCGGCTGCTGCAAACGGCGGCCGATGCCTGGGCTTCAGCGAGATCGATGCGGACGCGATTGCGGCGTATGAGGCGAACTACCCGGAAAGCCGCGAAACGAACTATGGGGACATCACAAAGATCCGAAGCCTGCCGCCGCACGATTTCCTCACGGGCGGAGTCCCGTGCCAGAGCTGGTCGATTGCGGGGCGGAACCTGGGCTTCGACGATGACCGGGGGCAGCTGTGGAACGACGCGCTCTATCTGCTGAACCAGTCGCGTCCGCGCGCGTTCATGTTCGAGAACGTCAAGGGCCTGTCCGATCCGCGCAACCGTGCAGCACTCGACTACATCCTGACGCGCATCCGAGAAGCCGGATATCATGTCGGTTACCACGTCCTGAATGCCTTTGACTACGGCGTTCCGCAAAGCCGTGTGCGCATCTACATCATTGGCTTTCGCGAGAAGCGGCATCTCGAAGCGTTCAGGCTGCCGCCAAAATCGACCGGGACAGTTCGCCTTTACGACATTTTGGACGATTTCGCGCAAGGGGACGGACTCCGCCCGTCGTCTTGTGACGGTCTGTTGCGGACGGGACGCGAATCGGGCGGAAACGGGCATCCCGGCGCGACGAGCCTTTCAAGGAATAACAACGGGTTCAACGACTATTTCCTCCTGAACGACATTCGCAATGGCGAGACGACGATTCATTCGTGGGACATTCTCAAGACGACCGCGCACGACAAGGCGATCTGCCTGCTTCTGCTCAAGAACCGCCGCCGAAGCGAATACGGCCCGCTCGACGGCAATCCGCTTTCGCTGCGGCAGCTGCAGCAGTTGGATGCGACGATCTCGCGGGCTGACATCGACGGCCTTTGTCGCAAGGGCATCCTGAAGGCAGAGACCTACCGCTACCGCGTCTGCGGCGGTCGCGTGCCGCTGTCAGAGGCCGAGCAGTCTCTTCTTTCGCGCGCGGAAAGCGGCGATCTGGTGCCGGACGCGCTGAAGCTCGACCGCGCGCTGCGGAAGGCGAAGATTGACGTCAAGGCGGTGCTGGAATCCCTTCGCCTCCGAGGCGTCGTGGAGGCCGTGGAGACGCGATATGACTTCCGCTATACGAAGATCAGCACGGGACTGTTTGGCGTCAACCGCGTGTTCCTGCCGTCGTCCGGGATCTTCCCGACTCTTGTCGCGAGCGATTCCTGCGATTACGTGACGGCCGTTCCTCTTCAGGCCAAAGACCGGGAGACGTATCGCAGGGACTTTCTCGAACACGTCTACAAGGCAAAACGATACCGGCGCATCACGCGGTCGGAGGCGTGTCGGATACAGGGCTTTCCGACGGACTTCATCCTGCCGGCGAACCGTGCGCGCTGGATGCGGCTCATCGGCAACAGCGTCTCCATACCCGTCGTCGAGCAGCTCGTCCGTGCGATCTGTGCGACTGGCGTGTTTGATGAGGTGGGCGAGGCTGTGTGCGGACAGGACGCGGTTTGCTCGGACTTAAGGCAGAAAGGGGAAGAGTGAGATGAATTCTGAACTCATCGAGAAGATCAAGAGATATGTTGTTGAACGCATTGGCGATTTCCATGATGCGCGGCTTGTCGGCCTGAATAAGCTCAAATTGACGAGCGTCCTCAAAAGGAAGAACCTTTATCTGTTTCGGGCAAAAAACCAGATCACGGCCAACGACATCGTCAAGGGGATATTGGATTCGTACATTTCCTCTTCGGAGGAGACGGTCTTTGGCGACTGGCTGGAAGGGTTGGCGATCTTTGTCGCAGGAGAGGTCTTTGGCGGGAAGAAGTCGAGTGCGGTAGGTGTTGACCTTGAAATGGATCGGGACGGCATTCACTATCTCGTTTCGATCAAATCCGGTCCGAACTGGGGAAACAGCGGGCAGCTCCGAAAGATGGAGAATGACTTCAAGACCGCGACACGCATACTGCACACGAGCAAAAGCCGCTTTCATGTCGAGGCCGTGAACGGTTGCTGCTATGGGCGTGATTCGCATCCGGACAAAGGGGCGTACCGAAAGCTCTGCGGGCAGGATTTCTGGGAATTCGTTTCAGGCGAGCCAGATCTGTATTTGGCAATCATCGAGCCGCTGTCCGAAAAGGCCAAGGAGAAGAACGATGCTTTCATGCGGAAGTACGTCTGCAAGTTGAATCTCTTCGTGAAGGAGTTCCTGAAGGACTATTCGCTCTCGGACGGGAGCATCGACTGGGAGAAGCTGGTCAAGATGAATTCGGGAAGATTGTGAAAATGCCCTTACCCCCGCATTTATATAAATGCGGGGGTAAGGGCGAAACCGCAAAGGAGATGATGAAGATGAAAGAGAAGAAGGGCCATTCGTATGGCGGAATCGAGAAGAGGTACGAAGCGGAGCTGGCGGATGCCGTGTGCGGGTCGCTTGCGCTGTCGTTCGCGGTGCGCACGATCATGGAGGAGATGAGCCGCGATGACGAAGACCATGGTGACATCATGTCGGGCTGGATGAACTCAGCCTACGAGCTGCTGCGGAAGGTGGAGCGCAAGGTCGCAAACCTGGAGGAGGCGGTCATGGCCGATCCGCAGTTCTCCGATATGCACAAGCGGCGGTTTGTCGCGGAACTGCTCGATCCGGTCAAGGACGGCAACCGAAAAGCCCGCCGCATCGATGCCGCCATCATGAACGGCGAACCTTGTGACGACCTTTTCTATCCCGATGAACAGGCGCGCGAACCGTGAGGAAAAGATGTCCATGACAGGAAAGACCATCGTTGTCATACCGACGTATGACGAGCGCGAGAACGTGAAGCCGATGGCCGAGGCCGTGTTGGCGACGGCGGGCGTTGACCTCCTGTTCGTCGACGACAACTCGCCGGACGGGACGGGCGAGGTGCTGGACGCGCTTGCGGCGGCGAATCCGCGCGTCCACGTCCTGCACCGCGCGCAGAAGGAAGGGCTGGGGCGCGCCTATGTCGCGGGCTTTCGGCGCGCGTTGGAACTGGGGGCCGACCGGATCGTCCAGATGGACTGCGACTTCTCGCACGATCCGAAGGATGTGCCGCGCCTTTTGGCGGAAGACGCCGACCTCGTGATAGGCTCGCGCTACGTGCCGGGCGGCGCGACGCCGGGCTGGCCGTTCAAGCGGCGGCTCATTTCGCGCGCGGGCGGCCTCTTCATCCGCACCGTGACAGGGATGCCGCTCCGAGATCCGACCGGCGGCTTCAAGTGCTGGAAGGCCGCGACGCTGCGGAAGATCGATTTCGAGACCGTCGCCTCGAAAGGCTATTCGTTTCAGCTGGAAATGAACCACCGCACGTGGCGAGCGGGCTGCTCGATTCGGGAAATCCCAATCGTCTTCACCGACCGGGTGCAGGGCTACTCGAAAATCACGCCTGGCATTGCGACCGAATCAATCAAGATCGCGCTTGAACTGCGCTTTGGAAAGAAAGGAAACTGACAAAATGAAAAACGACTGTATCTTCTGCGCCATTGCGGCGAACGAAATTCCGAGCTTCAAGGTCTACGAGGATGATCTCGTAGTCGCCTACCTCGACATCAACCCCTTCACGAAGGGCCATACGCTTGTCATCCCGAAAGCGCATTCGCAGGGGCTGCTCGACACGTCCGACGACACGCTGGCGGTGATTATCGCGCGCGTGAAGAAGGTCGCCGCGCACATCAAAGCGGCGCTTCCCTGCGACGGGTTCAACATCCTCCAGAACAACGGCGAGGCGGCCGGCCAGACCGTGAAGCACGTCCATTTCCACATCGTGCCGCGTTACGGCAAGGATCCGATCGTCTTCGAGAGCCACACCGGCAACATGGACGAACTGAAGGCTCTTGCCGACCGCATTCGCCTGTGACGGACGCGCATTGCCATGTGAGCGGCGGCGATCCGTCTGTCCGCGAACTTCTGATTGGCCGCGACTTCGTCGGCCTCCACCCGTGGGATGTCGAGTCTGTGGGTGTTGTTAACCACGTTCATCCGTGGTTATCTACAATAGAGGGAAGGCTACGCGAACAGCTCGCGGCGAACTCGCGCCTTGGCGTGGGCGAGATCGGCCTTGACCGCCTGAAGGCGCGCGACATCTCGCCGCAGATGCGCGCGGCCTTCGCGGCGCAGCTGCGTGTCGCGCTTGAATTCGGCCGCCCAGTCGTCCTGCATGGGGCCAAATGCTGGGGGCAGGTCGTCAGGGAAATAATCGAATTGTCAGGGCTTTCGACCTCGCGTCCCCCTTGTCCCTCTCGTCCTTCAAGTCTCATAGGCCCCTTCCTCTTCCACGGCTTCTCGCGGAGCGACGGGCTGCTGCCGGACATCGTGGCGCTCAATGGCTACGTTTCCGTCGGCCCGGCCGTTCTGAACGACCATGCCGTCAACTATCGTGCGCTCGTGAAGAAAATTCCGCTGGATCGGCTGCTCGTTGAGACGGATCGCGATTGCGACCCTGCGTCGCTTCTCAATCCGCTGACGGGCGCGCCGCTGTCCGTCCGCGACGTGCTGGCGAAGACGGCGGAGCTGCGGGGTCTGTCCCCGGCGGAACTGGAGGCGATCACGGACGCGAACGCGACGCGATTCTGGCGCGGCGCGTGAATTGGAAATTCTTCTGTCAGAAAATAGTGGCAGGGTAAGGAACATACACCATGACTCACCTATTGTCCGAAAAGAAAAGAAAATTCGTCGTCTGCGCACTTTTTGCGCTGGTTTCGCTTGTCGCCCTTGCGTCCTCGCTGACGCTGGCCGTCGTCTGGATGCGTTTGCGCGCGGAAAACCATCCGCGCGGCTCGTCGTCTGCGGCAGTACCGCCCCCTCCGCGTGCGGCGTCGCCTGCATCTGCCGAGACCAATTGCCTTGCGCGAGTCGAAGCCATTGACTTGGAGGACGCAAGCAGCGAGACTCCGGCCGTTGCGATTCGTCTCTCGCATCGTCCGAAGACTGAGGAGATTCTTCGGTCGGTGACGTTTCGGCCCGCCGTCGAAGACCTGGCGGTCGAGGTGGAGGCCGCTCGGGCGTGGCAACAGCCGACAGCCTGGAAAGTCCTTCTCAAGAGCCCGAATTTCGCGCGTCGCACACGCTACACGGTCACGGTCAAGGCGAACCTGCCGTTTGAACGCGGCGCGCGGCTGGCGCAAGAGGTTCGCCGCACAATCGAGATTCCCGACCTTTGGCCTTCGGCCAGCCTGTCGGCGACGGGACGGTATCTGCCGCCCGTCGGCGAAAAGGCGGTAGGCGTGACGGTCGTCAACGTCACCAATCTCGCCTGTGCCGTGCGGTCGGTCGTGCCCGAAAACATCATCCAGCTGCTGGCGCGCGAAGAAGGGCAGTACACGGCGAGTCTGCCGTGGTGGCGGTCGGAGATCGACGGCGACAGCGCGGCGACGGCGGAACTCGCGACCGCGCCGATCCGCTGGACGGAGCCGACGCCGCATCCGCTGAACGTCCGTGCGCGGCATGCGCTGCGTTTGCGCACCGAGAGCGGTATCGTGTCGAACGGCGTCTACTTGCTGTCGGTGCAGAACGGCGACCGTCCCGAAGAGGACGCGAATCCTCCCGCCTACCGGCTGGTCTGCCTGACGGATCTTGGCCTTTCGGCTCGTCGCGACGCCGACGGGCTGCGGGTCTGGGTGACGTCGCTGACGACGGGCCGTCCGCGCGCGGGTCTCGTCGCGCAGGTCTACGCGTCCAACCGTGTGCGGCTCGCGCAGGGCGAGACGGATGCGGGCGGCGAAGTGACGCTGTCGGGATGGGACACGCGCGATGAGCCGTTCGCGCTTGTCGTCACCTGCAAGGACGGCTCGGACTCGGCGTTCATGGCGTTGCGCGAGACGATGCAGGTCGACGAGACCCTGCCGTGCGGCGCGCGTCCCCCGCTTCTGGCGGCGGACGGCTGCACGGCGTTCGTCTGGACGGATCGCGGCATCTACCGTCACGACGAGAAGATGCTCGTGCACGCCGTCTTGCGCACGGGCGCGGGCCGTGCGCCGAAGCCGTTCCCCGTCGTCGTCTCGCTCGTGAAGCCGGATGGCGCGACGATTCAGACGCAGACGCGCGTGTGTGACGCGCACGGTACGCTGGCGGTCGAGGACTTCTTCGCCCCCGCCGACCAGCCGTCCGGGAAATGGAAGGTCACGGTCGCGCTGCCGGGCCCGGACGGTGCGTTGCTCGGCGAACGGACGGTCACGGTCGAGGAATTCGTGCCGCCGCAGGTCAAGGTGACGCTCGTGGATCTGCCGGATGCGGCCTGTGGCGTCTTGAATCTCGCCTATGCGGTTCGCGCCGAGAACCTGTTCGGCGGCCCCGCGAAGCTGCGGGCAACGGAAAGTCTCGTGGCCTTTTCGGACGCGGCGTTTGTGCCGTCCGGCTGGAAAGGCTTCCGCTTTGGCGATCCGCGCCGGGGGCTTCAGCCGAACTACACGCGGCTGAAGGGCGGTCTCACCGACGCGCAGGGTGTGGCGCGCTTCTCCGTCGGGATGAAGGCGGCGTGGGGGCTGCCGCAGGCCGCCGTGCGCCTGACGGTGCAGGGCGCGGTCTTCGAGGCGGGCGGACGTCCGGCCGTGACGCGCGACAGCCGAATCGTTCACCGCTACCCCTACTACCTCGGCTCGGACGTGCCGCGCGTCGTGTCGCAGGCGCCGGGTACGCGGACGTTTCGCGTCGTTCAGGTCAACCCCGACGGTACGGCGCATCGCGAGGCCCGTTGCCTGTCGGCTTCGCTCTGGAAGATCGACTGCGTCTACAGCCTCGTGCAGCGCGAAGACGGATCTGCCGCGTGGGATTCCGAGCGGATGCGCCATCGCGTCGCCGAGCTGTCCGTTGACGTGGGGGACGACGGCATGGGCACGGTCGCGCTGCCCGTTTCCGGCAGCGGCGACTACGAGTTCGTCGTCGAGGATACGGTGCGCGACCTTGCCCATTGTGCGCCGTTCTGGATTTCCGCGCCCGGCGACGACGAGCTGCGCGCGTCGCTGAAGAATCCGTCAGCGGTGACGATTGTCGCGGACAAGGCGTTTTACCGTGCGGGCGAGCGTCCGCGCCTCACCGTCAAGACGCCGTTCCGTGGCGCGGCGTGGCTGGCGGTGACGCGCGAAAAGACGCTCTCCACGCGCACGCTGGAACTGACGAACCTCACGAGCGTCGTGGAGCTGGAGCCGCTCGACGGCGCCTGGGCGCCGAACGTCGACGTCGCGCTCAGCGTCGTGCAGGCGGTCGCGTCGGGGCGTCCGTCGCTCGCGGCGCGGGCGCATGGCCTCGTGTCGTTGCGGATTCGTCCGCAGGAGCGCGAGATTCAGGCCTCGGTCACGCCATCCGTCCGAAACGTCGCGGCGGGCGGCTGCGAACTGGACGTGCGGGTGGCCGCCGAGGGGGCGGAAGCCGCCGCCGCACGTGCGGTCGTCACGGTCGTCGACGAGGGCATCAACCTCCTGACGGGCGAGCCGGTTCCCGATCCGATCGGGTTCTTCGCGCGCGAACGCGGCGGGGAGCATCCGCTCTACGACCTGTTCAGCCGGCTTCTGCCGGTCTGCGACGCAACGCTCAAGGCGAGCGACGCGAAGACGGGCGGCGACGATCTCGCCGGGCTCATGAGCCGCATGAGCCCTGTGCCGTCCCGCCGGTTCAAGCCGCTCAGCCTCTGGCGGTTGGATGTGCCGCTGACAAACGGCGTCGCGCACGTGCGCTTTGCACTGCCCGAATTCGTCGGCGAGGTGCGCGTGACGGCGCTCGTCTGCACGGCACGCGGCACCGGGTGCGCCGCCGTGCGCCAGAAGGTCTGTCCGAAGCTCGTGCTTCAGCCGGACGCGCCGCGCTTCGCGGCGCCGGGCGATCGGTTCGACCTGACGCTGGCGTTGTCCAACAGCAGTGGACGCGATGCGGAGATCGCCTACGAAGTCGCGGCCGAGGGCGCGGTTGCGCTCGCCGCGAACGCCGTCGGACGGACGATGGTCGCGGACGGCGACACGCGCATCGTGACCGTGCCCGCCGTGGCGAAGGCGCAGGTCGGCACGGGGCGCGTGACCGTACGCGCCGAAGGTTGCGGCGAGACGCAGATGCGCGTGATCGAACTGCCGGTGCGCCCGGCCGTGCCGTGGGAGGAGACGGCGACCGTCGTGGCGCTTCCGCCCGGCGCGGCGTGGGTGTCGTCCAACGCCTGCGGCGTGGGCGCCCTGCCGGAGGCGACGCAACGCGCCTTTTCCGTCTCGGGTTCGCCCGTGGCCGAGCTCGTTGCCGCGTTCGACTTTCTCGCCGAGTATCCGCACGGTTGCCTAGAGCAGACGACCTCTCGCATGTTTCCGCTGCTTGTGGCGGACGACTTCCTGAACCTTCTGCCGTCCAACCAGACCAGCAAGGCGTCCGAACGGCGCGACATCGTTGCGGCGGGCGTGGCCCGTGTGGCGTCCATGCTGCGGCAGAACGACTTCACGATGTGGCCGGACTGCAACTGCCCGCCGTGGGATCGCGAGGTGTCCCTCTACGCGGCGCACTTCCTGATCGCGGCGGCGGCGACGGGGCATCCGGTCGAGCGTGCGGCACAGGCGCGTGTTCGGCGGCTGCTGAAGACATGGGCGCAGGCACGCGATCTTGACCAGGCGGCTTATGCCTGTCACACGTTGGCCGTGGCCGGTGCGCCGGAGAAGGATCGCCAGTTCACGCTCTTCGACGCGCGGGATCGCCTGTCGCTGCTGGCGCGCGCACGACTGGCCCGCGCGTTTCTCCGCGTCGGCGAGCCGTTGCGCGCGCGGGCACTGCTGGCGGACGCGGCCTTGTCGCCGAAGGACGTGCGCGAGGCGGCGTTCGCCTTGGTTGCGCTGTTGGAGATGGACGCGAACGACACCCGCCTCGGCCGCCTCGTCCAGTTCTTGCGGAATGCGCGCGACCGCACACGCTTCCACTGGGGGACGACGGGCGAGAACGCCCATGCGCTGTGGGCGCTCGCGTCCTACTGCCGCGTGCGCGGCGTGGGCGATGGGCGTCCGCACGTCACGTGGGTGCCGACGTCCGACGGGCCGTACGAGAAACTGCCCGTCGGCTCGGTGCGGCGCGTGACGGGCGGCGGCGCGGTCGCGCTGCGGAACGTGGGCACGGGCGCGGCGTTCGTGTCGTTCCGCCAGCGTGCGCTTCCGGCGGCGGCGTGCGTGACGAACGCCCATCGGCTTGTGCGCGTGTCGCGGCGGTTCTACACGACGGACGGACAGTCGGTCGACTTCGGCAAGACGCGCCTGACGCGCGGCGACCTGCTGGTTGGCGAGATCACGCTGACGGCCGATCGCGTGTTCGACGTCACCGACCTCGTGGTTCAGGATCTGCTGCCAGCCTGCTTCGAGCCGGAGCGCTCGGAAATCGCGGCGGCGTTCAGCAAGCGCTTTGGACACGGGCGCACGGACTGGGTGCTGCGCCACGACGCGCGGGACGACCGCCTGCTTGTCTTCTCCCGTCCGATGACCCTGCGTCCGACGTCCGACGGCACGGATGCGGCGACGTTCGCCTATGCCGTGCGCGTCGTCTCGGCGGGGGACTTCGTGCTGCCGGGCATCCGTGTCGAGGCGATGTACGCCCCTGAAGTCTCTGCGCAGACGGCGTCCGACCGCGTGCGCGTCACGCCATGAGCGGCACGAGGCCATTTCGGCGCGTCGTCCGCTGGGCGTTGCGCATGCTCGTCGCCGGCGTCGCGCTGGCGACCGTCGGCTTCGCCGTCAGCTGGAGCCTGATCGACTGGACGGAGGCGGGCACGGACGATTATGCGGGCGGCCGCGTTCTGCGCGATGCGGCGGGGCGCGTGTTGCGCGTGTCGCTCGGCGCGCAAGACGTGGACTGCCGCCCGTCCTATCGCGCCGATCCGCAGGACTGGATCGTGCAGGCGATTGTCGCGTCCGAAGACGGCACGTTCTGGACGCATGGCGGGGTGCGTCCGTTCAGCGTGCTGCGCGCCGCGTTCCAGAACGTCACGACCGGGCGGCGGGTCTCCGGGGCGTCGACGCTCACCATGCAGACCGTGCGGCTCCTCGCGCCACATCCGAAGAGCCTGTGGTGGAAATGCGTCGAGGCGATCAAGGCGCTGAAGATGGAGCGTCGAAAGGACAAGCTTTGGATCCTTTCGCAGTATCTGAACCGTGCGCCGTTCGGCTCGAACTTCGTCGGCATCGAGGCGGCGGCGCAGGGGTGGTTCGGCAAGGGCGCGAAGGAACTGGGGCTTGGCGAGGCGGCGTGCCTCGCGGGCATGGTGCAGGCGCCGTCGCGGTTCCGCCCCGACCGTGCGCTGGACGCGGCGCTCGCGCGGCGCGCGTATGTGCTGGATCGGATGCAGAAGCTGGGCTTCATCAGCGACGCGCAGCGTGCGGCGGCGCAGTCGGTGCGGCCCGTCGTCTGCCGTGCGCCACGTCCGTTCCGCCATCCGTTCTTCTGCGACTGGGCGCAGACGCAGCTGCAGCGCGAGCACGCGGGCGCTCCTCGGGGCGGCGACGTCGTGACGACGCTCGACGCCGACATCCAGCGGCTCTGCGAGGAGACGGTCGACGCGACGGCGCGCGCGGGCGGCTATTCGTCCGCCGCCGTCGTGCTGCGCGTGGCCGACGGGGCGGTGGTGGCGCTCGCGTGCAGCGGCGACTACTTTGCGCGGGACGGCGGACAGGTGAACACGGCCGGGACGGCGCGCCCGGCGGGCTCGACGCTGAAGCCGTTCCTGACGGCCCTCGCCCTCGACCGGGGGCTGGTGACGCCCGAGACGCGGCTGGCGGACGTCCCGCAGGCCTATCAGGGCTACCGTCCGTCAAATTTCGACACGCGGCATCGCGGACTCGTCTCGGTGCAGGACGCGCTTGTGCTGTCGCTCAACATCCCGTTCGTGCAGCTGCTCAGCCGGATTGGCGTGTCCGACTTCGGCACGACGCTGCGCGCGCTGGGGTTTCGGCATCTCAACGCCGGCGACGCCTCCTTCGGCCTCGGCATGGCGCTCGGTAACGTCGAGGTGAGCCTTGTGGAGCTGGCGGCGGCGTTCGCGACGCTCGCACGGGGCGGCGTCTACCGGCCGCCGACGGCGATCGTCGGCGCGTTCGTGGGCGAGGGCGTCCGCGTGTTTTCGGAAGGGGCGTCGTTCCTCGTCTCGGACATGCTCGGCGGAGACGCGCGCAGCTTGTCTGCGCTCGGGCACGTCGCGGACGTCGAGACGGCGCGGTTCGCCTGGAAGACCGGCACGAGCGCGGCGTTCCGCGACGCCTGGACGGTCGCGTGGAATCCGCAGTACGTGGTCGGCGTCTGGTGCGGACACAAGTCCGGCGGCTTCGGCGACCGGTCGCTCGTGGGGCTGCGGGCGAGCGCGCCGCCGTGCTGGCAGATCGCCCGCGCCCTGTATCCGCGAAACGACGGCCCGTGGTTCGCTGCGCCGCGCGAGGTCGTCTTGCGGACGGTCTGCGCACAGACGGGGCTTCCGGCGGGGCCGGGCTGCACGGCGACCGAGACGGGACGCGCGCTGCGCGGCCGCACGCCGGACATCCGGTGCGGCCGCCACGCGCCGACGGCGGAGGCGCTGACAATCGCCCAGCCGGCGGATGAGACGGTCTTTCGTCTCGTGCCCGGGCTGGCACAGCAGCGGATCATCTGCCGCGTCGTCGGCAACGCGCGCACGGCGCGGCTCTGGTGGTTTGTCGACGGCAAGCCGCAGGGTGAGTCGGTCGGCCTCGACCCGTTCGCGCTGGAAATGACGGAAGGGCGTCACGTCGTCTCCTGCGCGACGGACACCGGCGCGTCGTCGGCTGTCCGCGTGACTGTGACAGCGGGCGGACAATGGCCTGTCGCGCGCGGGGGAGGGGCGTCCGACAGGGGACGGGATTTTTGATATACTATCCACTCCTTGAATTGCGAACCTGGAATGAAAAATGAAGATTGACGTTGCCTATGTCGCGGAACTCGCGCGGCTGGAACTGACGGACGAGGAGAAGGCGGTGTTTCAGCCGCAGCTCGAGAACATCGTCCAGTACGTTGAGAAGATCTCGTCGGTCGACGTCGAGGGCGTCGAGCCGATGATGCACGGGCGGCCGCTCGTCAACGCCTTCCGCGAAGACGTCGTGCGCGAATCGCTGCCGGCGGAGGTCGCGCTCGGCAATGCGCCGGCGCGCGTCGGCGACGAGTTCCTTCTTCCGAAAATCGTCGAGGGAGCGGAGAACTGACCATGGAACTTTACAAACTTGGCATCCAGGAGGTCCAGGAGGGGCTGGCGAAGGGCGATTTCTCGTCCGTCGAGCTGACGCAGGCGATCATTGACCGCTATCACGCCGAAAACGAGAAGATCGGCGCGTACCTGACTTTTGACGAGGAACAGGCCCTTGCGTTGGCCAAGGAGGCGGATGACCGCCGCTGTCCGTCATTCGATCATTCGGAGATTCGAAAATCCGATTATTTCTTCGGGGTTCCGATCGCGATCAAGGATCTCATCAACGTGAAGGGCCAGCCCTGCACGTGCGCCTCGAAGATCCTGAAGGGCTACGTCTCGCCGTATGACGCGACGGTCATCGCGAACCTGAAGGCGCACGGCTTCATCCCGGCGGGGCGCGTCAACATGGACGAGTTCGCGATGGGCTCCTCGACCGAGAATTCGGGGCTTGGCGTGACGCGCAACCCCTACGACCTCACGCGCGTCCCCGGCGGCTCGTCGGGCGGCTCGGCGGCGGCGGTCGGCGGCAACCTCTGCATCGCCGCGCTCGGCACGGACACGGGCGGCTCCATCCGCCAGCCCGCGAGCTTCTGCAACTGCGTCGGCGTGAAGCCGAGCTACGGGCGCGTGAGCCGCTACGGCGTGACGGCGTTCGCGAGCTCGCTCGACCAGGTGGGGCCGATGACGAAGTCCGTCACGGACGCGGCGATTCTCCTGAAGGCCCTCGCGGGGCACGACGCGCACGACGGCACGACGCCGGACGAGCCCGTGCCGGACTACCGCGCGGCGCTGGACGGCGCGACGCTGAAGGGCGTGCGGCTCGGCCTCCCGAAGGAATACTTTGACGTGAAGGGGCTTGACCCCGAAGTGAAGCGCCTCACGGACGCGGCAATCCGGAAGTGCGAGGCGGCGGGCGCGGAGCTTGTGGCCGTCTCGCTGCCGCACACCGAGTACGCGATGGCAGTCTACTACATCATCGCCCCGGCGGAGGCGAGCGCGAACCTCGCGCGCTTCGACGGCGTGCGCTACGGCCACCGCAGCGCGGCTGCGAAGGACGTCTATTCTCTCTACACGAAGAGCCGCGCCGAGGGCTTCGGGCCGGAGGTGAAGCGGCGCATCATCATGGGCACGTACGTGCTCTCGTCGGGCTACTACGACGCCTACTACGGGCGGGCGCAGAAGGTGCGCACGCTCATCAAGCGCGACTTCGACACGGTGTTCGCGCAGGTGGACGCGCTCCTGACGCCGTGCGCGCCGACGCCGGCGTTCGCGTTCGGCGCGCACCAGGATCCGCTCACGATGTACCTGAACGACCTCTACACGATCCCGTCCGCCCTTGCGGGCGTGTGCGCGGCGAGCGTCCCGGCCGGGTTCACGAAGGAGAATCTCCCCGTCGGCGTCCAGTTCATCTGCGGCGGCTTCGAGGAGGCGAAGCTCCTGCGCATCTCCAAGGCGTTCGAGGACCTGATGCGCTGAACGGAAGGAACGTGCGACATGAACGGAATCGAACGGCTGCATGAGATCATGACGCGGCTGCGGGACCCCGAAAAGGGCTGCCCGTGGGATCGCGTCCAGACGCTGGAAACCCTCAAGCCCTGTGTGCTGGAGGAGACGTACGAGCTGCTCGCGGCGATGGACAGGCCGGAGGACAAGGCGAACCACATCGAGGAGCTGGGCGACGTGCTGCTGCAGGTCATGTTCCAGTCGGTCATGGCCGAGCAGGCGGGCGAATTCACCTTCGACGACGTGGCGAACGCGATTGCGGACAAGCTCGTCCACCGCCATCCGCACGTCTTCGGCAATGTGAAGGCCGACGATCCGGCGACCGTGCTGAAGAACTGGGAGCGCATCAAGCAGCAGGAGCACAAGAAGGAGGCGCGGCACTCGGCACTCGACGGCGTGCCGCCGACGCTGCCGGCGCTGCTCAAGGCGCGGCGGACGATGGAGAAGGCCAAGCGCATCGGCTACGAGGAAGATTTGAAACCCGTCGCGATCGAGGGCGACCCCGGCGAGTTCCTGCTGCGCGTCGTGAAGTCGATCGCCGCGCAAGGCGTCGACTCCGAGGCCGCGCTCGAAAAGGCGACGGCGGCGTTCGCCGCGCGCTTCCGCGCATTCGAGTCCGAAAAGAGGCGGACGGCCGGGGACTGAGACCTCGCGCCAATCCCGCAGGGCGCGCGCGACCGCGTAACCTCATGTCGGGGCGTGCGTAGACGAGAAAAACGGAAGGAGACGACGGACATGGCAATCGACATCAGAGGACTCGGCAACCAGGACGCGCTCGCGCAGATCGCGAAGCTGGCGTACGGCTCGGGGCGGACGGAGAAGACGTCCGGCGGCAAGGGCAACATCGGCCTTCTGGACGGCCGCGTCGTGAAGTTCAACACGCACTGGCGCGAGCGCGGCGGCACGCCGTCCGCCGAGATGCGGGCGAGCTGCGACGCCCTGCGCGCGCAGCTGTCGGGCATTGCGACGGCGCTGCTCGCCGCCCAGCCCGGTGCGGACGCGGCGGCGCAGGCGAAGCTCGACAAGGCGCTTGCGTCCGTCCGCAGCGAACTCGGCATGGACGCAACCGGGCAGCCGATCGCGACGCCCAAGCTCCTCGACCGCAAGGTCGTCGCGAAGGTCATCAGCACGATCGACGAGGCGACGGGCTTCGACGCCTGGCAGGAGCTGCGCGCGGGCGATGCGCGCGCCCTCTCTTCGCGCAAGATCGACACGACTTTCGCGGCCGTCGACTACAACCTGCACGTTTCGGACGCGGTTGCGGCCGCCGTTCCGGATCTTGCGCATCCGGCGGACGGCAAGCCGGGCGTCACGCTGAACGCGCGGCAGACGGCGTTCCTGCAGGATCTCATCCGGCGAGACCTGGACGCGCGGCGCGCCGACGGGCGTCCGCTGCCGTCGGCGGACGACCTTGCGGCCTCCATCCGCGACTTCACGTCGAAGCACCTGATCGTCACGCTGCAGGCGTTTGGCCTCGATTCGCATCACCTGGTGACGCAGCGGCAAAATATCAACCGGTGGATACAGAGCGCGGTCTTCCTTTCGGGTGCGCCGTCGCAGGAGCAGGCGGATCGCGCGGACGTTGCCGTCGGACTGCTGGAAAACGCCGACTCCAGCGCGTCGTGGTACATGGGCGTCGCCCTGTCGCTCGTCTCCGAGAAGATGCCCGCGATGCGCGCGCGACAGCCGGAAGGACGCCTGACGGGCGCGACGGTGTGGAAATGCTGCTTTGGCGAGCATGCGCCGAAGGGCGCGGCCGGCGTCCTGGGGACGCGGGCGTTCACGGACGCCTTTGTCGCGCGCCTGAAGCAGCAGGTGGTGACGATCCGGGACCGGCAGGGCGCGCCGGAGATGCGTCGGCAGACGCTTGACTCCCTGCTCGCCACCGGGCTGGCGGCGGACGTCCTGAACGGTGCGGCCTTCACGCCGGCCGTGCGCCGCGTGCTGAAGGATCCGAAGTTCGTCCCGGACGTGCGGCGCGACTATGTGGCGGACATGCCGCTCTACAATGTCGAGGACGCCTGCCTGAAGACGGAACAGGATCTCGTCAATCAGCTGACACTCGACTTCCGGCGGCAGTTCCCGGTCATCCGCGCGCGGAACGGGGACGCGGCTCACGAGGCCGACTTCCGGCCGCTTGAGGGTCATCTTGACCAGGCGGAGCCGATGACGCGCGACTTCATCGGGCAGATGGACGCGCTCTTCGGGCAGCAGATCACGCCGACCCAGCGCAAGGTGATGTTCATGGGTCTCACGCAGGCGGGCTTCGGGCCGTTCATGACGCTCGTCGGCGTGGGCGGCGAGCACATGCAGGCGCAGGTCGACATCCGCCGCGAGGACGACGGCGCGCTCGTCATGACGTACAGCAGCATGCCGGACGCGCACATCGAGGCGCAGTACAGCTTCCGCGTCGAGCCGGACGGCACGAACCGCCGCATCGGCGACTTCGTGAGCCGCGTCCGCGTGGCCGGGCAGGCGTGACTCCGCGATTCGCCTGGGCATCCCCGGATGCAAGCCGTTTTGGTATAATTCGCGTTCCAAGAAAGAGGATCGTTCTGATGAAGTACATTTCGACACGCAAGGGCATCGCGGCGACGAGCGCCGAGACGGTGTTTCAGGGGCTCGCGCCGGACGGCGGGCTGTATGTGCCGGCGGCCGTGGAGAAGGTCGCGGGAATCGAGAAGGCCGAGACGCTGCGCGCGGCCGAGGAGCTTGTCATGGGCGCGCTCTTCGACGACCTGCCGGCGGCGGTGCGGACGGCGGCGGCGGATCGCCTCTGCGCACGCTTCCCGGCAGAAGACCCGATTCCGCTCGTCGAGAAGGACGGTCTGCACATCCTTGAGCTTTTCCACGGCAAGACGGGGGCGTTCAAGGACGTCGCACTCTCGATGCTGCCGGTCTTCATGAAGCACGCGGCGGCGGGCAAGCGCGTCCTCATCCTGACGGCGACGTCGGGCGACACGGGCTCGGCGGCGATGCAGGGCTTCGCGGGCGTCGACGGCACGGAGATCATCGTGTTCTATCCGGCGACGGGCACCTCGAAGATCCAGCGGCTCCAGATGACGACGCCGGCCGACGCGAACGTGCATGCCGTCGGCATTCGCGGCAACTTCGACGATGCGCAGGCCGCCGTGAAGCGCATCTTCGCCGACGCGAAGATCAACGCCGAGGCCGCCGCGCACGGCGTCACGCTCTCGTCCGCGAACTCGATCAACACGGGGCGGCTCGTGCCGCAGATCGCCTACTACGTCCTCGCCGGCGCGAAACTGCTCCAGCGAAACGATTCGACGATTCGGTCATTCGACCATTCGTCAATTTCCTTTGATGTCGTCGTGCCGTCCGGCAACTTCGGCAACATCCTCGCGGCGTACTACGCGAAGCGGCTCGGCACGCCGATCCGGAAGCTCGTCGTCGCCTCGAACGTGAACGACGTCCTGGCGCGCTTCGTGAAGACGGGCGTGTACGATCCGGGCCCGACGTTCACGGTCACGAACTCGCCGTCGATGGACATCCGCAAGAGCTCGAACGTCGAACGCCTCCTGTGGATGCTGAACGACGGCGACTGCGCCGAGGTCGCGCGGCTCATGGACGACCTGGAGACGAAGGGCCGCTACGAGCTGAACGACGCGGCGAAGGCGCGGCTCTTCGCCGACTTCGAAGGCGGCGTCGCGACGCCGGAGGAGACGGAGGCCGAAATGCGCCGGATGCGCGAGACGGCGGGCTACCTGCTCGATCCGCACACGGCCGTCGCGACGTTCGTCGCGAAGAAGCTGGGCTATCCGAAGGAGGGCGCGCCGTGCGTCGTCGCGGCGACGGCGACGCCGTACAAGTTCCCCGAGACGTGCCGCCGCGCGTTCGGCGCGGACGTCCTAACCGACCCGCCGCCGTCCTTCCGCGACCTGGAGAGGCTGCCGATCGCCCAGACGAAGGTCTGCGACGTCGCGGCCATCGACCAGGCCGTGCGCGATCTCTTCTGATGCCGGACGGGCGCGAGACCGTCGAAGGGACGATCAAGTCCGTCGTCTACCACAACGACGAGAACGGCTACACCGTCCTGCACGTCGAGACGCCGAGCGAGTTCGAGCTTGCGCGCAACCCGGAGATCACGGTCGTCGGGCGCACGCAGGCCGTCTGGGAGGGTGAGGACGTCAAGGCCGAGGGCCAGTGGGTGACGGACAAGGTGCATGGCCGCCAGTTCAAGGCCGACACGCTGACCTGCATCGCGCCGCGCTCGCTGAAGGGCGTCGAGCGCTATCTCGCCTCCGGCCTCATCAAGGGCATCGGGCCCGTTCTCGCCCAGCGCATCGTCGCGACGTTTGGCGAGGACACGATGCACGTCCTGCAGTACCAGTCGGCGCGGCTCTCCGAAGTGCCGAAGCTGGGCGCGGCGAAGATCCGGCAGATCCGCGCGAGCTGGCATGCGAACGAGTCGATGCGCGAGAACCTCATCTTCGGGCAGACCTACGGCATCTCGATCACGAAGATGACGAAGATCGTGCGCAAGTACGGGCCGGACGCGATCGCCATCGTCAAGGCCGACCCCTACCGCCTCTGCCGCGACATCTGGGGCATCGGCTTTGCGACGGCGGACAAGATCGCGCTCTCGGTCGGCATCCCGAAGGACTCGCCGCTCCGCGCGCGCGCGTCGATCAGCTACACGCTGGAGACGGAGGCCGAGACGGGCGGGCACTGCTGGACGTTCGAGAACGACCTCCTGCTGCATGCGCACGAGCTGACGGAAATTCCGCTGGAGATCCTTGCGGACGCCCTGCGCACGGAGATCGACGAGGGGCGCGTCGTCTTCCAGGACACGGGGAACGCCGCCGACGCGCGGCGGATCTACCTGAAGTCGCTCTACTACTCCGAGCGCGACGTCGCCGCGCGCGTGCGGGCGATCCTCGACGCGCCGCGCTCCTTCGCCGCGTTCGCCCCGGAGAAGGCCATCGCCTGGTGGCAGGCGCGCCAGCGCTTCGAGCTCGCCGAGAGGCAGCGCGAGGCGCTCGTCCATTCGCTGTCGTCGAAGTTCTCGATCATCACGGGCGGGCCGGGCGTCGGCAAGACGACGATCATCCGCGCGCTGGTCGAGATCTTCTCCGCGAAGCGGCTGAAGATTGTGCTGGCCGCGCCGACGGGACGCGCCGCGAAGCGGATGACGGAATCGGTCGGCGCGCCCGCACAGACGATCCACCGTCTCCTGAAGTGGAACCCCGTCACGAATCGTTTCACGTTCGACGCGGAGAATCCGCTGGAAGGGGACGTCTTCGTCTTCGACGAGACGTCGATGATCGACGTGAAGCTCGCGTGCGAGCTGCTGAAGGCGATTCCCGACACGGCGACCGTCGTCTGGGTCGGCGACACCGACCAGCTGCCGTCCGTCGGCCCCGGCTCGGTCTTGGGTGACCTCATCAAGTCGCGCGCGCTGCCGGCGACGCGGCTTGACTTCATCTTCCGCCAGGACACGACGGGGCTCATCGTCAAGAACGCGCATCACGTGAACGCGGGCGAGCCGCTGGAGATCGCGCACGGCGAAAGCGACTTCTACTTCGTCCGCTGTGAGGATCCCGAGCTCTGCCTCAGGCGCGCGATCGAGTTCATGACGACGCGCATCCCGCGCAAGTTCGGGATGGATCCCCTGCGGGACGTGCAGGTGCTGACGCCCATGCGCAAGAACGTGCTGGGCACGGACAACCTCAACGTCGAGCTACAGAAGGCCCTCAACCCGTCCGGCGACGCCGTGAAGCGCGGTGGCACGCTCTTCCGCGTCGGCGACCGCGTGATGCAGCTGCGCAACAACTACGACAAGGACGTCTTCAACGGCGACGTCGGCTTCGTGCAGTCGGTGAGTGCCGAAGACCGTTCGCTCGTCGTCCTCTTCGACGGCAAGCCCGTGAAGTACGACGCGGGCGACCTCGACGAGCTTGTGCTCGCCTATGCGATGACGATCCACAAGTCGCAGGGCAGCGAGTATCCGGCCGTCATCGTGCTGATTCATACGCAGCACTACGTGATGCTGCAGCGCAACCTGCTCTACACGGCGATCACGCGCGGCAAGCGGCTCGTGCTGCTGATGGGCGTGCCCTACGCGATCGACCAGGCGATCAAGACGAACACCGTGCGCGAGCGCCGCACGTCCCTCGCCGAGCGGCTGGCGGCACCGCCGTCCGCACAGTAGGCGGCTGACGCCCCTGCGTCGGATGAAGGCCCCATTTATGCTATAATATCCGCTCCCTAAAGAGAAAAGACGCAAGAAAAAATGGACAAGCAGTACGACGCGAAGGCCGCAGAGGCGAAATGGTACAAGTTCTGGGAAGAGAACGGGTGCTTTCATCAGGAACCGGATGGGCGTGAGCCGTATTCGGTCGTCATTCCGCCGCCGAACGTGACGGGCATTCTCCACATGGGCCATGCGCTCAACCAGACGATTCAGGACATTCTCGTGCGCTGGCGTCGCATGCAGGGACGCAACGTCCTCTGGCTGCCCGGCACAGATCACGCCGGCATCGCGACGCAGAACGTCGTCGAGAAGGCCCTGAAGAAGGAGGGCAAGCGCCGTCAGGATCTCGGCCGCGAAAAGTTCCTCGCGCGCGTCTGGGAGTGGAAGGAGCAGTACGGCGGCACGATCGTCCACCAGCAGCGCATGCTCGGCAACTCGACGGACTGGCGGCGCGAGCGCTTCACGTTCGATGCGGGCTGCTCGCGCGCCGTGACGAAGGTCTTCAAGCAGCTCTTTGACGAAGGTCTCATCTACAAGGGCAACTACATCGTCAACTGGTGTCCGCGCTGCGGCACGGCGCTCGCGAACGACGAGGTCGAGCACGAACCGAACCACGGCCACTTCTGGTATCTGCGCTACCCGGTCGCCGGCTCCGCCCTCGGCGTGAAGGGCGAGCTGAACAGGGACTACATCCTCCTTGCGACGACGCGGCCCGAGACGCTGCCGGGCGACACGGCCGTCGCCGTCAACCCGAAAGACGACCGCTTCGCCGCGCTGGTCGGGCGGAACGTCATCCTCCCGCTCACGGGGCGCGAGATTCCCGTCATCAGCGACGACTACGTGGATCGCGAGTTCGGCACGGGCATCGTGAAGATCACGCCCGCGCACGATCCGAACGACTTCCTCGTGGGCAAGCGGCACGGCCTTGAGGAGATCAACATCATGACCGACGACGCGCACATGAATGCGCTCGCCGGCAAGTACGAGGGGATGGATCGCTGGGCGTGCCGCAAGGCGATTGTCGCGGATCTGGAGGCGGGCGGCTTCCTCGACCACATCGAAGACCTCGACAACCAAGTCGGCCACTGCTACCGCTGCCACGAGGTCGTCGAGTCGCGCCTCTCGAAGCAGTGGTTCGTGAAGATGAAGCCGCTTGCGGAGCCTGCCATCGCCGCCGTGAAGTCGGGCGAGGTCCGGTTCGTGCCGGACCGCTGGTCGAAGATCTACTTCAACTGGATGGAGAACATCCAGGACTGGTGCATCTCGCGCCAGCTCTGGTGGGGGCATCGGATCCCGGCGTATTCGGTCAGAAATGATCGAATCGCCGAATTGTCGAATAATCGAATGGCGGAGAGCCCGGTTGTCGTTGAGGAATCGTCCGAAAAGGCGCTTGAGGCGCTGAAGAAGGCCATTGGAAACGACAGCCTGACGGCTGCGGACATGGAGCAGGACCCGGACGTCCTCGACACGTGGTTCAGCTCGTGGCTCTGGCCGTTCTCGACGCTGGGCTGGCCGGAGCAGACGAAGGATCTCGCGTACTACTATCCGACGACCGACCTCGTGACGGCGCAGGACATCATCTTCTTCTGGGTCGCGCGCATGATGATGGCGGGCATCCACTTCATGAAGAAGCCGCCGTTCAGGAACATCGTCATCCACGGCATCGTCCGCGCGGCGGACGGCTCGAAGATGTCGAAGTCGAAGGGCAACTCGCTCGATCCGCTGGAGCTCATCGCCCAGTATTCGGCGGACGCGCTGCGCTTCTCGATCGCGCTCATCACCTCGCTCGAATGCGACACGAAGGTGAACAGGGAGAAGTTCGAGATCGGCCGCAACTTCACGACGAAGATCTGGAACGCGGCGAAGTTCCTGGAGATGCAGGAGGCGAATCTTTCCGCAGGTTCGGGTGCGGGAGCGCCAGAGCTCCCGTCCATTCGGGACCTCTCCGCCGACGACCGCCACATCCTCTACGCGGCGGATCTCGCCTGCAAGAAGGTCAACGGCATTCTGGAGGCCTACCGCATTCAGGACGGCGCGCTCGCGGTCTACGACTTCTTCTGGACGCAGATCTGCGACGGCTACGTCGAGTACGTGAAGGACTCGCCGAACAAGGCGGTGTCCGTCGCGATCCTGCGCGACGTCTTCTGGAAGGCGCTGCGCCTGCTGCATCCCTACATGCCGTTCGTGACGGAGGAGGTCGCGCACCAGCTCGGCTTCCTGAAGGACGGCGAGACGATCATGCTGCAGAAGTTCCCCACAGGCTACACGGACGCCGAGAAGGCGGTATGGGGCGTGACGGAGGCGAACTATGCGTTCGTGAACGCGAAGCGCGAGGCGATCACCGCCGTGCGCGCGCTCCGCGCGGAGTACAAGGTGCCGCCGGCGACGTTCGTCAAGGTGACGATTGCGCGCGGAACGGACGGGGCTTCTGGCAGCCCCGCACCCTTGCCCAAGGAAGAAGTCGCCGTCTTGAGCAAGGCGATGCGGGCCGAGTCGGTTGCATTCGTGCCGGCGGGCAGCGATCTCGCGATGCCGTCGAAGATCACGAAATTCGGCACGGTCTACCTCTCGCTCGAAGGGCTCGTCGACAAGGCGGCGGAAGCGAAGCGCATCGCGGGCGAACTCGCGAAGCTCGCGGGCTTCATCAAGTCCAGCGAGGCGAAGCTCGCGAACGAGAACTTCGTCGCGCATGCGCCGGAGGCCGTCGTCGCCGAGGCGCGCCGCAAGCTTCAGGAGAACAGGGACAAGGTCGCGCAACTGGAGAAGCTCGCGAAGCTGTTCGCGTGACGGGTTCACGAGGAATGATGCGGCTCTGATTCGATTCTGACATGAACTATCCTCAATCTGAAGCACGGGTCGGCGGCGGCGCGCACAGGCGCTCCACTGGGAACGCGCGTCGTACGGCGGCGTTCGTCGTCGCCCGCTGGCTCCTCACGAAGGAGTTCCCCGCGAACCTCCTGCCCGACGGGCCGGATCGCGCGTTCGTGCAGGATCTCGTCTACACGGTGATCCGCCGGCTGCGGCCTCTGCGGCACGTCCTCGGCGCGTTCGCGAAGCAGTGGCCGAAGGGCGAGCTGGAGGCTTTGCTCTACGTCGGCGCGGCACAGATCCTCTACATGGACGACGTGCCCGACTTCGCGGCGGTCAACGAGACGGTTGCGGCGGCAAAGGCGTGCGAGAACCCGTCCATCGCGCGCGTCGTCAACGGCGTCCTGCGCAATCTTATCCGTCAGCGCGACGCCGTTTCCCTCGGCACGGAGCTGGAGACGTTCCCCACGGCGCTCGTGCGCCGCTGGACGGCGCGCTTCGGCGCGGAGAACGCCGAGCGGCTCGCCGCGTGGCACAACGCGCCGGCCGTCACCTACCTCGCGCGCAGGGACGGCACGTTCACGCAGCTCGAGCGCGGGCAGAAGGTGTCCGACGTGTCCGGCTTCGCGGCGGGCGAGTTCATCGTGCAGGATCCGGGGACGCGCCTCGCGGTCGAGCTTCTCGATCCGCAGCCGGGCGAGCGCATCCTCGACGCCTGCGCGGCGCCGGGCGGCAAGACCGTCCAGCTCGCGTGGCGCGGCGCGGACGTGACGGCGTGCGAGGTCAACCCCCGCCGCCGCGCGCGGCTGGAGGAGAACCTGCGGCGGCTGAATCTCACGGACGTGAAGGTCGTAGCGGGGCTGGGAAATAATCGAATGGCCGAATCGTCGAATAATCGAATCGAGGGAGGCGCTCGCCCATTCGACCATTCGATTATTCCTTCATTCGATCATTTCCCAAAGGTTCTCGTCGATGCGCCGTGTTCCAACACGGGCGTCTTCCGTCGGCGGCCCGACGCGCGGTGGAACTGGAGTACTGAGAAGCTTGCCGAGCTCGTGAAGCTGCAGGCGGAGATCCTCGACGCGGCGGCGGCGCATGTCGCGCCGGGCGGTACGCTTGTCTATTCGACGTGCTCGAACGAGCCGGAGGAGAACGTGGCGCAGGTTGAGTCGTTCCTTGCGCGCCACCCCGACTTCTCGTTGCACGAGACGAAAGAATCCGTACCGTTCGAGACAGGCCACGACGGATCTTTCGCCGCCGCGTTGCGGAAAGCGCCCTCAGGGGCTGCGGCGGATTTGATATAATACGAAAAACTGACTTCACCTTACGGAGAACATCATGTCGCTGAACATCGTCACCCGCATCGACAACCGCGTCCCGGTTCGCAACGTCCTCATGTCCGTCTCGGACAAGACGGGGCTCGAAACCTTCGTCCCCGCCCTTGTGAAGGCGTGTCCCGGCGTGAAGATCTATTCGACGGGCGGAACCTACGTGAAGGTGAAGGAGATTCTCGGCGACGCGGCGAAGGACACGCTCGTCGCCGTCTCCGACTACACGGGCCAGCCGGAAATGCAGGGCGGTCTCGTGAAGACGCTCGACTTCAAGATCTACCTCGGCCTCCTCTCCGAGACGTACAACGACGCGCACCAGGCCGACCTCCGCCGCCTTGCGGCGCATCCGTTCGACATGGTCGTCGTGAACCTCTATCCGTTCCGCGAGACGGTCGCGAAGCCGGGCGTGACGCCGGAGATGGCGCGCACGAACATCGACATCGGCGGCCCCTGCATGGTGCGCGCGTCGGCGAAGAACTACCTGCGCGTCGCGTCCGTGACCGATCCGCTCGACTACCCGAACCTCGTCAACGAGCTTTCGGCGCACGGCGGCACGCTCGGCCTCGACACGCGCTTCCGGCTCATGAAGAAGGCGTTCGCCCACACGGCCGAGTACGACACGGCCATCGCGCGCTTCTTCACGACACGCACGTGGGAGGAGGTCGAGAAGACCTACGAGACCGAACGCCGCTTCTCGCTCTTCGACGCGTTCAAGCGCCTGCGCAAGGAGCAGGCCGGCGCGCCGGCGTTTCTCGTCACGTCGGGTGACCGCTCCCTGCCGATCAACTGGCGGCAGTTCACGGACGACGTCGACCTCGTCGTGCGGCTTGTGCGGAAGTACGCGCCGGGCGAGAAGGTCGCGCTCCTTGGCGAAAACTCCTACGAGTGGTTCGTCGCGCACGTGGCGATCATGTTCGCGGGCGCGACGGTGATCCCGATGGACGTCAACCTCACGCCGGCGGAGATCGCCGCGCGCATCACGTTCACGGGGGCGAGCGTCCTCGTCTACTCGGCCCTCTACTGCGAGAAGGCGCACGCCGTGCGCGACCTCTGCCCCGGCCTCAAGACGGGCGGCTTCGGCTCCATCAAGACGGAGCGCTTCCTCGACAGGGTGCGCGGACTCGTGCAGCCGCAGGCGAGCGTCTGGGACGCGGAGCGGATCGACACGTCACGCACGTCGATGATCATGTTCACGAGCGGCACGACGAGCGAGCCGCGCGGCGCGGAGCTGACGATCGCCGGAATCGAGGCGTTCATCGCGTCGTACGCCGCCGCGCTTTCGGTGAAGCCGGGCGACCGTTCGCTCATGCTGCTGCCGCTCCACCACATCTACGGCTGCTGCGCGTCGTACTTCTTCCTGTCGCAGGGCGTCGCGCTCGGCGTCTGCCCCGACTTCCGCCGCGTCTATGACGCCGTGGAGCGCTTCCGCGTCAACGTCCTCGCGCTCGTGCCGGCGCTCGCCGACCTGCTGTCGAAGAAGATCGCGCAGCGCGGCGCGACGGCCGAGGCCGCGCTCGGACAGCCGATCGACTGGATTCTCGTCGGCGGCGCGCCGATGTCGCCGTGCGCCTACGACCGCCTGACGGCGCAGGGCGTGAAGGTGCTGGGCGCCTATGGGCTCACCGAGACGACGGCGATCTATTCGGTCGGCCCGGCGGCGGGCGACCTGCGCGCCGGATGCGCCGGGCACGTCACGCAGTGCCCGTCCCTCGAGACGAAGGTGTCCGAGACGGGCGAGCTGCTGATTCGCGGCCCGGCGGTGATGAAGGGCTACTACAGGATGCCGGAGCGCACGGCGCAGGTGATCGACGCGGACGGCTGGTTTCACACGGGCGACTTGGGGCGCATCGACGCGGACGGCTCCGTCTGGATCACGGGACGCCTCTCGCGCACGATCGTCCTGTCGAGCGGCAAGAAGGTCGCGCCGGAGGAGCTGGAGGCGCAGATTCTTGCGTTGCCTGGCGTCTGCGAAGTCGTCGTGTCCGGTGAGGGCGAGACGCGCGAAATCAAGGCCGAGGTGTACGGCGAGGCGTCCGAGGAGGCGATCCGCCGCGCGATTGGCGAGCTGAACCTGACGCTGCCCGTCTACAAGCGCGTGAAGACGGTCGTCGTGCGCGCCGAGCCGTTCCCGCGCACGTCGTCCGGCAAGATCAAGGTCTGACGCGCGATCGGGGGGGGGGGGACGTGAAGAGCCGTCTGGATCTTCTGCTTGTGGCGCGTGGTCTGGCCGAGTCCCGGACGCGGGCGCAGGCGCTTGTCCTGGAGGGAAAGGTGCGCGTCGGCGGGCAGGTCGAGACCAAGGCGTCTCGCCCGGTCGACGAGACGGCGGAGATTGCCGTCGAGGCGCCGCCGCGTTTCGTCTCGCGCGGCGGCGAGAAGCTGGAGGGGGCGTTCGAGAGGTTTGAAGGCTTGGATGTGACGGGGAAAGTCTGCCTCGATGTCGGCTCGTCGACCGGCGGCTTCACGGACTGCCTACTGCAGCATGGCGCGGCGCGTGTGATGGCGGTCGATGTCGGCACGAACCAGCTCGCCTACAGGCTCCGCACCGATCCGCGCGTCTGGGTGAAGGAGAACTACAACGCGCGCTACATGAAGTCGGCGGATCTTCCCGCCGTTCCCGAAATCGCGGTGACGGACGTCTCGTTCATCTCGCTGCGGCTCATCCTGCCGCCGATTCGGGACGTGCTGGCGCCGGGCGGGCGGATCGTCGCGCTCATCAAGCCGCAGTTCGAGGTCGGCAAGGGCAAGGCGCCGGGGGGGCTCGTGCGCGACGAGCGACTGCGGCAGGAGGCGCGCGACGGCATCGTCCGCTTCGCGACGGACGAGCTGGGGCTCAAGCTGCTGGGGCTCGCCGAGTCGCCGATTCGCGGCCGGGAGATGGGCAACATCGAGTACCTGAGCTACTGGAGGACGTGACCGGAAGTCTCCAGACCTTCAGCATGAAAAGACGATCCTTGTACTGCGCGACAGTAAGCGGCTGTGCCTCTTGTCGCTTGCCGACGTGCGACGCGCTTCGGGGCAACGGTGCTCCTGCCTCCGGGCGGGCGGCTTGGGCGTCCTGGCGGCCGTGCGGCGACCGCGAGGTCAGCCGCAGGCCGCAGTCCTGCCCAACCCGCCTCGTCCGGCAGGCGGTCCGCCCCGCTGCGGCCCCGAAGCGCGCCGCGTTGGCGACTTCTGGTCGAGTTCGTCGCGTCGGCCCTTCGGCCTTGCGGGCCGTCCTCGGCCTCGCTGCCGTTCGCCGGGCGTCCGCTCCCGCCGCCCGCATCCGCGAATCCCCGTGCGTGGCTTCGTCGCCGCGGAGCCGGCTCCTCACCCCGCGCGCCCTTCGCGGCGCGTGCGGCGAACCGCGTCCCCCCGCCTCTCTCCGCTCGACGCTCGGCCGTCCCGCCCGCTCCTCACGCAACGTCCTTTTCTCTTGCGCAGAACATCCTCACCGACCCCTTACGCCGCCTTTGAAAGCCGAAGGCCTTCGCGAAGCGGCGGCGTAGGCCGCCCGTGGCCCGGAGGAGCCGACAGTCGCACGGGAGGAGCGCAGGGATCGCCTGTTGCCACGGTGCTTGCGCTTGCGGAAACGCATCTCGACGAGGGGAATGTCTCGTCACGTTCGATTGACTGACGTGTGGCGACAGGTGCGACTCCCGGAGCGACGGGGCGGGCGAGCTGTCGGGCCGACGGGCCGAGATGCGACCGATTGTCGCGCAGTATGAGGATCGTCTTTTCATGCCGAAGCCCTGCGGAAGTCTCCGCACACCTTTGCGGCGGGAAAAATGGTATACTATGCGCAACCACTCAACCACCTCATAAGGAAAGGACGATTGACAATGGCCATTACGACAAATCATCTCGTCGGCGCCGCCGTCGGCGTTGGCGTTGCCGCCGCAGGCTTCTACCTTTACGCGAAGAACCGCGACAAGGTGGATCAGTTCCTGCGCAGCCACGGCATGAACGTGCCGGTGCGCGAAGACAAGCCGCTGGCGAGAATGAGCATCGAGGAGCTCGCGACCCTCAAGGAGAAGGTCGAGGACATCCTCGCCGAGCGCGAAGTCGCCGCGAAGGCGACGGCCGCCGCCGAGAAGACGGCGAAGGCCGAGAAGTGAAGGGCTGACGCCCGAAGATGAAGGGCGATCGGTTCAGCTGGACGGGGCCGCTTCTCGCGGCGGCGGCGTTCGTCGCCGTGTTTGCGGCTTTCGTCTGGCAGCTTGCCGTCTACCAGCGGAACGTCCGGGCGTGGGCCGAGCAGGATCTCCAGTCGCGGGCGGATCTCGCGGCGATCGTGCTGGCGGAGCCGTTGCGGACGCTGGACTTCAAGATGATTCAGGCGTTCGGCGACAAGTGCCGAGCGGAAGGCCTTCGGCTGCGCATCTGCCACGGGAAGCTCTTCTTCCTGTCCGAGGATGCGGATTCGGGGCGCATCGGCTTCTATGACACCACGGGTGGGGCGGATGTCCTGTGCCTGTTCAAGACCACGCGGTCTGGGGACTA
Organism: uncultured Kiritimatiellota bacterium; assembly: GCA_934635385.1. Classification (GTDB taxonomy): domain Bacteria; phylum Verrucomicrobiota; class Kiritimatiellia; order RFP12; family UBA1067; genus UBA1067. The sequence continues at coordinate 44,386 of CAKTZI010000013.1, read as the reverse complement.
CTGGGTCGGTGTCGGGAGGCCGCTTGACCGGATCTTCCGCCCGTTTGCGAAGGCCCTTGTGGTGATCGTTCTCGCCGGGTTGCTGGGGGGCGTCGGCGTCATCCTGTTCTTCGTCGTGACGTGGCGCCAGCGGATGCGCATCCGCGCGCTGGCGCGGCTGGAGAAGTTCCGCCGCGAGTTCATCGCCGACCTCTCGCACGAGATCAAGACGCCGCTTACGGGCATCCTCGGCGCGGCAGACCTGATGGACGGCGATTCGCCGCTCGTGGCGATGATCAAGAAGGAGGCCGGTCGGCTCAACGCGCTCGTGCAGCAGATTCTCGATCTCGCGCGGCTGGAGCGCGAAGGGGAGGTGCTGCGGCGGGAGGAGGTCGATCTCGCCGAACTCGTGCGCGAGACGGTCGCGCGGTTTCAGCCCAAGGCCCGTGCCGCCGGCATCGATCTCGCGGTCGCGACGGCGTCCGCGCCGTCGCTTCGCGGCGTCTGTGACCCGCAGCTCATCGCCGAGGCGCTGGACAACCTCATTGAGAACGCGCTTCGCCATTCGGGTTCGCCGACGGTGCGCATCTCATGCGCGCAGACGGGCGCGGATGTCCGGCTGGTCGTCGAAGACGCAGGGCGGGGCGTTCCGCCGGACGAAGGCGAGCGGATTTTCGAACGCTTCCATCGTATCGATCCGGCACGGACAGCGGAAACGGGTGGTGCGGGCCTGGGGCTCGCGATCGTGCGGCGCATTGCGCGGCTGCTGGGCGGCGAGGTCGTCTGCGAGCCCGTCGTGCCGCATGGGGCGCGCTTTGTCATGCGGCTGCCGCATCAGCCGGTGGACAGCTGAGGGGCTGTCGTGCGAATTTGCAGAAAAGACTTGGAGAAAGAGTTCAAATGAGTTCAGACGAGAAAAAGGATCGGGCGACAGAGCTGCTGTCCCCGGCGGGCGATTTCACGACGGCGCTGTCGGCATTCGCGGCGGGCGCGGACGCGGTGTACTGCGGGCTTTCCGAATTTTCCGCGCGCGCGTTCGCGCCGAACCTCTCGTATGAGGAGCTGGCGAACCTGATCGCCTACGCGCGGGCGCACGACAAGAAGGTCTACGTGACCTTCAACACGCTCATTGACGAAGACCAGCTGGAGGGCGCGGTCGAGGCGTTGGCGAGATTAGAGGAACTTGGCCCTGACGGCGTGATCGTGCAGGATCTCGGCGTCGCGAAGCTGGTGCGCGAGCACTTCCCGAAACTGGAGCTGCACGCCTCGACCCAGCTTGTCGCGCACAACCTCGAAGGCGTCCTCGCGCTGAAGGAGCTTGGCTTCCGCCGCGTCGTCCTCGCGCGCGAACTCTCCCTTGCCGAGATCACGACGATTGCGCAGCGGTGCGGTGCGCGCAAGGTCGCGGCGGACGGACGGCCCGAACTGGAGCTGGAAGTCTTCATCCACGGCGCGCTCTGCTACTCGATCTCCGGCCTCTGCCTGTTCGGCGCGCTGGAGAAGGGGCGTAGCGGCAATCGCGGCACGTGTCCGTACTGCTGCCGGCAGAGGATGGAGGGAAAAAGTAAGGAGGAAGAAGGAAAAAGTGCAGACGGGTTCTGCTATCCGTTTTCGATGAAGGACTTGCGGCTCGGCGAAGACGCGCGCAAGCTCGTCGAAGCGGGTGTTTCGTCCCTCAAGATCGAGGGGCGCATGAAGTCGCCGCTCTATGTCGCGTCCGTGACGCGGTACTACCGCGACATTCTGGACGGTACGGCGGCGCGCGTGACGCCGGGCGACCTGGAGACGGTCTTCTCGCGGCGCACGACGGAGCTTTACTTCAACGGCAGGGGCACGGGCGATTCGCCGATTGATGCGGCCTCGCTGGGGCACCTCGGCACGTTGATCGGCACGGTCAAGAAGGTGACGCGGGATCGCGACGGCCTCGCGTGGCTGCGCTTCCACACGGCGCGTGCGCTCGAAAAGCATGACGGGCTTCAGTTCGAGGCGGTGGACGAAAATGGCAAGCACCTTGGCCTTGGCATCGTCGAAATGCGCCAGGCGATCTCGCGGCGTCCCGTCTTCGAGGTGAACGCGGGCGTCGACGTCGAGATCCTGCTGCCGGAGGGCGGTGCGTCCGCGAACCTGCGCGAATCGTCCCAGCCGAACCTTGCGACGGCGCTCAAGCCGGGCATGAAGATTTACTGCTCGATGTCGAACGCCGTCAAGCGGCTGTTCCCGACGCCGTCGTTCCGTCCGAGCGACTACGCGGGCGGCTGTGCAATCGACGTCACGGTGCGGCTCGCGAAGGGCGGTCTGACGGCGACGTGGGACGCAAAGGACGCACAGGACGCAGAAGACGCACGGGGCGCGGGGCGTTGCGCGGTTTCGCTTGCGTTGCCGCTGGAACCGGCGAAGGCACCCGACAAGACGGCGGCGGCGGTCGAAAAGGCGTTCGCGAAGCTGGGCGGCACGGGCTATCGGCTTGGACGCCTCACGGTTGAGGATCCCGATCGGCTGTTTGCGCCGCCGCACGCGCTGAACGACCTGCGCCGCGATCTCGTCGAGAAGCTGGATGCGTGGCGCGACCAGGTGCGCCGCGCGAAGATTGACGCCGCGCTCGCGGATGACGGGGCGCCGGCGGCGGGAATTGAACCGTCGCGTGCCGTGCGCCGCCTCAAGGTTCGTCCCGGACAGAAAGTGCCGCCGGGCGACTGGGACGAAATCATCGTCGCGATTACGGCGGAGACGGCGGACGATGTGCCGGTGCGGGAGGCACAGGCCGACACCGAGGGACGGTCATCCGTGCGGCTGGCGTTGCCCGTCTACACGGCGGAGCCGGACTTCAACCGCCTGCGCACGACCGTCAAGCGGCTGCTGCGCGCGGGCTACGCGAAGTGGGAATGCGCCGATCTCGCGACGCTACGTCTCTTGCGTACGCTCGGCGTCACGGACATCACGGCCGACGGAACGCTCGCGGCGTTCAATTCGCGTGCGCTGTCCGCGCTGACGGCGGCGGGCGTGACGCGGTTCGTCGCGAGCCCCGAAAACAGCCGCGAGAACCTGCAGTATCTCGCCGAGTCGGGTTACGCCGTCGAGTTCCTCGCGCAGCAGTCGACGCCGCTCTTCCTGTCGCTCACCGAGCCGGCGCCGTATGCGTCGGAAGCCATCTGCACGTTCCGCAGGGACGGCCTGTGGGTGACGACGAGGCGCGCACCGCGCACGTTCGCGGTGCCGGACGGCGCCTCTGCGCGCCTTGACCTCTCGTGGGATCCGGAAAATGCTGACTGACACGCTGAAGAAGCTGGCGCGGCTTGCGTGGTTTCTGCCGGGCTTTCTCCTCTGGGCGGCGTTTCCGCCGATGGGCGAGGGGGCGGACTGCCTCTTCGCCCTTGCGCCCTTGCTGTGGCTGTCGCGGCGCGAACAGCCGGGGCTTGCGGCGAAACGTTGGTTCCAGAACGGGCTCTTCTTCTGGGTGGCGACGCTCGCGTGGATGCCGGCGATCGTCAAGAACGGCGGGCCGTGGCCGCTTGTCGTGCTGGGCTGGGGGGCTCTTGCGGCGTATTGCGCCGGCTATTTTGCGCTCTTCGGCTGGGCGTCGGCGAAATACTGGCAGTGGGCGCGCGGCATGCGCGCGGCGACGCACGGGGGCCTGTCCCTGCGGCTCTTGGGCGTTCTGATTGTCGAGCCGATTCTCTGGTGTGGCATGGAACTCGTGCGGGCGCGGCTCTTCGGCGGTTTTGCGTGGAATCAGCTCGGTGTCGTGCCGGCGAACTTCGGGTTTGGCGCGCCGGCGGCGCTCGGCGGCGTTTATCTCTGTTCGGCCGTCGTCATTCTCGTCAACGGCTCGCTCGCCGGCATTGCCGAGCGCGTCTGGATGCCGGAGTGCAGCGGCTTTGCGTGTCTGCGGAAGCTTGGCTCGCTCGAAACGGTTGCCGCGTTCGCGCTGATCTTCGGCATCTACGCTCTTCCCACCACAACTTCCCAAACCTCCCAAACTTCCCAAACCTTTTTGAAGGTGGCCTTGGTTCAGCGCAATTTCCCGTGCGTCTTCAAGGCACAGGAGGACGACCCGTACGAGGTCTATTCGAATCTGCTTCAGAACGTCGCGCTGCTGAAGCCCGACCTCGTCGTGCTGGCCGAAAGCGCGCTCTGCGAATTCGGCCCCGTCGACCAGCAGGGGGCGGCGCGCTTCGCGGCGTTCGTGCGCGAGCAGACGGGCGCCGCGCTTCTCGCGGGCGGCACACGCTACGAAGACGGCAAGACCTACAACTCGGCGGCGCTATATGAAGGTCGCGCAGCTTGCGCCGCGCGAACGGGACAAGGCGAACCGGACGACGAATTGATTCAAACCTACGACAAGGTTCATTTGGTGCCGTTTGGCGAGTTCATTCCGGGCGACAAGTGGTTCCCGTCGTTGCAGAAGCTTGCGCCGGTCGGCTCCTGTACGCCCGGCGAGCCGCGTCTGCTGACGCTCAACTCTCAACCCACAACGCCCCTCGGCCTCGCCATCTGCTTCGAGGACACGGATTCGGCGCTCATGCGGCGGGCGGCGGCAGCGGGCGCGAAGGCCCTCGTCTTCATCACGAATGACAGCTGGTTCTCGCAGTCGGACGAGGCCCTTGCCCATGCCTGGCAGGCGACGGCGCGCGCCATCGAGACGGGGCTGCCCGTTGTGCGCGTCGGCAATTCGGGCGTGACGGGAACGATCACGCCGCAGGGGAAGGCGACGTGGCTTCTAGGAGCGGAGGGGCGTCCGCTCGTCGACCGGCGCGGCACGCTGTTCGACCGCATCCCGCTGGCGGCGGATACGCCCCGCCCGACGTTCTACGTCCGTTGGGGCGACATTCCGCTGGCCGTGGCGTTTGCGCTTGTGGCCGGTGGTCTGCTCCTGATTGTCCGGCGAAGAATTTGATATAATCCGCACGTGAACATTCATGTCATCATCGGAGAGGACGACTACCTCGTCGGCGAGACCGCCAAGAAGACGGTCGGCGACGGGGTTGGCCTCGAAGTCGTCGATTCCGCGAATGCGACGAACGCCGACCTTCAGCTCGCCGACCTCGCGCGGGCGGACGAAAGCGTCTCGACGCCGCCGTTCTTGGAGCCGCGCAAGGTGACGTGGTGGAAGAACGTCGGCTTCCTGCCGGGCGGCAAGTCGTCCGAAGAGGTGAAGGCGGCGCTGGAGCGTTTCGCGAAGAAGCTCGCCGCCGCGCCGCTCCCGGACAACCAGCAGTTCATCCTCTCCGGCCCGCACCTTCTGAAGACCTCGGTCTTCGCGAAGACGCTGCAGGGCTGCGCCGAGGTCGTCGTCTTTTCGGCGGGCAAGCCGTGGGAGGCGGCACGGAACGCTGCCGCGCGCGCCGTCGACTTCGCGCAGGAGATGGATCTCGTCTTCGCGCCCGGCGTCGCGGAGAAGTTTGTCGCCGTCGTCGGGGCGGACGCGCGGTCGCTGCGGAGCGAGCTTGCGAAGATGCGCGACTACCTGGGGCCGGACGCGCACACGGTCGCGGCGGCGGACGTGGAGGCGATCACGTCGCAGGGCGTCGGCGTCGAGCCGCTGCCGTGGGACGTGACGGACGCGATCGGTCGCCGCGACCTCGCGGGCGCGCTGACGGCCTTGCGCCGGTTCGAGCTCGAGAACGGGTTCGCCGTCTTCATGACGGGCGTGATCGAGCGGTTCTTCCGCCAGCTCATCGACGTCGCGGCGGGGCGCACGGAGGGCATGGCGCCGTTCACCGTGAAGAAGAACGAGGGCTTTCTGCGGAACTGGACGCCGAACGAGCTGCGCGCTGCGCGCGGCCGGTTCGTTCTGCTGCGCGAGAAGATCGTCTCGGGCGTGGCGAGCGGCGACCTGCTCGTCGTCCCGACGCTCGTGCGCGTGATGCGCCGAAGGAGGGTGCGATGAGCCATGAAATGCTGAATCTCGTGCGTGCGGCCGAACACGTCCACCTGGAGCCGAACGAACTGAAGCACGTCGCCCAGCGCGGCGAGATCGAGGCGACGAAGCGCGGGGACGACTGGCTCTTCGCGCACCGCGCGCTCGACGAGTGGGCGCAGCGCAACCTGCTCGCGGCGAACGAGCGCGACCTGAAGGCGCAGCATCGCGCGATGATGGACGAGAACCGCCGCGCCGCGCACGCGGACTGGGGCGTGGCGGAGCTGTTCCATGCCGAGACGATCGACCTCGCCGTGGGCGCGAAGGCGAAGGGCGGGCTCATCCGCGACATGACGGATCTCGCGGAGAAGGGCGGCCTCGTCTACGACGTCGAGGGGCTGTTCAAGGAGCTCGTCGCGCGCGAGGAGGCGGCGTCGACGGCCATCGGCGAGGGCGTCGCCCTGCTGCATCCGCGCTTCCACGACCCGTACCTCTTCGAGGAGAGCTTCGTCGCCTACGGGCGCACGACGCGGCCCGTCTTCTTCGGCGCGCCGGACGGCGAGGCCACGCGGCACTTCTTCCTCGTCTGCTCGACGGATCACGTGGCGCACCTCCACATCCTCGCGCGCCTCGCGATTCTCGCGCACGGCACCGACCTCATCGAACGCCTCGACGCGGCGGAAGACGCCGACGCCGTGCTGGCGGCGATCCGCACGTGCGAAGAGCCCTATCGAAAGCCATGAAAAAGTTTGTCTTCTTTGACTTGGACGGTACGCTCGCCGACACCGATCCCGACATTCGCGGGGCGTGGAAGGCGGCGCTCGCCGACCTCGGCCTGCCGTGTCCCGACTTCGACGCGAAGTTCGTCGCGGGGCCTCCGATTGACGAGATGACGCGCCAGCTCTTCCCCGACCGCTTCACGCCGGCCCTGGCGGACGCGATTCGCGAGGGGTTTGCGCGGCACTACGACCGCGACGGCTTTCCGCAGACGCGCGAGTATCCGGGCGTGCTGGATGCGGTGCGCCGCCTGAAGGCCGAGGGGCGCACGGTCGCCATCGTCACGAACAAGCGGTTCGTCGGCGCGACGGCGATGGCGCGGCACTTCGGCTGGGAGAACCTCTTCGACGGCGTCTTCGCGGGCGACATGACGCTGCCGAAGGTGCGCAAGCCGGAACTCCTGAGGCGCGTCCTGTCCGTCTACGGGGCGGCTCCGGCGGACTGCGCGCTCGTCGGCGACACGGCGAACGACTTCGAGGCGGCGGCGGCGAACGGCGTCCGCTCGGTTGGCGTCACGTGGGGCTATGGCCGCCCGGAGGAGCTTGCGCAGGCGGATGCGGTTTGCAAGACGCCGCGCGATCTCTGCGCGGCGTTGTCCGCGTGACGGACGCATTTGGTATAATACGGGGCCAAAGACTGATTTGACCCATGCTGAACGCACTTCTATTGGCCGCGCTCATCGTCGCGCACGATCCGGGGTACTACACGTCGCTCGCGAACCACGTGCAGCGGTGGCTCCGTCAGGAGCAGGTCGCCGCGCGCGTCGTCACGCCGCGCGAAATGCCGTCTGCGCTCCCGAAGGAGCGCCTCGCGTTCCTCGTCGGCTTTGCGAGCCCGTCGTCGGCGGAGCTGAAGACGCTGCGCGACTTCCGGGCGCGCGGCGGCAAGCTCGTCGTCTTCCATTCCGCGTCGCCGGCGCTCGCCGACCTGATGGGCGTGAAGCCCGTCGGCTACGCCGCCGCGCCGGCGCCGGGCGCGTACAGCCGCATGGCCTTCGCCGCCGGGGTGCTCGCGGGGGCGCCCGCCGCCATCCGGCAGACGTCCACGGTCCTCCAGCGCGCGCGCCCGGTCGCGGGCCGTTCGCGGGTGATCGCGACGTGGGCCGACCGTGCGGGACGTTCCACGGGCGAGCCGGCGTGGCTCGCGTCCGACGCCGGGTTCTGGATGACGCACGTCCTCCTGGCGGACGGCGACGAGGACCAGAAGGCGCGGCTCTTGGGGGCGCTCGTCGGCGCGGTCGATCCGTCGGCGTGGAGCCTGGCCGCGCACCGCCGGCGCGTGAGCGCGAAGGCCGCCGAGACGCGGGCCTATGCGCTGCGGCAGGTGCCGCGTGCGGGCGAGATCCACGCGACGTGGGACCATTCGGGGTGCGGCCTCTATCCCGGCGACTGGGCGAAGACGCTGCGCGTCCTGCGCGAGGCGCGCGTCACGGATCTCTTCGTCAACGTCGCGGGCGCGGCGTTCGCCCACTATCCGAGCGACGTGCTGCCGCGCTCGAAGACCTTTGTTCAGGAGGGCGACCAGCTCGCCGCCTGCCTCGCGGCGGCGCGGGGGACGGGCGTCCGCGTCCACGCCTGGATGATCTGCTTCTCCGCGACGCGCGGCACGCCCGCGACGCTGGAGGACTACCAAAGGCGCGGCTGGCGGCTGAAGACGCCGAAGGGCGCGCTCACGGAGTACCTCGCCCCGTCGCATCCGCAGGTGCGTGCGCGCGTCCTCGCCGCGCTCGACGAGCTGCAGGCGCGCTATCCGTCGCTGGCCGGACTTCACCTCGACTTCGTGCGCTGGGGCGACGCGGCGGCGAAGCCGAAGAACGCGGCGACCGTCGTCACGCAGTTCGTCGCCGAGGCGCGGCGGCGCGTGAAGCGTCCGAAATGGCTCACGGCCGCCGTCTACGGCAAGTATCCGGCCTGTGTCGCGACGGTCGGGCAGGACTGGTACGGCTGGCTCGACGCGGGGCTCGTGGACTACCTCGTGCCGATGGACTACACCGAGTCGAACGCGACGTTCGAGGAGCTGCTGGCCCTGCAGGCGACGCCGCGCAGCCGCGCGCGGCGGATCATCGTCGGCATCGGCGTGACGGCCAACGAGTCGCGGCTTGACGCGCGGCGCGTCATCGAGCAGATCAACCTCGTGCGCAAGTACGGGTTCGCGGGCGAGGCGCTCTTCGACCTCGACACGACGCTGGAGAAGTCGATCTTCCCGTACCTGAAGCTCGGCATCTGGTAGGAGGGACGGCGATGGCGGACGACACACCTCGGTTCTCGGTCGGGCGCGTGACGCGCTTCTACATCCCGCTGCTGCTGCAGGGGTTTTCGCAGTCGCTGTCCTATCCGCTCGTCGCCGGCATCGTCACGCACGGCGAATACGGCGTGAACGCGCTCACGGCCTTCAGCCAGGGCCAGATGATCATGTTCATGATCGGGGCGCTCGGCGGCGGCCTCGTCACGACGGGGCTCGTCTTCGCGAAGACGTACTTCGGCTACGTCTCCTTCAGGCGGCTCAACGCGCTCATGATGGCGGCGCTGCTCGCGCTCCAGTGCGTGCCGGCCCTGCCGGGGCTCGACCGCCTGGTCTTCGAGGGGTTCTTCCACCTGCCGCCGGCGCTGGCGGACGTCTCGCGGTGGACGCTCCTCTTCGGCGTCGTCATGAACGCGGGGTTCTTCGTGCGCAACGTGCCGATGGTCGTGCTCTTCAACAACCTCGAAAGCGGCAAGTCGAACAACGCGACGCTGGCGCGCATCTTCGTGACGCTGGGGTTCTCCGTCGTCTTCCCGCGCGTCGGGCTCGTCGGCCCGTACTGGGGGCTCTTCGCGCTGACGGTCGGCGTCTGGGTCGAGACGCTGCTCACGTGGCTCTACGCGCGGCCCTACGTGCGGCTTCTGCCGAACCGGCCGACGGAAGACCTCGACCGCCACGCCGAGCTGCTGCCGCCCGCGTCCGCGCTGCTCGCGGAGCAGTTCCGCTTCACGCTGCCGCTCGCGCTCGGCGGCTTCCTGCTCGCGAGCTCGCCGCTCGTCGTCGCGGCGTTCGTCGCGCGCACGGCGAACGCGGCGGACATGCTGGCGATCCACTACGTCACGCTCGGCGTCGCGAATCCCGTCGCGTTCGCCGCGCTGAAGCTGCAGACGGTGTCCGTCAAGTTCACGCCGGAGTGGCCGGGCGACCGGCGGCTGCTCGCCTACGCCGTCGTCGCGGGGCTGTGCCTCGGCGTCATCCCGCTCGTCTTCGCGACGCCGCTTGTCGGGAACTGGTATTTCGGCACGTTCCAGAACGTGCCCGCGCGCATCCTGCCGACGGCGCGGCTCGTCATCGGCATCTACGCGCTCATTGCGGTCATCCACGCCGTCCGCGCGCGCGTCGAGGGCATCGCGGCGGCGCGGAAGCGTCCGGGGGCGGTGATGTGCGGGCAGATCGCCTACACGCTCTCGCTCTTCGCGACGCTCGCGCTGCTGCTGCCGCTCGGCGTGCCCGGCTGGGCGATGGCCGTCGCGGCGATCTTCGTCGGCCCCGTCTGCGTGACGCTTGCCGTCTACGCGGCGCTGGCGCATCACGCATCCCATCAGACATGAAACGCAAGTACAAAGTCACCCTCGCCTACGACGGCACCGGCTACTCCGGCTGGCAGTACCAGGAGAACGCCGTCGGCATCCAGCAGGTCGTCGAGGAAGCCCTCGCCTATCTGGAGGGCGCGCCCGTGCGCATCTTCGGCTCGTCGCGGACGGACGCGGGCGTGCATGCCGTCGGGTTCGTCGGCCACTTCCACCTGACGAAGCCGATCCCGCCGAAGAACCTCGTGCGCGCGATGAATTCGCAGCTGCCGGAGGCGGTGCGCGTCCTGAAGGCGGCGTATGCGGCGGAGGACTTCGACGCGCGGCTGTCGGCGAAGGGGAAGGAATACCGCTACCAGCTCTATCAGGCGGACATCCTGCCGCCGCACCTCGCGCCCTACTGGACGTTCTGCCACCGTCCGCTCGACCTCGCGGCCATGCAGGCGGCGGCGCGGCACTTCGTCGGCGAACACGACTTCCTCTCGTTCGCCGCGAACCCGAACCGCGAGCTGGAGACGACGGTGCGGCGCATCTTCTCCTTTGACGTGAAGAAGGCCGGGCATCGCTACACGTTCATCGTGCGCGGCGACGGCTTCCTCTACAAGCAGGTGCGCTCGATGGTCGGCTTCCTCATTTCCGTCGGCAAGGGCCACGAGAGGCCGGAGGCCGTGCGCGAGCTGCTGGCGACGCATCCGCCGCGCACGGCTCGCGTCGAGACGGCTCCCGCGCGCGGGCTTTTCCTCTGGAAGGTGTTCTATCGCGGCCTTGGGAACTGAAGGTGCGCGGCATGGAAATGAACGTCAGACTGGGGTCCGGCTGCCTCGTTGCGGGGATTCTGCTGGCCCTGCTGCTCGTGGGGAGCTGCCTGTTCTCCGGCGACGACCGCGAGCCGGACGTGCTCTCCCGCGTCAGGGGCGAACTGGCGGTCGGGCGCCGGGAGCACGCGATCCAGCAGCGCGAGCAGACGGCCGATCTGCTGCGTGACCTGCGCGTCCTGAAGCGGCGGCTCGAAAAGGCCGGCGAGACGGAGCGCGCGCGGGAGACCGACGCGCTCATCCGCGACCTGGAGCGCAACCACAGGCGGCTGAACGCCGCCGCGACGAAGCCGTGAACGCAGGGGGCGGCGTTGTGGTATAATGTGCGGAACAAAAAAGAAAGCACGAGTGGAGAGAGGACACCAGCATGCCCATCTACGTTTACGAAGCGAAAGAGCCCGAAAAGGGCTGCGAACTCTGCAAAAAGGGGTTCGAGATCCGCCAGTCGCTCGACGAGGCGAAGCTTGACCACTGCCCGAAATGCCGCGTGCCGGTCATCCGCGTCATCCAGGCCCCCGGCCTGACGCACTCGAAGACCGACCTCCACTACCGCGCCAAGCGCGCGGGCTTCCACACCCTGAAGCGCGTCGACAAGGGCGCGTACGAGAAACTCTACTGAAAGGAACGATTCACATGGCCGAACTCATTGTTGCACTCGATGTCCAGACCCGCGAAGAGGCGGTGGCGAAGGTGAAGGCGATCGGCGAACCCGTCGGCTTCTACAAGATCGGGCTCGAACTCTTCACGGCCGAAGGGCCGGACGTCGTTCGCGCCGTGAAAGACCTCGGCAAGAAGGTCTTTCTCGACCTCAAGTTCCACGACATCCCGCGCACGGTCGAGCGGGCCGTGCGGTCGGGCGGCAAGCTTGGCGTCGATTTGATGACGATCCACGCCGTCGGCGGCCAGGCGATGATCCGGGCGGCGGCGGACGCGGCGGCGGCGTTCGGCGCGCAGGGGCCGAAGATCCTCGCCGTCACGGTGCTGACCTCGCTCGACCAGGCCGACCTCGCGGACGTCGGCATTGCCGGACGCACGCCGGCCGAGCAGGTCGCGGCGATGGCGCGCTTCGCGACGGCGCACGGTGCGCACGGCCTCGTCTGCTCGCCGAAGGAGGTCGGCGCGCTGTCGAAGGCCCTGCCGGCGGGCACGCTCTTCGTCACGCCGGGCGTGCGCCCCGCCGGCGCGGCGGTCGGCGACCAGAAGCGCGTCGCGACGCCGGCGGACGCCGTGCGGGACGGCGCGACGCACCTCGTCGTCGGGCGGCCAATCCTCGCGGCGGAAGATCCCGTTGCGGCGGCGCGCGCGATTCTCGCCGAGATCGAAGGGGCGAAATGAGAAAAGAGATTATCAGACGCGAGAGACTTGAGGGGCGAGAGAGACGAGAGGCGATCTCTCGCGTCGCTCTTGCCCCTCTTGTCGCGGCATTTTCTTTCTCTTTCTCTCTTTTCGCCGACGAGCCAGCGTTGACCGACGGCGAAGTCTGGAATCAGGGCGTCGACTTCTACCGCGCCGGTGACGTGACGAACGCGTTGCGCGTCCTGAAGCCGCTCATGCTCTCGCAGACGCATGGCGCGCGCGCGGCGGAAGTCGTCGCGAAGCTCGCATATGACGCGGGCGACCTCGAAGAGGCCGCCGCCGCCGCGCAGCTCGCGCTTCGCGCGGCGCCCGACGACGCGAAGGCGAACCGCAACTTCACGCGCGCGACGGACAAGCTGCCGGAGATTCGCGAGACGAAGCGCATCAACGCGATTCTGCAGGCGGCGCAGGGAAAAGACCCCGGCTCGCTTCTGCACGCGGCAACGAAAGAGGCGCGGCAGCTGCTGTCCGACTCGGGCACGTACCGCACGAACGCGCCGGCGCGGCTCGTCGCGCTCGCCGACCGCCTCTCGGCGCAGGCGGAGAGGCTGTCCGACGTCTGGGTTCCCGTCCGCGAGGCGATCGTGCAGTCCGTCACCAACCAGGAACAGGCCGCGACGATTCTCCTGCAGGTCGAGCAGGCCGAGGCGAAGACGAAGAAGGCGGCGACGGAACTCGGCGACCTGAACGAGGACGCCTACGCGACGCTGTCGGACGTCGAACACGACTTCACGCGCTTCCTGAAGCAGACGATCCTGCCGCCGGCGGCGATGGACGAGGATCTGGTCGCGCAGTCCAATGCCTGGCTGGACGTCGAGGCGTTCAACGGACGCGGCTGGCAGCAGGACGCGCTCGACTACACGCGGAGCTTCCGCGCGAAGTTCCCCGCGTGGGCGCGCGCCTACGAGCAGCAGGCGCAGAGCGACACGAACAGGCCGCCGTTCACGGCCGAAGACCAGGCCAAGGTCGCCGCGCTCGCGACCGAGCTGGAGAAGCTGCAGCTGGGCTCCGTCGAGAAGCCGCTGCCGCCCGACCAGGAAAAGGCGCTCGCGGTCATCGAGCAGATCCGCGCGCTCTTGCCGAAGGACCCGAACGGCGGGGGCGGTGGACAGAACCAACAGCCGAATCAAAATCCGAACCAGAATCCGAATCAGCAGCAAAAGCAGCAACAGGATCAGCAGCCGAATCAAGATCAGCAGAACCCGCCGCCGGAACAGCAGCAGGCGCCGGACGGGCAGAAGCAGGATCAGGATCCGCAGAAGGATCAGGAGCCGGAACCGTCGGAAGACGAGTCCGAGCCGGAAGAGTCGAAAGAGGATCAGGAGCTTGAGGCGACCTTGAAGAAGGCGCAGGAACGAAATGACGAACACGAGGCGGAGAAGAAGGCACGGATGCGGAAGGCGCCGCTGCCGCCGAACGAAAGGGACTGGTAGCAGATGAAGATTGTGGTGGCCTGCGGCGGCACGGGGGGGCATGCGTTCCCCGGCCTGGCCGTCGCCGAGGAACTGGTGAAGCGCGGACATGAGGTCACGGTCTGGGATTCGGGCCGCGACGTCGAGTCGAGCGTGATGAAGCGCTGGAAGGGGGCGGTGTTCTCGACGGGGGCGCGTCCGCTCGCGGCGAAGAACGCCTTGGCGATCCTGCGGTCGATCCTGCGCTGCCGCAAGGAGATGCGGCGGACGCGGCCCGACGCGCTCCTCGCGATGGGCAGCTACTCGTCGCTGCCGCCCGTCCTCGCGGCGCGCAGCTGCGGCGTGAAGGTCTACCTGCACGAGGCGAACACGGTGCCGGGCAAGGCCGTCGAGTTCCTCGCGCGCTTCGCCGAGACGGTCGCGATCAGCTTCGCGATGACGACGCGCTTCCTGCCGGGCGCGAAAACCGTCGTCACGGGGCTTCCGGTGCGTGCGGACATCGCGTCGGGGACACGCTTCCCGTTCATCCCGCCAAATGCGTTCGTCGTCTTCGTGACGGGCGGCAGCCAGGGGGCGCACGCCGTCAACCAGCTGCTGTCCAAGGCGCTCGTGCTGCTCAAGAAGGATCTGTCCGCCGAGCCGTCGGCGCGGCCGCTCTACGTCATCCACCAGACGGGCGTGAAGGACGAGGGCGAGGTCATGGCCGCTTACGCGGCGGCGGGGGTGCCGGCGCGCGTCCATGCGTTCGAGGACGAGATGGCGAACGCCTTCGCGTCGGCGGACGTCGTCGTCGCCCGTGCGGGGGCCTCGACGTGCTTCGAGCTCGCGGCCTGCGGCAAGCCGGCGCTCCTGATCCCCTTGCCGAGCGCGGTGCGCGACCACCAGCACTTCAACGCGGAGGCGTTCGCGGCGGCGGGCGCGGCGGACGAGGGCGTGCAGGCGAAGCTCACGGCGGCGTCGGTCTGCCGCTATCTCCGGCACAAGGCCGAGCATCCCGAATCGCTCGCGGCAATGGCGGCGAAGATGAAGGCGCTCGCGACGCCGGACGCCGCCGCCCGCGTCGTCGCCCAGATCGAAGGAACGTGACCGCGTCCGTCTGTCGCGAATTCAAAATACCCCCTTGCGCGGGAGGGCTCGGTTATGATATACTACACACTGTTTTCACCGCTCGGGTGGTGAAATTGGCAGACACGCATGCTTGAGGTGCATGTGGAGAGATCCTTGCGGGTTCGAGTCCCGCCCCGAGCACCAGCCAAAAGGCCCTCAATTCTTCGGAGTTGAGGGTTTTTGCTTGTGTTGGCACATTTTTGGCACACCCATTTCGGCGAGATGTGGTGTTGTTTTTTCTGAAACGGGAAAAGAAGCCGTCTCTCGCGAACGAGAGGCAGGGAGCCGAGGGTCGGATTCGAACCGACGCGTCCTTGCGGATCCTGATTACAAATCAGGCGCAGTCAACCACTGTGCCACCCCGGCAGGGCAATGCGCATAGTATATCATAAATTTGTCTGCCGTGTGCGCAGGGACGGTCGCATTTATGGTATAATCTGCACCTACGTCTCCGCTTGGACGGCGGGGACAGACCAAGGACATCCAGACATCATGCTACACGTCAACGAGAATTACGCCCAGATCAAGCCAACCTATCTCTTTGCCGAGATCGCCCACCGCGTCGCGGCCCACCAGGCCGCGCACCCGGAGGCGCAGGTCATCCGCCTCGGCATCGGCGACGTGACCGAGCCGCTCGCGCCGAGCGTCATCGCCGCGCTGCACAAGGCCGTGGACGACGAGGCCGGCAAGGGCGAGAAGTTCTACGGCTACGGCCCCGAACAGGGCTACGCCTTCCTGCGCGAGAAGATCGCGGCAGTCGACTTCCGGGCGCGCGGCATCGACATCTCGGCGGACGAGATCCTCGTCTCGGACGGCGCGAAGTGCGACTGCGGCAACTTCCAGGAGCTGTTCGGCGCGGACGTCAAGGTCGCCGTCGGCGATCCCGTCTACCCCGTCTACGTCGACACGAACGTGATGGCTGGGCGGCATGACATCCAGCTCCTGCCGTGCACGAAGGCGAACGGCTTCGTGCCGGGGCCGGACGGCTGCGCGGCGGACATCGTCTACCTCTGCTACCCGAACAACCCGACGGGTGCGGTCGCGACGAAGGCCCAGCTGCAGGCGTGGGTCGACTGGGCGAACGCGAAGAGGGCGCTCATCGTCTTCGACTCGGCCTACGAGGCGTTCATCCGCACACCGGGCATCCCCCACTCGATCTACGAGTGCGCGGGCGCGAAGACATGCGCCGTCGAGATCCGCTCGTACTCGAAGACGGCGGGCTTCACCGGCATCCGCTGCGGCTACACGGTCGTGCCCGACGGGCTCGTCGCGTACACGGCCGACGGCACGGCCGTGCCGCTCCGCCCGATGTGGACGCGCCGCCAGACGACGAAGTTCAACGGGGCGTCCTACCTGACGCAGCGCGGCGCGGAAGCCGTCTACTCGCCGGAAGGCCAGGCGGAGACGAAGGCGACGATCGACTTCTACCTCGAAAACGCCCGCCTCATGAAGGAGGCGATGCTCGCCCTCGGCTACGCGGTGACGGGCGGGACGGACTCGCCGTACCTCTGGGTGGACGTGAAGGGCGACAGCTGGGCGTTCTTCGACCGGCTCCTGAAGGAGGCGAACGTCGTCACGACGCCGGGCGCCGGCTTCGGCGCGGCGGGCGAGGGCTACATCCGCATCAGCGCGTTCAACTCGCGCGCAAACGTCCTCGCGGCGATCGAGCGGCTGAAGAAGGTCCTGTAAAGAAACGAAATCCCAATAAAGAAAAAATAAAGAAAAACAAGGAGAAAATCACATGGAAACGAAAGTCCTGCAGTTCGGGGAGGGCAACTTCCTCAGGTGTTTCATCGACTGGATGGTCCAGCGGATGAACGACAAGGCCGGGTTCGACGGCGCCGTCCAGATCATCCAGCCCATCGGCGAGGAGCTGTCCGTGCCGTCGAAGATCCTGAACGCGCGCGGCGGCAGGTACCACACGTGCCTCCGGGGGCTCGTCAAGGGCCGCACGGTCGAGGATCTTGAGGAGATCACCTGCGTCAAGGGCGTGGACGTCGCGCAGAACCTGGAGAAGTACGCGGCCGACCCGTCGATCCGCTTCGTCGTCTCCAACACGACCGAGGCCGGCATCCAGTACGTGAAGGGCGCGGACACCTTCCCGGCGAAGGTCGCGCGTCTCGTCACGGCGCGCTGTCGGGCGAAGCTGCCGGGCTTCGTCTTCATCCCCTGCGAGCTCATCGAGCACAACGGCGACAAGCTCAAGGCCTGCACGAAGAAGTACATCGACGACCCGGCGATCCTGAAGTGGCTCGACGAGGAATGCGTCTTCTGCTCGACGCTCGTCGACCGCATCGTCGCGGGGCGGCCTGACCCGGAGTCGGCGGAGCGCTACGCGAAGGAGCTCGGCGAGAAGGACGAAGTGCTCGTCTGCGGCGAGCCGTTCCACTTCTTCGTCGTCGAGCATCCGGCGGACTTCGACCTGGAGGCGGAACTGCCGCTCAAGGCGGCCGGCGTCAACGTCGTCTACACGCAGGACATGCAGCCATACCGCACGCGCAAGGTGCGCTTCCTCAACGCGGCGCACACGACGCTCGTCTACCTCGGCCTGGAGCGCGGCTTCACCGAAGTCGCGCAGTGCATCGAGGACAAGGAACTCAACCTCTTCCTCCGCCAGGTGATCTTCGACGAGATCTTCCCGACGGTCGACCTGCCGAACACGGAGAAGATCGACTACGCCGAGTCCGTGCTGGAGCGCTTCGCGAACCCGTTCGCGCACCACAAGCTGGAGTCCATCGCGCTCAACACGGCGGCGAAGTGGAAGGCGCGCTGCCTGCCCGTCGTCGCCGACTACTACCGGCTCTACGGCAAGCTGCCGGAGCGCATGATGCTCGGCTACGACGCCATTGCGCGCCACTTCGACGCCGCGAAGTGACGGACGGCGCACGTCACCTGAAAAGAAACATGAAGGCTTGAACCTAGAATACGCATTCGCCATGGAAAAGAAGACCAATCAGTTCAAGGCCGAGATCGCCGAAATGCTCGATCTCGTCGTCAATTCGCTCTACTCGAAGAAGGAGATCTTCCTGCGCGAGCTCATTTCCAACGCCTCCGACGCGATCGACCGCGCGAAGTTCCTTTCGCTGACGGACAAGTCGCTCGTCGCGGACAACCCGGAGTGGAAGATCCAGATCTCGGCGGACAAGGCCGCGAAGACGCTCATGATCTCCGACAACGGCACGGGCATGGACGCGGCCGAGCTGGAGCAGAACCTCGGCACGATTGCAAGCTCCGGCACGAAGAAGTTCCGAGAGATGCTGAAGGAGAAGGGCGGCGAGTCCCTGCCCGAGCTGATCGGACAGTTCGGCGTCGGCTTCTACGCGGCGTTCATGGTGGCGGACAAGGTGACGGTCGAGACGCTCAAGCGCGGCACCGAGACGCCGTTCAGGTGGGAGTCCGACATGTCCGGCTCCTACACGATCTCCGACGGCGCGCGCGACTTCCCCGGCACGTCCATCACGCTGCACCTGCGCGACGACCAGCTCGAATACCTCGACTACTGGCGCGTGTCGGAACTCGTGAAGAAGTACTCCGACTTCATCGCCTACCCGATCTACTTCAAGGAGCTGAACGTCGTCGAGCTGGAGGCCAAGACGGACGACGAGAAGAAGCGCAACGAGGAGGACCGCAAGCGCCGCGAAGAGCGCGAGGCGAAGCCCCTCAACACGATGGTGGCGCTCTGGAAGCGCGCGAAGAAGGACGTCAAGCAGGAGGAGTACGACGAGTTCTACAAGCACCTGACGCACGACTGGGAGGCGCCGTTCGAGACGATCCCGTTCTCCGGCGAGGGCGCGGTCGAGTTCAAGGCGCTCCTCTTCCTGCCGAAGAAGGCGACGATGGAGCTCTTCATGCCGAACCAGAAGCGCGGCCTCTCGCTCTACGTGCGCAACGTCTTCATCGGCGACGACATCGAGATGCTGCTGCCGAGCTGGCTCCGCTTCGTGAAGGGCGTCGTCGATTCCGCCGACCTGCCGCTCAACGTCTCGCGCGAGATGCTGCAGGACGACGCGGTCATCAAGAAGATCAAGGACGCCGTGACGGCGAAGGTTCTCTCGACGCTCGAGGACCTGAAGAAGAAGGACGCGAAGCGCTACGACGAGTTCTGGTCGGCGTTCGGCACGGTCGTCAAGGAGGGCGTGCACGTCGATTGGGAGCACGCCGACCGCATCAAGAGGCTCCTGAAGTACCCGACGGCGCGCACCGAGGCCGGCAAGCGGGTCTTCCTGGAGGACTACGTGAAGGACATGCCCGCGACGCAGAAGGACATCTACTACGTCTGCGCCGAGCGCGAGGAGGACGCGCGCAAGTCGCCCGTCCTGGAGGCCGCGCGCAAGCACGGGTGCGACGTGCTGCTCTTCTGCGATCCCGTGGACGACTACCTGACCGAGTCGCTGCGCGAGTTCGACGGCAAGAAGTTCGTCGACATCGCGAAGGGCGACGTCTCCTTCGGCAGCGAGGACGAGCAGAAGGCCGAGAAGGCGGCGAACGAGAAGGCGTCCGCCGACCTGAAGCCGTTCCTCGAGGCCGTCAAGAAGGAGCTGGCCGCGTCCGTCTCGGATGTGCGTGTCTCGACGCGCCTCACCGACTCGCCGTGCTGCCTCGTCGCGCAGGAGCACGCGCTGCCGCCGTCGATGGTGCGCATGATGCGCGCGATGAAGAACGAGGTGCCGGACGACAAGCGCATCCTGGAGGTGAACCCGAACCATCCGCTCATCGCGAAGGTGAAGGGGCTGGAGGGCGACGCGCTGAAGGACGCCGTGACGCTCCTCTACGACTCGGCTCTCATCGCCGAGGGCTCGCCCGTCACGGACGGCGCGCGCTTCTCGAAGCTTCTTGCGAACCTGATGCTCAAGTAAGCGTGTCGTCATGAAGAAAGCGGATCGCATCGCCGACGTGCTGAGAAAGTCAGAACGCTTCGAGACGAACATCTTTTTCGAGATGTCGAAAAAGCTCTATTCGGATTCGGAGACGCGATGTGATTCGCTGTATGACATCGCCTTTCGGAAGACGAACGGGTTTCGCGACCAAGTGACCCCACGCATGCTTCTCGAAGACAGCCGAATCATCAAGGTTCTTCGCTATTGCATGCTCCCGGTCCTGAGCCAGATGAAACTCGGACAGCTGGTGGGGCTTGCTTCGACGGCTGACTTCGAGGAAAACATTGTCGATCGAGGGCGGCAGGGGAAGACGCTGTCGGCCGTTGCGCCCGAAATCTGCCGCATGGTCAACCGCTACTTGGATTCGCAGCGGTTTCTGTGGCTTCAGGAGACTTTGCAGGGCCATGAGCTTTCGCTCGCTGAAAGTTACGCGAAGCGCTGGACGTGTTCGCTGATAGCCAACCAGAATTCGGCAACGGCATTCCGGAACTGGCGGAAGGAACTCCAGGAGACGACGGCCGTAGAGGGCATTGTCAAGGCGGGTTACGTTTCGGTGCAGACGCGGCGAATCGTCACGTCAATCGACGATTTGCTTGTCGGGCAGTATAGCCGCGAATGCCGTGTCCGGGGTCGAAATGTCCAAAAGGCCGATCTGGCCGTTCGCCTGAAGGGAAGCGGAAAACTGCTCTTGATCGAAGCCAAGGCAATCGGCGTTCGCATTGATGCATTTAAGCGTGTCAAGGAATGCCGCGAGAAGTTTGACGACTGGAAGGAGCGGTTTGGCGAAAGCATCGTCTGCGCTGTCGTCTTGTCAGGATTTGTGCCGCAGAAAGAGTACGAGTCCCTGATCAATGCCGGGGGTGTCGTCTTCTGGGAATATGACATAGCGGCATTGACGCGCTATCTGAGGACGCATTGAAATGACGGCGGTCAGCATTTTCACGGGGGCGGGAGGACTTGACATCGGCATTGAGCGGGCCGGTTTTGACGTTCTTTCGACGCTTGAGATACATCCGTCGTATTGCGAGACCGTGCGCAACATGAAGGAGCGGCGAATAGCCATTCCCGGAACGGATCGAACCTATTTCCAGCATGCGAATGTCATGCAGGGGGACATTCGGAAAATCTCTGCACAGGACATGCTGGGACGGCGAAAGACTGTTGACTGCCTCGTGGGCGGGCCGCCGTGTCAGGCGTTTTCGAGCGCGGGGAAACAGGACTCGATTTTCGACGAGCGCGGCACGCTTGTCTATGAGTATCTGCGGCTGCTCAAGGAAATCAGGCCAAAGGTCTTTCTCTTTGAGAATGTTCGTGGCCTTGTGACGGCGAAGGGAAATTCAGATGAACCGGGCGAGGTCCTGAAAGGACTGCTCAAGATGTTCGCCGAACTTGGCTACAGCTGTCGTGCAAGTCTCCTCAATTCGGCGGATTACGGATCGCCGCAGCGGCGTGTCCGCTGCTTCGTTCTCGGCTCTTCGATTGCGGCCGCGCCCGAAATCCCCTTGCCGACGCACATGGAGCATCCAGTTGACTCCCTGTTTGAGAAGGAGCGCCGTGCACGGTGGATGACGCTTGGCGACTATCTGAAGACGTCGGCAGACATGGACAAGTCCCATTGGATCTTGCCGACGGAAAAAGCGCGCGCAGTTCTTTCTGGCATTCCTGACGGAAAGGGCCTGAAGAGTCCGGGCGTTGCAGAGGCGACGCGTCCGAACGGACATTGGGGCTATCGGCAGGGGATGTTCATCGCAGACCAGTCGAAGCCTGCCCGGACGGTGACGGGATCGTCGAGTCAGGACTGGATCCGTCTGCCGGACGGCACGTTGCGGCGCCTGACGTTGCGCGAAGTCGCCGGCTTGCAGGGATTCCCGCCCGAATGGGAATTCGCGGGCTCGATTGCCAACCAGTATCAGCAGGTCGGGAATGCCGTTCCGACCGTTTTCGGCGAAGTCCTTGGCAAGGCGCTGATCGCCTATCTGCAGGGCGGCTGGAAGCGTGCCGCACAGCAGAGAGCGATCGACATCTCCGATGACATCGAGCGGTCCATTCGCTACACGAAGCGCGACAACGCGAGAAACGGCGCCTTTCGCGCACGGCGTCAGAGACAACTGGCCTCTCTGACGGACGCCGGATGAGAAGAAGGTCGATTGACTTGTCATGTCCATTACACTCAAGCACGAGCAGGTGGCGGGCGATCCCGTGATGGGGATCGACGAGGCGGGGCGCGGGCCTCTCGCGGGAGGGGTCTACGCCGCCGCCGTGTCCGTGCCGCTCGCGCGGGCGGCGGAACTGCTCGCGGGCGCCTGGTCGGCCATCAACGACTCGAAGAAGCTCTCCGCGAAGAGGCGCGACGCGCTCGCGGCGGTCATCAAGGCGACGCCGGACTGCACGTGGGCGGTCGCCTCGGCGAGTCCGGCGGAGATCGACCGCCTCAACATCCTGCGCGCGACGCACCTCGCGATGCGCCGCGCGGCCGATCAGGTCGCCGCGCAGCTCGGCGCGGCCGGTCTCGCGGCGGCGTCGGTCTCGATTCTCGTGGACGGCCTGCCCGTCGCGGCGCTGCCGCGTTCGACGAGCCTCGTCAAGGGCGATGCGCAATCGCTGTTCATCGCGGCGGCGTCGATTCTCGCGAAGACGGCGCGTGACGCGGACTGCGAGCGGCTGGAGCGCGCCTACCCCGGCTACGGGTTCGCGCAGCACAAGGGCTACCCGACGCCGGCGCACCTCGCCGCGCTCGCGCGCCTGGGGCCGTGTCCCGAACACCGCCGCAGCTTCGGCCCCGTCGCGCAGGCGGCGTCCATTGACAAGCCGCCGCACAATGTGGTAGACTTTCCCCTGTTTAGGGATTTCTCCCCTGATCCTGTGATGCGGAAATAAAGCGAGAAACGACGACTTGAGCTTACTCTCTCTAGCGACAACGGCGATGTGGGCGCTCGCGGCGGCGGGATGCGCCTGGTACTTGGCGTCTGTCGCCGGCGAGGTCACGTACGTCACGCTGGCGGACGGGCGGCGGCAGGAGCGGTCGATCCCGCTTCTCTTCCGCGCGCTCCTGCCGTTTGCGCCGAACTTCTTCGGCCTCGTGCGCCGTCCGCTCTTCGCCGCGTCGGTCGCGCGCGCCGATGCCCTGCTCGTGCAGGCGGGCTTCGAGGGTCTCCTGTCGGGCGAGGAGTTCGTCTCGCTGCAGCTGATGCTCGGCTGGATCGTCCCCGACTTCTGGCTCTACGGCGCGCGCAAGCGCCGCCACCTCTCGATCCAGCGGGCGCTGCCGTTCGTCCTCGACCTGCTGACGCTTTCGGTCGAGGCGGGCATGGACTTCATCAGCGCGCTGCAGCGCAACTGCAAGTCGCGGCGGCTCGATCCGCTCAACGAGGAGCTGCTGCGGATGACGAAGGAGATCCAGGTCGGCTCGTCGCGCAGGGAGGCGTTGCGCAACATGGCCGCGCGCGTGTGCCAGAGCGACCTCAAGTCCGTCGCCTATGCGCTCATTCAGGCGGACGAGCTGGGCGTCTCGATCGGCGCGATCCTGCGCATCCAGTCCGAGCAGCTCCGGTCTCGGCGGTTCGACCGGGCCGAGAGGCTGGCGGCCGAGGCCCCCGTGAAGATGCTCGGACCGCTCATGCTCTGCATTTTTCCTGCCGTGTTCATCATCCTGCTCGGGCCCGTCCTGAGCCAGGCCATGAAAGGATTCTTCTGATGGCTGAAAGACCCGAAATCGAAATCGCCAGCGGTGCGCTGGCCGGAAAGAGGTTCGCCGTCCCGCAGGGCGGCCTTCGCCTGGGGCGCTCGTCCTCGAACGACATCCACATCCCCGACGAGGAGCTCTCGCGCAACCACTGCCTGTTCGAGGCGGTCGGCGAGGACGGCATCCGCCTCACGGATCTCGCGAGCGCGAACGGCACGACCCTGAACGGGCGTCCGCTCGGCGACGCGCCGGCGAACCTGAAGGCCGGCGACGTCATCGTCGTCGGCACGACGACCCTGCGCGTGGTCGGCGAGGGCGCGCCGACGCCGGCGGCGGGCACGGTCGATCTCGGCCTCGGCGAGAAGACGGTCGCGGCGGCGGCGGGCGCGCGCGCGAAGCGGCGTTCGCCGCTCGCGAACATCCTCTGGGCGATCGCGATCCTCGTCGGCGCGGCGGCGATCTACGTGCTGCTGGTCGCGCCGCCGGGCGAGCCGTCGGCGGACGTGCAGGCCGTGCCGGAAGACGAGGCCCCGACCGTGAAGGAAGTCTATTACGAGAAGGTCGAGGCCAACCAAAACCAGATCTTCCGATACGAGATGACGCTCTCGCCGGACGGTGTGCTGAAGGTCGCCGTCGATAACGTGCCCGCCGAGAGCCGGCACGTCACGAAGAGCCAGAAGCTGGACGAGAAGGCCCTGGCCGAGCTGAACGACATCCTCGCCTTCAAGGCGCTGCGCGAGATCGACCGCGCCTACGAGGGCGTCGAGCCGGATCCGCCCGCGCTGGAGAGCTGGACGCTCAAGGTCGTCTATTCGACGCGCGTGCGGACGATCCGCATCGTCAACACGCAGGAGCCGGAGGCGTTCCGCGCGGTGCGCGAGAAGCTGGAGACGTTCTCGAAGAACCAGCTCGGCGTGTGGGCGCTGCAGTATTCGCGCGAAAAGCTGGTCGCCCTCGCGGAGGAGGCGGTCGCGCTCGGCCGTGCGAAGTGGGAGGACCGCGACGTGCAGCACGGCAACCTCTTCGGCGCGGTGAAGGCCTACGAGGAGGCGTTGTTCTACCTGGAGACGGTCAACCCGAAGCCCGCCTGCGCCGATGACGCGCGCAAGGGTCTGGAGGCGGCGAAGGCCGAGCTGGAGCAGAGGTATGCGAACCAGCGGTTCCTCGCCGACCGCGCGATCAACCTGCGGCAGTGGGAGACGGCGCAGCGCGAGCTGTCCGTCCTGCTGGAGCTGATCCCGGACCGCGGCGACGACCGCAACCGCGCGGCGGCCGCCAAGCTCATTGACGTCGAGAAGCGCATGAAAGGAGACAAGTGATGAGGTTTTTCTGTGCAATGATTTTGCTGGCGGCGTCTGCCTTTGCGGCGGATCCGCAGGCGCCGTGCCGCGTGAGCCTGACGACCAACCCGTCGGGTGCGACCGTCATCGTGGACGGCAAGGATCGCGGCGTGACGCCGATCATGCTCTACGACCTGGCGCCCGGCAAGCACCACGTGAAGTTCCGCTGCGCGGGCTTCGAGGAGTCGAACCGCTTCTTCGACACGCGCGAAGGGCCGTTCGTCGAGCGGAACACGGTGCTGAAGGAGCAGAAGGGGCTTCTGCTGCTGAAGACCGAGCCGGAAGGCTGCGACATCCAGATCGACGGCGTGTCGGTCGGGCAGACGCCGCGTCTCGTCACGCACCTCTCCACGCGCGAGGTGCACAGCGTCCGCCTGCGCAAGGCGGGCTACCAGGACCAGGTGATCTCCGTCAAGTTCGAGGGGCGCCGGCCGCTCGTGCGCGAGGAGAGGCTCGTGCTTGCGTCCGGCACGATCGACGTCATCAGCGAGCCGGCGGGCGCGGAGGTCACGGTGAACGGGATTCCGCGCGGACGCGCGCCGCTGAAGGTGACGGGCGTGCCGAAGGGGCGCGCGATCGTGAAGTTCCACCTCGACGGCTTCGAGGACGCCGTGCGCGAGCTTGCGGTGAACGCGGGCGACGAGCAGACGCTCCCGGTCGTGCTGAAGGGGCTGCCGGGCACGCTGCATCTCGCGTCCGTCCCGGAGGGCGCGCGCATCTACGTGAACGAGCGGTTCGAGGGCAAGGCGCCCGTCTCGCTCGCGGGCCTCAAGCCGGGCGACTACGTCGTCCGCGCCGAGCTGGACGGCTTCGGCACGCTGACGCGGACGGTGACGCTCGCGAACGGCGCGTCGGCGGCCGAGGAGTTCCGCCTCTCGAACGTCATGGGGCGGCTGGAGGTCTGCACGTCGCCGGTCGGCGCGCAGCTGTCGCTCGACGGGCGCGTCCTCGGCGTCTCGAAGGCGAAGGACCCGAACGCCGACTTCAGCGACCCGTTCGTCATCGACAACGTGCTGGAGGGCGAACACCGCCTCGTCATCACGAAGGACGGCTATGCGGACGCGGTGCGGCATCCGACGGTTCAGAACCAGAAGACGGGCCAGCACCGCATCCGCCTGCGGCGGATCTTCACGCCGGACATCGAGATCGTGACGGCGCGCGGCACGTATCGGGGCGTGCTCGTCTCGAACTCGCCGGAGGCGATCGTCGTCGAGGTCTCGCTCGGCATCACGCAGACCTTCCCCCGCGCCGAGATCCGCAAGGTGACGTTCATCACGAATCCCTAGCCAGAAACAAGGCGTCTTCTTCATGGTCATCCATCCGTCAGACAACGTCGAGGTCCGCGCAGACGGGCACAAGTACGCGCGGCGCGACATCGCCGTCGGCGAGAACATCATCAAGTACGGCATGCCCATCGGTCATGCGACGCGCGCGATCGCGAAGGGCGAGCATGTCCACGTCGACAACGTGAAGACGAACCTCGGCGAGGTGCTGGAGTACCGCTACGAGCCGTCGTTCACGGACGTCGCGCACGTGCCGCCGCCGACGATCCTCGCGTACCGCCATCCCGACGGGCGCATCGGCATCCGCAACGACCTCTGGGTCATCCCGCTCGTCGGCTGCGTGAACCGCCTCGCCGAGCGCCTCGCCGCGAGCTGCGGCGGCCTCGCGCTGACGCATCCCTACGGCTGCTCGCAGATGGGCGAGGACCACGAGCGGACGGCGAACATGCTCGCGCAGTTCTGCCATCACCCGAACGCGGGCGGCGTCCTCGTCGTCGCGCTCGGCTGCGAGAACAACACCCTGGAGAGCTTCAAGGTGCGGCTGGGCGACTATGCGAAGCTCAACATCCGCTTCCTGCGCGCGCAGGATCCGGGCGACGAGTACGAGAGGGGGTTTGCGCTCCTGAAGGAGCTGGAGGCGGCGCGTCCGAAGGAACGCGTCGAGGTGCCGGCGTCCGAACTCGTCGTGGGGCTCAAGTGCGGCGGGTCGGACGGCTTTTCGGGCCTCACGGCGAATCCGCTCGTCGGGCGCTTCTCCGACTGGCTCGCGGCGCGCGGCGGCTCGACGATCCTCACCGAGGTGCCGGAGATGTTCGGCGCGGAGACGCTGCTCATGAAACGGTGCCGCACGCGCGACGTCTTCGACAAGTGCGTGAAGATGATCAACGACTTCAAGGACTACTACGCCTCCCACCACCAGGTCTGCTACGAGAACCCCTCGCCCGGCAACAAGGCGGGCGGCATCACGACGCTGGAGGACAAGTCGCTCGGCTGCGTGCAGAAGGGCGGCTCGGCCCCGGTCGAGGACGTGCTTCTCTACGGCGAAAGCGTGAAGCGGCACGGCCTCTCGCTCCTGACGGGGCCCGGCAACGACCTTGTGGCGTCGACGGTGCTTGCGGCCGCGGGCTGTCACCTCATCCTCTTCACGACGGGACGCGGCACACCATTCGGCTGCGTCATTCCGACGCTCAAGGTCGCGACGAACGACGCGCTCGCGGCGAACAAGCCGAACTGGATCGACTGGAACGCGATGTCGAATCCCGATGTCGAGGCGTTCGCGCAGAAGGTGCTGGCGGTCGCGAGCGGCGAGAAGGCGAAGAACGAGCTGAACGGCGCGCAGGGCATCGCGATCTTCAAGGACGGCGTGACATTGTAAGAAACGGGAAAACAGAAAGCGATTGGAAAACTTATGGCAGAAAAACTGAGTTTCGAGGCGCCGCGCGGCATGCGCGACTTCTATCCGGAGGACATGGTCTGGCGCAACAGGGTGTTCGACGCCTTCCGCGCGGCGGGCGCGGCGGCGGGGTTCAAGCCCTACGACGCCTGCGTCGTCGAGAGCTACGAGCTCCTGGCGCGCAAGGCGGGCGAGGAGGTCGGCGAGCAGATCTACCACTTCTTCGACAAGTCCGAGCGCCATCTCGCCCTGCGCGCCGAAATGACGCCGACCCTCGCGCGCATGGTCGCCCAGCGCCAGAAGGAGCTGTCCTTCCCGCTGAAGTGGACGACGATCGCGCAGTGCTTCCGCTACGAGCGCATGACGAAGGGCCGCAAGCGCGAGCACTACCAGTGGAACGTCGACATCATCGGCGAGGACTCGATCCTCGCGGAGGTCGAGGTGCTGGGCGCGGCGGTGGACGCCCTGCGGCGCATGGGGCTTTCGACGGACGACTTCAAGGTTCACGTCTCGTCCCGCAAGTTCCTCGGCGAGCTGCTACAGAAGAGCGGCATCGCCGCCGAAAAGCACGCGCAGGTCTTCCTCGCGCTCGACAAGCGCGGCAAGATGCCCGATTCGGAGATCGCCGCGATGCTGAAGGACGGCGGGCTCACGGACGACGACGTGAAGGCGACCTTCGCGATCATGGACACGAAGAGCTACGCGGACTGCCCCGAACTCGTGGAGCTGTTCCGCCTCGCGGCGCTCGCGGGCTTCGCGGACGCGCTCCAGTTCGACATTTCGGTCATCCGGGGCCTCAGCTACTACACGGGCGTCGTCTTCGAGGCGTTCGACACGAAGGGCGAGTTCCGCGCGATCTTCGGCGGCGGCCGCTACGACAACCTGCTGACGACGATCGGCGGCGAGCCGACGAGCGCGGTCGGCCTCGGCTTCGGCGACGTGGTCGTGACGGAGCTGCTGAAGGCGCGGCTGGGCGCGGCCGCGGCGGCGGAGAAGAAGGGCGTCGCGGTCGGTTTCATGTTCCCGGAGCAGCGTGACGCGGCGGTGACGCTCGCGGCGAAGCTGCGCGCGGCGGGCGAGGCGGTCGATCTCGCGCTCCATGCGCAGAAGCCGAAGAAGTTCTTCTCCCACGCCGACCAGAACGGCGCGGCAAAGGCCGTGTTCCTCGGCCCGGACGACGTGGCGAAGGGCGTCGCGCGGCTGAAGGACATGGCGACGCGCGAAGAGACGGAGGTCGCGCTCGCGTGAGGGGCGTCCGCACGAGCCTGGAGGTCGGCTTTCCCGGCGAGGCGCTGCCCGCGCGGTTCGCGCCTTTGCGCGGCCGCGTCTGGCGCGCGACGGACAGGGCGAACGCGCTCCCCTTCGAGGACGCGCAGTTCGAGGTCGTGCTGATGGACGGCTCGGTCGTCTCGCGGCAGGCGGTGAAGGAGGCGCACCGCGTCCTGAAGCCGGACGGCCGCCTCTACTTCTCGGTGCCGGAGAAGACGCGCACGCAGGACGGGTTCTCCCTGCCGGACCTCTACTCGATCGTCCGCGACGGCTTCCACATCGTCGAGGTGGAGCGTCCCGACCGCTGGCGGTTCTGGCGGCGCGAGCGGACGCTCACGATCTGCGCGAAGAAGAAGAACTGGAAGACGCTGACGAACACGTACCGTCCCTACCTATGACGATTCTTGCGGTTGCTTGCCTTTTGGGGGCGATGAGCTCGTCCGACGCCGTGGTGCGGCTGCTGAACGCGCCGACCTCGTGCGGGGCGAAGGTCTATGCCGAGGCGCGGGAGATCGTCGCACGCGACGCGAAGGCCGGCAAGCCCCTGCAGCAGTTCGTCTTCGGCGTCACGACGGACGACAGGGAACTGGCGAAGAAGTATCTTAACGCTTCGCGCGACAAGATCCGCGAACTCGCGGAGCGGAAGGACAACCCGCTTGCGTGGTATCTCCTCTCGGTCGAGAAGAACGATTTCGCCTGCCTTCAGAAGGCGGCGGACGGCGGGAACGTGCAGGCGTTGAACGCGCTCGGCTCGATTGCGATTTCCGAGGCGTTCGAGCGGACGGGCACGGACACGAACCGGCTGGAGCGCGTCCTGAAAAGGAGCTTCGACTGCTTCCGGCGCGCGGCGAAGCAGCGGGATCCGAACGGCTTCGTGAACCTCGGCACGTGCTACCTGCGCGGCTTCGGGTGTCCGCCGGACAGGGAGATGGCCGTCAAGTGCTACCGGGCGGCGGCCGAGCTCGGCCACCCGGAGGCGATGGACAACCTCTCCGCCGCCTACCAGTTCGGGCATGGCGTCGAGAAGGACGCGGAACGCTCGCTCTACTGGGCGATGCGCGCGCGTGCCCTGCGCGGCGACCAAGCCGCCGCCACCTGGCTGCGCACGCGAAAGAACGAGCCCTAGACCTTTTGGTATAATGTGCGCCTATCGCAACAGAGAGGAGAGAACCATGTACATCAAGTTGACGCGGCTGGACAATACGCCGATTTGGATCAATGCGAGTTTTGTCGTGACCGTCGAGCCGCGAAAGGCCGGCGGTTCGGTCGTCGTGCCGATTGGCGACGGACTGGACTATGACGTGAAGGAGACGCCGGAGGCCGTCCTCGCGATGCTGGGCGACGCGCCCGCGCCCGCCGTCGTGCCGGTTCCGGCGCCGCCGGGCCTCGCGCCGAAGACGCTGGGCGTCGCGCCAGAGGCCGAGCCGGCGCCTGTGCCGACGCCGACTGCGGAGCCTGTGGCGGAACCTGCGCCGACGCCCGCCAAGAAGACGTCGCGTACGCGCAAGGCCAAGGCGTCCGCGCCCGCCGCCGAGGCAGAGGCCGAAACGGCGGAGTCCGCGACCGACGAGAAGCCGGCCGCCAAGAAGCCGCGTGCGCGCCGGACGAAGAAGCCCGTGCTGCCGTTGACGGAAGATGAGGTCGCGCGCCTCAAGAAGCTGGCGCCCGGCACCGTCCGCAAGCTCCAGAACACGCTCGTGGCGCAGTTCAGGACGGTCGAGCCGGAAGCGGCGATCGTCGCGCTGGAGGCGCACGAGATCCTGACAATCGACCGCGATCACATCGTCTGGAAGTGACGGCGCGCCGGTGGCGTCTAGGCGAACGCGCCCCGTCGGACGTTCGGCAGGGCGATTATGGTATAATACGACTTTAATTTTCAGGAGGAAGACGATGAAGACGACGAACGAACAGCTGAAGCTGGCGGCGGACACGATCCGCTGCCTGTGTGCGGACATGGTCGAGAAGGCCAATTCGGGGCATCCGGGCGCGGCGATGGGCATGGCGGATCTCGCGGCGACCCTGTGGCTGCGGCACCTGCGGGTCGATCCGCAGGACACGGCGTGGAAGAACCGCGACCGTCTCGTGTTTTCGGGCGGGCACGCCTCCGCGCTCGTCTATGCGCTGAACCACCTGTCGGGCACGGGCGGCGTCACGCTGGAGGAGCTGCAGACGTTCCGCCAGTTCGGCTCGCGCTGTGCGGGTCACCCCGAACGCGGTGTCATGCCGGGCGTCGAGGTGACGACGGGGCCGCTCGGCCAGGGCTTCGCGATGGCGGTTGGTCTCGCGCTCGGCGCGAAGATGAAGAGGCGCGGCAACCACACGTGGGTCTTCATGGGCGACGGCGACGTGGAGGAGGGCATCAGCCACGAGGCGGCGTCCCTCGCCGGCACATTGAAGCTCGGCGGCCTCACGGCGATCTACGACTTCAACGACATCCAGATCGAGGGCCACGTCACGGACACCAACCGCGACGACGCGAAGAAGCGTTTCGAGGCGTATGGCTGGAAGGTCTTCGAGATCGACGGCCACGACTACGACCAGATTCACCGCGCCTACCTGCGCGCGCTGAAGGTGACGGATGCCCCCGTCATGATCATCGCGAAGACGGTCATCGGCAAGGGCGCGCCGACGAAGGCCGGGACGCACGGTTGCCACGGTGCGCCGCTCGGTGCCGAGGAGGTCGCCGCGACGAAGACGGCGCTCGGCTTCGACCCCGCGAAGAGCTTCTACGTGCCGCAGGAGGTCTACGACCTCTTCGCCGCGCGTGCGGCCCTCTGCCACCACTGGCGCAACAGGGACGTCAAGGCCGAGAAGGCCGCGATCAAGGCGGCGGGCGGCCCGGCCGCGCCGGAGACGGACGATGCGCGGCGCGCGCGACTCCTTGCCGCGCTCCCGACGTTCGACCCCGAAAAGCCGGTCGCGACGCGTGCGGCGAACGGGACGGTCATGAACGCGCTCGCGGACGTCTTTCCCGCGCTCGTCGGCGGCTCGGCCGACCTCGAAGGCTCGAACAAGACGGGCCTCAAGAAGTACGGCTGGATCTCCGCCGAGGACTTCACGGGACGCAACTTCCACTGGGGCGTGCGCGAGCTTGCGATGTCCGCGATGGTGAACGGCCTCACGGCCTACGAGGACTTCCGCGCGTTCGGCGCGACGTTCTTCGTCTTCTCCGACTACTGCCGTCCGGCGATCCGCCTCGCGGCAATCATGGAGGTTCCCTCGATTTTCGTCTTCTCGCATGACAGTTTCTACGTCGGCGAGGACGGCCCGACGCACGAGCCGATCGAGCAGCTCGCGGCGATTCGGACGATTCCGAACGTGACGACGTTCCGTCCGGCGGACGCGACGGAGACGGGCTACGCCTGGGTCGAGATGCTGATGAACACGAAGGGGCCGAGCTGCATCCTGACGACGCGGCAGAACCTGCCCGTGCTGGAGGGTACGCGCGCGGAAGGCGTCGCGAAGGGGGCCTACTCGATCTGGCAGGCCGGCCCGCAGACGAAGGACACGGTGCTTTTCCTCGCGTCCGGCAGCGAAGTCTCGCTCTGCATCGCCGCCGCGCAGAAGATGTGGGACGAAAGCGACGGTCGCCAGTCCGTGCGCGTCGTCTCGATGCCGTCGATGGAGCGGTTCCTCGCGCAGAAGTGCACGTACCGCGACTACGTCGTGCCGGAGCAGATGACGAAGCGTGTCATCGTCGAGGCCGGCTCGCGTTTCGGCTGGGACCGCTTCCGCCTCGACTTCAAGACGACGCGGTTCGTGACGAAGGACGACTTCGGCGCGTCCGCGCCCTACAAGGTGCTCGCGCAGGAATTCGGCTTCACGGTCGAGAACGTCCTCGCCAAGGCGCGGGAGATCGTCTGACGGCGACAGAGTAAAGGAGAAACGATGAAGAAAGCGGTTGTCAACGGACAGGAGATCAGCGGCGAGGCCGTGCAGTTCGAGCTTGACCGCCTCGTGCGGTTCTACATGAGCCACGGCATGACGATGGACGAGGTGAAGAAGAGCCTCCCGAAGCTGGAGGAAAAGGCGCTCGACCAGGCGATTGGCGCGAAGCTCCTGCTCGACCAGGCGGCGAAGCTCGACATGCCCGTCTCGGCCGCCGACATCGACGCCGAGGTCGCGAAGGTCGTCGTGCAGGTTGGCGGACAAGAGAACTACCAGAAGGCCCTCGCGGCGCAGGGCATCACGGAAGAGCAGTTCCGCAAGGAGCTGGAGAAGGGCGCGAAGGTCAACAAGCTCGTCGAGCAGGCCTGCTCGTCCGTGGCCGATCCGACGGACGACGAGGTCGCCGCGTTCTACGCCGCGCACAAGGCCGAGTACGTCGCGCCGGAGCAGGTGCTGTGCCAGCACATCCTCATCAAGGGCTCGGACGACGCGGCGCTCGACAAGATCAAGGACATCCGTGCGCGCATCGTGGACGGCAAGGCCGACTTCGCCGAGGAGGCGAAGAAGCACAGCGACTGTCCGTCCGGCCAGCAGGGCGGCTCGCTCGGCTGGTTCGGGCGCGGCATGATGGTGCCGGAGTTCGACAAGGTCGCCTTCGAGATGGCGAAGGGCGAGGTCTCGAACATCGTGACGACGCAGTTCGGCTACCACATCATCTACAAGGCCGACCAAAAGGGCGGCGGACAGCAGACGCTCGTGGACGTCCACGACCAGATCAGGGATCTTCTCCGCCATGAGGCGCGTGGCCGCGCGATGGACGCCTATGTCGCCGAGCTGCGCGACAAGGCGACGATCGAGTACAGGGACTGACCTCGCTCTTTCATCGCCCGATGCCGTTCTCGTCGCGGACAAGTCGCGTCTTGCCGAGATGAAGCGGCTGTTTGCCGTGTGACGGGGCCTCGGGGAGCCGAGGCCCGCAGGGAATGCGCACGGAGACGGTCGTGCCGCGTCCGGGGGCACTGACAAGTTCGACCCTGCCGCCCAGGAGGCCGATGCGTTCGCGGATGCCCAGGAGGCCGAAGTGCCCCTCGTGGATGCCGGGCGCGGATGCCGGAGCGAATCCCGTGCCGTTGTCGCGGACGGCAAAGCGAACCTCCTGCGCGGTGCAGTCCCCGGTGATCAGGATGTGGGTCGCCGCCCCGTGGCGTTGCGCATTGACGGCGAGTTCGCGGATGCACCGCAGGATCGCATGCGCCGTGCTGTCCGAGAGGCGCGCGCGCGGAACGTCGAAGCGCACGGTCAGGCGGCAGGTGGAAAGCAGGGGAAGAAGAGCTCTCCGAATGGCCTTTTCCATGCTTGTCTCGTCGAGCGTCGAGCTGCGCAGGTCCCACAGGCAGCTGTGCAGTTCGCCACGACAGGACTTGAGAAGCTGCGCCGCGAGATTGATGTGTTCCATCATTCCGGGCGGCGCCTCCCCTCGCATGCTTTCGGCGGTCGCGATTTCCATCGAGACGCATGCGAGCGTCTGCGAGAGGGTGTCATGCAGCTCGACGGCGAGGCGCGTGCGTTCCGCAGTCTGCAGACGGGCCTTGAGACCCTTGAGCTGGCTGCGTGTCAGCTCTTGCCTCCTCCGCTCCGAAAGCGTGTGAAGCGCGCCGTTCCAGACGAGGACGCCCAAGAGGGAAAAGGCGAAGATGCCGAAAACCGTCCAGACGCGCTGGGGCGTCCACCAGGGCGGCTTGGCGAGAAGGCGGATGTCGTCGGCGCGGCGCGTGACGAGCGTGAAGCCGCTGATCTGGGGAAACGAGGAGAGCGGTGATTCGCCGTTGATGTCCAAGGCGCAGATGCCCGTCGCTTCCAGTGTGCTGCCCAGCGGGAATTCCATGCCACGCGGCGATGAGGCGCCGAATTCGACGGGAACGATCTGTCCGTCACTTTTCAGGTAGAGGCACGGGGCGTTCGGGCCGATGTCCGAGCGGCCGATCAGGTGGCCTGTCAGGCGAACGGCGCGTCCGTGGAAGGCGGGGTTGAAGATTCGGGCATTCTGATGCTCGGACAGGATGTCCGTTGCCGAAACGGGGATCGGTTCCCTGTCCTCGGCTGGGTACGGCAGAAGCGTGGGGCGCCAGTCCGCATGCGTGAGGTTGAGTCGGTAGAGGTCGGTTGTGGGTTTCCCGGCGATCTCGACAGACGACCCGACATCAGGGGCTTCGGTTCCGGCGGACAGCGAGATGTCCGAGACTTCGCCGTTGGGGCGGCGCAGGAGCAGGCGATTGCCCGGACGGATGGCGAGAACCGTGCCGCGCGTCGCGCAGGGCCCGGAGCGAAAGACCTTTGAGGGGGAGGCTCCGTCGAGCGTCGACAGGTCGGGTACGGCGAACGGATCGGGCGGAGATGGCGTCTGCGTGTGCAGGCGGTATGCGAGCAGTGTCTGTCCCATCTGGCGGCGATTGGCAGGCCGGTGCAGGTCTCGGACGCCCGTCACGTCGACGACACTGCCGACAAGGCGCGCGGACGATCGGTCCGATGGCCGTTTGGACTCGTTGCGCAAGGCGACACAGGCGATGTCGTTGTCGGCTTCAAGGACGAGAAAGGAGAATCCCCGGTCAATCTCGTCCGGAAGGACGCTCCGCACGGTTCCCCTGATGCAGACGGGTCGGTAGTCGTCCTGTCGGGCGGCGAATTCGCCTATCGAGAGGACTTCAGGGAGGTAGGGCGCGGCGCGTCCGATGCGTACGATCGCTTCCGCGCGCGTGAAGCGCCCGGAGCCGGGCGGTGTGCAGATGCGTCCGGTCACGCGGAGGATGTCGCCGTTTGAGAAGTCCTTGTCTTCCGAAAGCGGGCCGCCGAGGCTGAGTGTCGTTGCGCCCGAAGCGTCGGCAAGGCAGATGCCTTTCCCGAATTCGTTGATGTCGGAGAGGGCACGGCACATCAGCGAGAAGCGGGCGGGGGCGTTTGTGCCGTCGCGGATCAGCCGACTGACGTCGGCGCAGTTCGTGACGAGGCAGGTCCTGCCGACGGCGGGCGCTTGCTGGGCGAGGAGGACGAGGCACGTGAGAAGCAGAAGGCGCATGGCCGAGATTATATCACGTTTCGCCTGTCGCGTTCCACACCCCACCTCCGTGGGGGTTGTGGGCCAACGGTCCGGTGGTGTACACTTATCGGCATCATGAAATGCCAGTCGATCAGTTCGCTTGCCTTTGCGTTCCTGGTGTCGGTGGCCGTCCAGGCTGCCGAGATCGTTTCGGGTTCGGGCTTCGTCAGCCTGGGTTCCGGGGCGCCGGCCAAGGCCCAGACGTCATTTTCCCTGTCCGCCGAATCGGGCGCACTGAATGTTCGCATCCGTTGCGACAGCCTGGCGCCGGAAAGGCTTGGCCAATGGAAAGACGGCGTGGCCGACACGGTCGAGGTCTTTCTCTCGCCGGAAGGCTCCGTGAACAACTACTACCAGTTCTGGGTCGGGGCGGACGGCTCGAAGAATGCGGCGTTCTTTTCCGAGAAGGGGGGCATCCAGCCCGATCCGTACGATCCCGAATGGTCGGCGTCCGCCGTCCCGACAAAAGAGGGCTGGGTCTGCGAGATGTCGATTCCCCTCTCGGCCTTTTACATGACGCGCACCGCGAACTGGAAGGGCGACTGGCTGGTCAACGTGTCGCGCACGGATCGTACGGGCGGCGGCAACACGTCTTGGCAGCGTTGCCTGAGGAGTTTCCATGAGCCGGACGCCTTCAGGAAGGTTTCGGGCTTCCCGATGCGCGGCGCCGAGGATGATGTCTACATCGAGGACGCGTCTCTGCGAGTCGATTCCTTTCGGGCCGGCCGTTACGGCGGGCGGATGCGCGTCCGGGCGTTGGCGGCCCAGCAGGGCGAGTATGCGTTCAGGGCCGAGGCCGACGGTGCGGTCGTCGGCGAACTCGATCGGGTCTTCCTGCGCGCCGGCCAGTTCGCGCGGCTGGAGCTGTCCGCCGCGTATGCGAAGACGGGGCGGCAGCGCACGCGCCTCGTGCTGCGCCGCCTGTCCGACGGCCGCACGTTCGTGCGCGGCTTTCCCGTGCGTGTCGATTACGAGCCGCTGACGTGCCGCCTGTCCGTGCCGGAGTACCGCGACAGCTTCTATCCGGGCCAGCCGTCGGACTGCATTGCCGGCACGGCCACCTCGCTCGGCGGCGGCGACGTGACGCTGACGCTGGAGGGGCCGGGCGTGCCGAAGGCGCAGCAGACGATCCGCTCCGGCGACGCCTTCCGGTTCGCGACGCCGGGATTCGCGTGCGGCACGGCGACGCTGACGCTGACGGCCGACGGACAGTCGAAAGCCGTCCGGATCCGCAAGTTGCCGCCGTCGGGAAGGCAGATGACGTGGATCTCCGGCGGGAATCTCGTCGTCGACGGCAAGCCGACGTTCCGCCGCGACTTCTATGCGCCCTACTTCAACGCTTCGCGCGCCTGGATTGACGTCTACACGAACGACACGGCCAACGGCCTGCACCTCACGCGCAACATCAGCCGCGGCGGCTGGCTTGAGCCGAGCCGGCTCATGGGCGGCCGGGCTTTCGAGGCCAAGGAGGTCAAGAAGGACGTCTATCCCTGCAGGGAATACCTCGACAAGGTCGATCGCGTCATCGAGGGATGCCGAGACGGCACGTTCGGCTATTATTACCTTTCGGACGAGCCGGACGTGCGGGGGCTCTCGGAAGTCTACCTGCGCCACGTCTACGAATACGTCAAGGCGCGCGACCCCTATCATGTCGTCCTCATGGCGACACGCACGCCGGCGCGCTACGTCGATTGCGCCGACTGGTTCGAGACGCATCCCTACCTCGATCCGCACAGCGACGCCTCGGGCAATCGCCTCTACCAGCACCAGATGCGCGAATTCGGGCCCTACATCGACCAGATGACGAGCTTGGGACGCACGGACAAGTGCATCGGCTTCGTGCCGACGGCGTTCAGCTATCGCTTCAACTCGTCATTCTCGGACTATCCGACATTCGACGAGTACGTCTGCCACGTGATGACGGCTCTCGCGCATGGCGCGAAGACGCTCTGGCCGTTCAGCGGCGCGTCGGCGCTTGGACGGCCCGGCCTCTACGAGGGCATCCGCTGGACGTTCGCGTTCACCTGCGCCTACGAAGACCTGCTGCTCCACGGCGCTCGGACGCTCAAGCCGCCCGTCGCCGGACGCGAGACGTGCGTCTGGACCCTGGACGTGCGGAAGCTCACGGTTGACGTGAACCTCAATGCGCCGTTTGACGTGGCTTTCCGCGATGAGGGGGCGGCCGCGCCGAAGATGGAGCCGCTGGCGTCAGCACGTGCGCGCGCGGCGGCGGGCGAACGGGAACGGACCGATCCGCGCAATCTGCTCGTCGGACGGGAGAAGGAGATTTCCATTTCGCTCGCCGGGAAGTCCGGCACCGTCTTCGCCGACGATTTCTATGACATCTTTGACGGCGGACGCTTGGCGCTCGCCTGGAAGGCGCCGGCAACCGGTCCGAAGTTCATCGAGCTGTCCTTCCCGTCCTTCACGCCCACGTTTCGCCGCATCCGCCTTTCGGGCGCAGGCCTGGACGGTTGGACAGCCAAGGCCTGTCGTCGTCGCCAGTGGGTGCCGCTTGAGGGAACGCGGGCGCAGACAAGACGGTACGAAAACGTCCTGACGCTGCCGACGGACGAGAAGGCCGTCAGGCTTCGGCTTGACTTCCCGTCTGCGGAGCCGACGGAACTTTACGAGATCGCGCTTCTGGCGGATCGTCCGCCGCCGACAGCCGCCGCCCAGAAGAAGCCGCCGGCCTTTGTCCGGCAGTGGAGCGTCTCGAACATGGAAGAGCGCGTGAGCTTCGCGTATGATCCGAAGCGGTCGTGGTTTGTGGCGCGGCTGGACGAGGCGGTTTGGGAGGAGCATCCGACGTGGCGCTATCACGGCTGGTTCCTGAAGGTCTATCCGGGCGTCGGCACGGTTGGCGCGGGCGGCCAGTCGGTCATTCCCGCGACGTACATGGCGAAGCTTTCGGACGATCCCAAGGCCACTGGTCGGCGGGGAACGGTGCAGGCGCACGTCGGCGGCTGGAACTACACGCTCAAGTTCGGCGAATTCGGCTGTGTGCCGACGCCGCCGAATCGCGTGGAGGTGAACACCTTCGGGAAGCGGACGCTGGGCGTCGGCGACGTGTTCGAGGTCACGTTGACGCTGGAGGATCCGGCCGAGGACGTGACGTGCGCGCTGTTGGGCAACGAGATCAACGGCAGCGCGTCCGTAACGCTCGATCCGGCGGATGGAACGGGATGCGTCTGGCGCGGCCGGGTGACGATCCGTTCCGTCAAGAGCCGTCAGACGCGACCCAACGAGACGATGGTTCGGGTCGCCGCGCTTGGCGGAACGCTGAAAGGCTCCCTTGTCACGCCGATACAGGCGAATTTCAGGTAAGGACTGCAAATGAAATCCAACAAACAGAAAGGAACGCAAAGAATGAAGATCAACTGTCTCAATGTGGTGCTGGCGTCCGTCCACGGCCTGATGGCCGGAGGCGCGCTTGCGGATGTCGTCACGTGGACAGGGGCGGCGAACGACGGCAACAGGTGGTCGACGCCGGCCAACTGGAATCCGACCGTGCCGACGGCGAACGACACGGCCGTCTTTGACGTGGCGGAGGCGACGACGGTTGTCGTTGACGCGGAGACGGCCGTTGCCCGGCAGGTGAAGATCGCGGCGCAGTCGGCGGCGGTCTCGTTTGGCGGGGACGGACTTCTGACGATTTCCATGTCGGGTGGCGTGGGCGCGAATGAACAGGCGCAGGCGACAATGCCGATCCTGAACCTCAACTGCACGTCGGTCGAGACGACGTTCGCCTGTCGGCTGCACCTGTCGGCGACGGGCAAGGTGGCGTTCGGCCCCGGCTGCACCTACAGCAACGACGTCACGACGGCATCCGTCTACGTGATGTTCGGCGGCATCAAGGACGTGACGCCGGGTGCGGACTTCGCGAAGAGCGTCTTCCGGGCGGGCTTCTCGTCGTCGGGCGCGAACCTGCAGGTGATTGTCGGACTCTCCGCGTCGCACGAGCTGGTCATAGACAACGGCGCGTCCCCCGACAGGGCGTTCAGCACCGA
This sequence comes from uncultured Kiritimatiellota bacterium, assembly GCA_934635385.1. Taxonomy (GTDB): domain Bacteria; phylum Verrucomicrobiota; class Kiritimatiellia; order RFP12; family UBA1067; genus UBA1067. Next base: position 4,696 of record CAKTZI010000013.1, on the reverse strand, counting down.
AAAGCTCTATTTCTCCATCAACAACGGAACGACGGAAACGCATGGGCGGATGACGGTTCGGAGCGGTCGCGTCGAAGTCGGCACGGAGGTCGGCCACGCGGCGACAGGCACGTCAATGCTCGTTGTCGAGGGCGGCGTCTTTCGCGCGAAGTCGGTGAACGCCAACTTGAGGGGCCATGTTCGCGTGACGGACGGCGGCCTCTTCGACTACACGAAGAACATGATGGCCGGCGGCACGGCCCAGCACGTCGATTGCCTCTGGGATGACGATGCGGTGCTGGTGGGCGCGGGCTATCGCCTGCGACCGCTTGACAATGCGGCTGTCTTCATCGACGAGACGGATCCGGCGCTCTTCTACTTGGACGGCATCCTTGACCTGGATGGGGACAATGCGATCCTGACCCTCGATCCGGCCTACAAGAAGGGTTCGGTTCTTGACGGGCGCAGACGTGGGGAGATTCGCGCGAAGGACATCCGTGTTCAGGGAAGCCCCGTCGTTCTGCGCAACCTGTCGCTCTGCGTCGGCACGCAATTCTCCACTGTCCATGACGGCGGAACCTTCTGCTTCGAGAACGACACGATTCGGATGTACGGCGATCTGTCCGATTACGTGGCAAAGAGCAAGGCTTTCCGGTTCAGCGGCTCGAACACGATCGACATGGCGGACTGCAAGGGCGCGGACCTGTCGCATGCGGCGGTCTTCACAAACAGTTCCTTCGAGGATCCGACGGGCGCGCTGACGGTGACAGGCGGCGGCGCGGTGTCGTTCGAGACGGTCTCTTTCCTCGGCGCATCACTGACGGTCGAGAAGAAGACGACAGCCCGATTCCTCAAATGTTCGGGCTTTGAGGCGGACGTCCTGACGCTGGACGACGGCGCGCAGTTCGCGGTGGACGGCAGTGCGATGGACGTTGATTCGTTCGTCTTGGGCGACGGTGTGACGATTTCGATGACGTTGGACAAAAATGACGGCAGGGGCCTTTCGGCGAATCGTGTGACGCAGAAGGGGGCCGTCACGTGGAACGTCACGCTGGCGGACGGCCTTGATGCGGCGGCTTATCCGGTCGTTTCCGGCGCGGCGCTCGACCCGGCGCGCACGACGGTCAACTTGACGGATGTGACCGGGAAGTCGTTTACGGTCAAGTTCACCGAGGCCGGCGTCTTTGTCGTGCCATCCGACGTGACGCCGACGGAGGCGTACGAATGGACGGGTGCCGTGGACGGACGCTGGTCGGTGGCGGCGAACTGGACGGCGCTTCCGCCGGCGGGGGCGCATCTCTTCGCGAGCGGCTTTGGGAGCTTGGCCATGAACAACGATTTCCCGGACGGGACGTTCTTAGGGTCGATGACCTTCCGTCCGACGGCCGGCCCGTTTGCCGTCACCGGGAATGCGATCGTGTTCACGAATGGCGTCAGCTCCAGTCTGGAGCCCGTCACCGTGCAGAACGCCTCGCGCGCGCGGGTCACGTTCGCAAACGACGTCACGTTCGCCCACGCGACGGCGGTCGTGGACGGCGGCACGGGCGGTGTCGCCTTCAACGGGCGGTTGCGGACGACGGACGGCGGCTATGCGGATCACCTCTACGTCAAGGGGACTGTCGGAATTGGCGGCGAGGCGGTCGTCCACAAGCTGATGCTCGTGGGCGACGCGACGTTGCGTGTCCTGCATGGCGGTCGCCTGACGGTCACGAACCAGCCGAATTTCTCGGCGCAGAGCCTTCGCTCCGGGTCGATTGTCGTCGAGGCGGGCGGCATCTTTGACTGGGCCGCGTCGAATGGCAGGCCGCTCGTCTGGACGCTCTCGTCGAAGCCCCACGTCGTCGATGGCACGATGATCGTCTCGCGCTATGGCCTGGACACCGGTATGAGCCAGACGTTTACAGGTTCAGGTCGTCTCGACATCGCGTCGTTCAGCTATTGCCGGGGACAGGCCCTGTCGGTCAGGGACGGCCTGCGGCTGAACGTCGGCGGCGATTTCGCGACGGCCAATACGAATGGCGAGCCGATGTGCGCGACGATTGCGCTTGCGGACGCGACACTGGGCGCGTGTGCGGACTGGACATACGGCCCCTCCGCCGCCGCGACGGATCGCGCATCGCTCGGAACGACTTCGGTACAACGTGCCCTCATGCTGACAGGCTCTTGCACGGTCGATACGCAGAACCCCGACACGGGCGCGGCGCAGACGATCGTCTTTGCCGATCCCGTCGACGGCTCGTCCGCAACTCTGGAGAAGAAGGGCTTGGGACGGTTGGTACTGACGCGGGACGACAACGATCTGACGGGCGGTCTGACGCTGACGGCGGGCACGGTTGTTCTGGGTGCGCCGAATGTCGGCTTTGTCGCGGAGTCTGTGACATTCGCCGGCGGCGGACTCTCAATCCCGAAGGCCGCGCGACGTGCCTATGGGAACTGGACGACGCTCCTCAAGGCGAGATCCGTCGTCGGCGAGCTGACTTGCCCAGACGGCTATCTTGAACTCAGGACAGTCCGGCAGGACGACTTTGTCGAGATTCAGGGCCGAGGGACGGCCAAGGGATTGATGTACATCATTCGCTGAATGCGAATGGGTCGAGGGAAAGGAGAGGAGAAGTCATGATCTTGCGCATCCTGCTGACCGTTCTTTTCGTGGCAGTCGGACTCGACGCCGAAGCCGATTCGCGCGCCGAGAGGCTGCGGCGCCTGTTCTTGAGCGGCGACACGAACTACGTGTTCGTGGCATCCCATCGCATGGACTGGCGGAACCATCCGGAGAATTCGCTTTCAGCTGCGAAGAGCGCGATTGCGATGGGTGTTGACATCCTTGAGATCGATCCGATACTGACGCGGGACAGGCGGTTCGTTCTCCTGCACGATGCGCGGCTGGAACGCACGACCGACGGTTCAGGCTGGGCTCGGGATTGGACGTTCGACGAGATCCGGACACATCGGCTTCGCGAAGGCCGGGGCGGCAAGGACGCGGCGCTCACGGAGGAGCGCGTCGCTTCGCTGGACGAGGTTCTCCTGGCGGCGAAGGACAGGTGCCTCGTCAACATCGACAAGTTCGCGGGGCAGTCGGCGGCACTGTTGGAGGTGATCCGGCGTCTGGGCATGGAACGTCAGGTGATCTGCAAGGCGGGAGGGGCACCGTCCGCAATTCGCGCCGAAACGGGAGAGGCGTGGCGACGGATTGACGACGGTGCGGTCATCTACATGCCGATTGTGCACGTCACGAACGGGACGGATGGCGTCGAGCGGCTGATCGGCGCATGGCGGCGCGAAAGGCGGCAGCCACGGGCCTATGAGGTCTGCCTGCGGAAGACGGACGCGGCACGGTTCCTCGAAGAGTTCCGCGCGTTGCCGGAGCGCCCCCGCCTGTGGCTCAACACGATGTGGCGTTCGCTCAACAACGGACACACGTGCGAAGAGGATGAGTCGGGTTGGGAAACGGGATGGGACTGGTTTCTCGCGCAGGGCGCGACGCTGCTTCAGACCGATCGTCCGGCGGCGCTTGTCGCCTATTTGGAGAAGATGGGCCGCCATACGCTGCCACTTTAGAATTCGAGCAGATGGCGGGAGAGGGCGAGGCTGATGGCCTCGGCGCGGCTGGATACGCCGAGCTTGTCGAAGATCAGCATCAGGTGTTCCTTGACCGTGTCAAGCCGGATGTCGAGGCTGTTGGCGATTTCGGCATTTCCCTTGCCCTGCACGAGCAGGTCGAGGACTTCCCGTTGGCGAGGCGAGAGTTCCGGGACGGGAGGGGTGTTGATCAGGATGCGTTGAATCTCGTCCGAGACGAATCGCTCACCGCGCGCGACCTTTCGTATGGCCTTCAGCAGTTCGGGCGGCTCGTCATTCTTGAGGACGGCGCCCTGCACGTCGCTTTCGAGTGCGCGCGAAAGGCTGTCTGAGCAGAAGAGGCTCGTCAGGAACAGGATCTTGGCCCTGATGCCGTCCGCGCGAAGCCGGCGTGTCGTCTTGACCCCGTCGAAGCCGGGCATCAGCAAGTCCATGAGGATGATGTCAGGGGCGAGACGGCTCGCCAGCAGGGCGGCCGTCGCCCCGTCGTTCGCGGTTCCGACGACTTCGATGTCGGGCTGCGCATTGAGCAGCGAGGCCAGGCTGAACGCGAAGATCGCATGGTCATCGACGATCAGGACTTTGATTTTCATGTTAGCCTCGTTCCTTCCGTAAGATCTCCCGTTTTCCCCTCCGTAAGCCCTTCCCCTGCGTAAGCCCTCCCGTTTTCCCCTGTGCAAGCCCTCTCGTTTTCCCCTGCGTCATGTCACGTCTCGGCACCGCCGCGTCCAAAAACACCCGCTCAGGGTCGAGCCTCTGCGCTAGCCCCTCCTCCAGAGATGAGAATGTCATGCGGAAATCTTTCAGAAGTTCCCGAACGACCTCGTGCATCGTCCCGTTCTCCTGTTCCATCCCATTTCCGAGCAGGGCGCTGGTCGGCGTCGGGTCCTTCGTCCCGGTCGCCTGCCGCAGCCGGATCGCCATCGCCTTGTACCGCATGAGCGTCTTGTACTTCGGGAAAAGCTCCGGCAGGTTCTCCTTCAGCCACCCCCGGATGCCGCCGTTGCGGCTCACGACGTCGCCGTTCGCGTCGAAGCGGAGCGCGCTGTCGACGTAGCACGCGAGGTCGTGCAGCATCCCGCCGAGGCGGATCATGTCCGCCTTCGAGCCCTTCCGCCGTTCCCACGCCGCGAGGACG
>CAKTZI010000012.1 GCA_934635385.1 uncultured Kiritimatiellota bacterium | reverse complement strand
ACGGGCGCTGACGGGCGCTGACGGGCGCTGACGGGCGCTGACGGGCGCTGACGGGCGCTGACGGGCGCTGACGGGCGTAATTATAGCACATCCACAGACTGGATGTCTATTTGCTTTTGACCAACAGTAATATACGGAAATGAGAAGTGCATCGCGTCAGATGCGAGTCTCTACCTGACAAAGCCTTTGCTCAGGATGAATGACCACACGCGCTCCATCCATGTGTAGCTGCCCGTGCCCGGCGACGCCTGACGCTGAAAGCCGTGATTGCGCAGGGCGAGCGTGTGAACTTCGCCCTGAACGTTCATTCGGCGCATCTGCTCCCACGCCTTCACCGAGTTCATCGCCGCGTAGCCGTCCGCATCGCCATGGATGAAAAGCGTTGGCGCCGTGTCCATGTCGAAAAGGAATTCCGGCGCAAGGACGGTCGAATCGTCGTTGCCGCCCGCCGCGTTACGTCCGTCAAGACCGTCCGTCAGCACATAGGCCGGATAGATCGCGATCGCCCACTGCACCTTGCAGGAAATGTCGTCCAGCGCATCGACCGGCGCGTAGGCCCACATGCGCGAACTCGTCGCGCCCAGAAGCGTGAGGTGTCCGCCCGCCGACGAGCCCATGATGCCGATGCTGTCAGGGTCAAGCCCTTTCGCCTGCGCTTGTGCGCGGACGATCCGAATCGTGCGCTGCAGATCTTGCCATGCCGTCAGGTGCTTCGGCAGCCCCGCCGGACGCGGCACACGGTATTTCAACGTCACGACCGTCATGCCCTTCTCGTTCAGGTAGCGGCGTATCGGCGTGACCTCGAAGCATTCCGGCCAGTTCCCGACATAGGAACCGCCCGAATAGACGATCAGCACCGCCCGCGTCTTCCGCTCCTTCGGCAGATGCCACTCGACGTAAGGCACACACTGGTTCTTTTGCGCATCCGGTATCTTGCCCTCCGGCCAGATGTTCTCCTTCTCGTATGCCCCGCGCGCCGCATCGTTCGCATAGCGGCTCATGAGATCGACCTCCGGCGCGAGTTTCGACGCGAACTCGATCTGGTTCAGGAACTCGATCGCGTGACCAAGGCCGAACGCCCCGTGCCCCTTGTCCGCATAGACGTGCAGCTCTGCCGGAATCTTCCGCTTGCGGAGTTCGCGGTAGCAGCGCGCGGAGCCATTGGGCGTATAGGGGTCGATTCCACCGTGCTGAAAACTGATCGGACACGTCTTCGCGTCAAAGGCGAAGCACGACGCAACGTCCGACGCGGGCTGTGTCGTGCCGTCCTGTGGCGCGGCCACGCCACCCGCCGCGCCGGCGGCGGAATTGTAGGCGGGCGCGTTCGCAATCGCCACGTTGACGTGACACGGCAGGTCGTCAAGCGCATCGACCTTCTCATACGCGGGCGTGAGCGCACTCGTCGCGAGCATCGTCACGAGGTGTCCGCCCGCCGACATGCCGATGACTCCGATCTTCTCGGGGTCGAAGCCTCGCGCCGCCGCTTGTGCGCGGACGAGCCGGACAGCACGCTGGCCGTCTTGCCAGCCACTGCGGTAAAACGGCGCGTTCTTTGGACGCGGCGTCCGATGGACGAGGTTGACCGTCTGGTAGCCGAGCTTCGTGAACGTCTCCTTCCACAGCTTGACGAGATAAAGGTCGCACAGGTTCTGGTAGCTGCCGCCCGAAACGAGAATCATGCACGCGCCATTCGGCTGCGACGGTGCCTCGAACCATTCGAGATATGGCATCTGCCGTTGCGGCGAAAGAAGGAAATCAACGTCCTTCTCCTCGTCGGTCATGCCGGCGAGCTGATGCGCCTGAAAGTCGGGAATCCTTCCTTCCGGCCACAGCGGCTCGCGCGCACCCCGCCGCCACGGCGCACGCGCCTGTGACGACGCCGCCACAAACAAAAGGGACAGGAAGACCAAATTCATTTTCTTCATGCAATTATCTCCATCGCTCGCTGACAGTCGGCATTATAGCATATCCGCCGGCAAGAAGGCTATCTGTTTTTGACCAACAATGCCATACGGAAACGGGAAAATCGTTCAATCGGACCAATGGGCCAAAATGCGGGCGACTGTCGCCCTGTGACAGAACCGTCTTTTCAGGCTGAAGCCCTGCGCGAATTGCCGTGCGGCCTTGAACCTTTCGGTCGAATCGGCTATACTTTGCCCCTGACGACGAAACAGGACCCTCGACATGAGAAAGAAAAGAGACACGACACGCATCCTCATCATCCTGGATCTGCGGTATGAGTCCAACCGCCAATTCCTTCAGGGCATCGCCCGCTTCGCCCGCAGCAAGGCGTCCTGGGACGTGACGGTGGCCGACGTCACCGAGGCGCACACGGTGCTCGCGGATGCCCCGAAGCCCCTCGACGCCATCTTCGCGAAAGAAGACTGTGCGCCCGACATCCTCTCGTTCTATGCGGCGCGCCGCCGGCATCATCCGCCGACCTGCGTCTTCGGCAGTCCGGGAACGCCTGCGGCCGATGACCCGGACATCTACTTCTACGCCACGGACAACACGGCCATCGGGCAGAAAGCCGCCGCGTATCTCCTGGGCCTCGGCAACTTCGCGTCATTCGGCTTCTACTCCGACGCATCCGGCCAGAGCTTCATCCGGCAACGGCGCGAGGGATTCCTGCGTGAGCTCCAGAGACAGGGCCGCACGGTCGTGGCGTGCGACCAGAGCGGGAAGCCCGACGAAACCGGCATCTGGCTCAAGGCCCTCGCCAAGCCCGCCGCCCTCTTCTGCGCCTACGACCGTGACGCCGTTGCGCTCATCCGCTGCTGCCAGCAGAACGGCATCCCCGTCCCCCGACAGGTGGTCGTCCTCGGCGTTGACGACGATCCCGTCGTCACGTCCTTCGCCAACCCCAGCGTCTCAAGCGTCGTCCTGCCGTATGAAGCCCTCGGCTTCGCAGCCGCCAAGAAGGTATCCCTTCGGCTTTCGACCGGGAAAGCGCCCAAGAAGCGCGCAGAGGTCTCCGCCTCCGTGGAGATTTGCGAACGCGACTCGTCCATCCCGATTGCGCCGTCCGCGCACATTCTCGCCTCCGCCAAGACCTACATCCAGCAGAACGCGCGGCGGCACATCACGGTCGAGGCCGTCGCCAAGCACCTCGGCATCTCCCGGAAGCTGCTCGACCTGCGGTTCAAGGAGCAGGGCGAAGGGACGGTGCGCGAACTGATCGCCCGCGCACGCTTCAAGGCGGTTTGCGAACTTCTGTCGAAGACGAACCGCCCCATCGGCTCCATCGCCCGCTCCTGCGGCTTCGCCAACGCGCCGTGGCTCCAGACGGCCTTCAAGCGCCGCTTCGGCCTGACCATGCGCGCCTACCGTCTCCAGTGCGCCGACAAGTCGCGTCCTCATTAGCCTGTCACTTCGTCTCACAGGCATCGTTTTTGGTATAATAGTGCGGATGAAGAAGATCGCAGTTTTGATGGGCGGGAAGACGAGCGAGCGCAAGGTCTCGCTCGTGTCCGGCCGGAACATCGCCGAGGCGCTCGCGTCGCTCGGCAAATACGAGGTCATCCCGATCGATCTCGTCGAGGAGAACCTAAACGCCCTGCCGGACGGCCTCGATGCCGTCTACATCGCCCTCCACGGCGGCTGGGGCGAGAACGGCGGCGTGCAGGCCGCGCTCAACGCGCGCAAGATCCCCTACACGGGCCCCGGCGTCCTCGCCTCGCAAATCGCGATGGACAAGATCAAGACGAAGATGGTGCTGGAGATGAAACGCGTCCCGACCGCCGCGTGGGGGCTCGCGAACGCCGACACGCCCGCCTCGCCCCTGCCGCTGCCCGTCGTCGTGAAGCCTCCGTGCGACGGCTCGTCCGTCGGCATCTCGAAGGTCGCGAAGGCCGAGGACTGGGCTCCGGCCCTGAAAGCCGCCGCCCAAACCTTCCAAACCTCCCAAACTTCCCAAACTTCCCAAACCTCCCAACCCCGCCCCGTCCTCGTCGAGGAGTTTATTCCCGGCCGCGAGTTCACCGTCGGCGTCATCGACGGCGAGCCCCTGCCCGTCATCGAGATCGTCGCCAAGGGCGGCTGGTACGGCTACGACGAGAAGTACAGGTCGGACGAGACGCGATACGTCTTCCTCGATGAGGAAGAAGACGAAGGAAAAAGGAAGAAGGAAGAAGGAAGAAGTGCGGAATCTCTTGAGCAGAAGCTCCAGCGGCTCGCGCTCGACGCCTACCGGGCCGTCGGCTGTCGCGGCGTGACGCGAGTCGACTTCCGCGTCTCGCCGCTCGGCCGCTGCTACGTGCTGGAGCTCAACACCTCGCCCGGCTTCACGTCCCACTCGCTCGTGCCGAAGGCCGGCATGAAGACGGGGCTCACCTTCGCGGGCGTCTGCGACCGCATCCTCTCCTGCGCGGACTACGACCGATGAAAGAGAACAAGATCGCACACCGCAACCGGGGCGGACTCTGGGTCACGCTCGGCGTGATCGCCGTGACGGCCCTGCTCGTCGGCCTCGCGGTCGGCTACGAGAAGCTGCGCGCGCTCTACCTGGAGCAGTGCGTCATCACGGACATGGCCGAGCAGGTCTCGATCGTCTCGGGGAAGATGGTCAAGCCCGACATCCTCGCCGAGAACTTCGGTCTCAAGAAGGGCGCGAACATCGCGCTCATCGACTTCGAGGCGAAGCGCGCGGAGATCCTGCGCAAGATCCCGACGCTGCGGGCGATCTCCGTCTCGCGCCACCTGCCGAACCGCGTCAGCATCCGCGCCGAAGAGCGCACGCCGGTCGTGCGCCTGAACATCTGCGGACGCCGCGCCGCCTCAGGCCGCGTCGCCGATTCCGAGGGCATGGTCTTCTCGTGCCTGCGCGGCACGCAGACGCTGCCGACGATCCGCGAGCCGCGCGCGCCCGGCACGGCCGCCGGCCAGCTCCTCAAGGGGCGCACCCGCGCCGCGCTCGACCTCGTGAAGACGTGCCGCGAGAGCGAATTCGCCGAACTCGGCCTTCTGGAAGTCGACACGTCCAAGACGGACTTCCTCGTCGCGACGCTCGGCGACTACTCGCGCGTGAAAATCTGCTGGGAGGGCATGGACGAGGCGACACCCGCCGCACGGGCCGCGCTCGGCGCACGGCTCACCCTGCTGCTGAAAGCCGTCCGCGCCCGCTGCGAGGGCCTGAAGGCCGTCATCTGGAACGCGACCCTGCCCGATTACGTCTTCGCCGACACGCAGGAGCGGCTGTAGGCGCGCGGCCTACAGCTGGCCGTGCGTCCCGATCAGCTGCAGGATGTGCGAGAACGGGTCGTCCGCCGCCTGGGCCTCGTGGTCGTAGTCCATCAGCCCGGCGACGGCCTCGCCGCTCACCGTCCGGTCGAGGAACGCCTTGATATCCGAGTTCGCCTTCAGGTAGAGCGTGAAGAACATCCGCATGGCCGTGTTGCTGTCGTCAAAGCCCCCCACGCTGGCGATGTCGGCGGTGGCGGGCGCCGCCGTCCGGCCGGCCTCGACCCAGGCCGGCCCGATGCGGTCGGCCAGCGCGCGCGCGAAGTTCCTGAGGCGTTCGGCCGGCGTCGCGCCGTTGTCCAGCGGAATCGGCCCGCCGGCGCGCGCCGCCCCGAAAGCCGCGACGGCGACCGTCGCGAGGGAGGGCTTCGCGCGCGTGGCGACGGCGTCGATGACCAGGCCCTTGAACTGCTCGTCCGTCAAATCGCCGCCCGCCGCGCGCAACGCCGCGACGAACTCGCCCGTCTTGCGGAGAATGGCCGCGGTCGCGGCGGCGACCTGCTGCGCATCCGCTTCCCGGCCCGACCGGCGGTAGGCCACGACGGGCGAGCTGTCGCGGTCGAGGTAGGCGTCCTCCAGGCGGTCGCGTTCGGCATCCGTCAGCCGCAGTCCCGCCACGTCGTCCGGGTTGACCTGCCGCGCCACCTGCGCGGCGAAGTCCTGCGCGGACTGGCAGATCTCGCGAAGCCGGTCGGCGTTCGTCTCGAGCTTCGCGAGATCGACGGCGCGGCCGGCGGCCTTCGCGGCGACCGCCTCGTTGAAGATGAGGCGGTTCAGGTCCCATTCGCCGCGCCGAGCGAAGAGGCGGTCCGCCGGCTGCGGCAGGGCGCCCCGCTTCACGAGGGCATCCTTCGCGTCGGCCGCCAGCTTCACCGTGTCCAGCGACTGGGCCAGCTCGTCGTAGGTGCCGCGTGTGGCGAGCGCCGCGCGGGGCATGAAGGTCTTGAAGGCCGGATGCCGCAGGGCCGCGTCCGGCGGGATGCCCATCGTCGCCGCGAAACGGTCCCGCAGCTCGTCGACCAGGCCCTTGACGTCGCCGCCCGCGTCCAGCAGGAGCTCGCCGAGCGCGTTGGGGCGCCCCGTGTCCGGCGCGAAGAACAGCTCGCCGCCACGTCCGCCGCCGAGGCCCGCGAGCGTCCGCTCCTTCTGCGTCCGTTCGGTGGCCGGCGCGGCGGGCGCCTCCTGGGGCGCGTTCAGCCGCAGCTCCTCGATGACCTCCGGGGCGGACAGGAGTTCCGCCTCGAACAGTTCCGTCAGGCAGGACAGCATCGCGGCCTGCGCGACGGGTGTCGCGGCGGCGGCGATCTTCGCCGAAAGGCGCTTGAAGGCGGCCTCGGTCAGGCCGGGGGTTTGGGCGTCCAGGTTGAGGGCCGGGATCTGGGGCAGGGAGGCGATGGCGTGGCGGGCCGCGTCGCGGAACGACGCCGCGTTCATCTCCGCGAATCCGGCCTTGAGGCTGGCGACGATCTGCCGGAGATCGTCCGCCGGCAGGGCGCGGAGACCGTCGATCTTCGCCCGGACGAGCCGTTCGGCATCCGCCCGCGACAGCGCGCCCTCGATCTTGACGACGCGGCCGGCGCCGGGCTTCGCGGCGTACTTCGCGCCGCCGAGGTGACGCATCTCCGAGTTGGTGACCGCGACGCCGAAGCGGCTGCGGACGTCCACATCGGGGCTCTTCCACCACTTGTCGGCGAGTTCCGTCCCGTCAGACCGCAGGCCGTCGAACGTCGTCCACTCGAAGACCACCGTCTCGCCGCGCGCCTTGAAGAAGTCGAGGCCGAGCTTGCTCGTCTGGCGCCAGAAGGCGGTCGTCGCCGCGTTGTCGAAGATGGCCCACGCGAGCGCCTCCCGGCCCTTGGGCGCATGGCGATCGACGATCTCCCGGAGGCGCGCGGCGATGCCCGCCTCGTCCAGCCCCTTGAAGTCGGCGTCGACGGTCTCGATCACCGCGTCCGCCACGGCGTTCAGGACGAAGTTCACGTCCGGGTTCGGCCGGGCGACGCGGGGGTCGATGTTCTTGCGCACGAGGTCGAGGACGGCGCCCTTGATCCCCTGGCGGGCGATCTCGCCCGCCCAGCCCGTCACCTTGCCGTCCGCCGCCTCCGCCCGGGCCTGACGGATCTTCGAGAAGAGGTCGATGTCGCGCCCCCACAGGTGCCGGATCCAGGCCTCCTGGTCTTCCCGGCGGATGCCGCCGTTGATGTGCTCAAGGGGATCGTAGCGCCACGCCCCCCGGTTGTTGTCGCGCACGAAGGCGATGGTCGTGGCCACGTTCGTGTTCTCGCCCAGCCCGATGACCCTGTTGTAGTCGTTGATGAGCTGGTGCGTCATGACGCGCGTGCCGTTCGGGCCGACGGACGCCCTGTCGATGATCCCGGCGGCCTGGATGCGGACGTCGGAGAAGCCGTAGTGCGCGAGCTTGCCGCCGGCGGCCTGGCGGATGTTCCCGGCCTCCGCGCGCATCGCCCGCGCGACGTTGTCGCGGAAGCCCGTCGCGGAAACCGCCCGGGCGACGTCCTCCGTGACGGACTTGAGCTGGACAAGCTCCTGGATCCGCTCGCGCACGGCCGTCTTGCGCGCGCCCTGGAAGAGGTGGAAGAACGAGGTCGTGGCGAAGCTGACCGAGACGCTGCCGTCGCCCGCGAAGGACACGCGGAAAGCGTCCCTGCCGACCTTGATCGTGGCGTTGCGGAACGTCTCCGCCGCGTTCGCGGCGGGATTGAACGCATCGAGGGTGATGGACTGCGCGTTCTGGAACGTGGCGTCGATTCGCGTGGGCATGGTCTTTCTCCTGTCGGTCGTGGGGTGGTCTTCGGTTCGTTGTCGGAACGCCCCGTCTACGCGCGACGGGGCCGTTCGGTTACAGCTTCTCGGCGATGCCCTTCGCGAAGGCGACGAACCGGCCGAGGATCTCCGGCCATTCCGCCTCGGTGACGTGGACGTAGGAGATCGAGGCGTAGGCGATCAGCATGCCGCTGACGGGATCGCGCCCGACGGCCGGCGTGCCGCCGAAAAGCGGGCCGAGCGCCAGGTCGAGCAGCTCCAGCATCTGCGCGTAGCCGATGTCCTCGCGCAGCTCCTGCGCGACGGGCGCGGCGAGCGTGAGCCGCCCCTCCTCGTCATTGCGCGAGACGTTGACGGCGAGCGTCTCGTCGATGAGCAGCTGCGCGTTGCCTTCGGCGTCAAAGGGAAGATTCAGTTCGAGTGTCATGGTCAGTTTCCTTTCTTCGCGTGTTTTTGTCAGGACAGAATAGGTGCATTATAGCATTTTCCGCCGTCGGCGACCGCGCACCGCACCGGACGGATCACTGGCCGAGGCGGGCCTTGGCGGCGGCAATCGCCTTCTTGTAGATGCGTTCGAGCTCGTCGAGGCACTTGCCCGTGCCGCGCCAGAACGGCACGGGCCCGAGCCGCTTGAGAATCGGCGCTTCAATCTTCATCGTACAGCTCCTCCGGCAGGATGCCGCGCAGTTCCAGCAGCGTCACGGGCCGCCGCGCCACCTCTTCGCCCAGCAGGAGCAGCACCGCCGCCGTATGCTTGCAGGGGTTCGCATAGTCCGGGCAGCTGCACGCCGTCGTCATGTCGTAGCGGCCCGGCCCAAGCTTGCCGCCGGGGAAGAGGTCATAGCCCTCGGCCCGGAAGATCGCCGAGACGTCGCTCGGCAGGTCGTCTGCCAGCAGACGCGCGACGAGCATCGGCTCGGCGCGGAGCGCGGCGACGATCCGCGCGCGCGCCGCCGCGTCCGGCGTACGGAAGTCGAGCGTGACGGCATACGGGTCGGGGCGCGTCCCCTGAACCTGCGCCGCGACGTGCGGCCCCGTGAGCGCGAGCGAGACGACCTGCCCCGACAGCGCATAGCTCTTGCCGCGTCCGAGCCGCCCCTTGAGGCCCATCGTCTCCAGGCGGTGCGTCCACTCCCGCGCCCACCAGCTGCGCCCCGCCCCCGCGCGCGACTCCTGCGCGCGGATGCCCGCCGCAAAGCGCGGGATGCGAACCGGATAGCGTTTCTTGCCGGACATCAGGCTGGGTCGTCGGCGAGTCGCGCGGCCGCGAGGTCGCAGACGCGGTCGACCGACGGATCGGACGAAAGCTGGTGGAGGAAGTCGCGCCGGAACGCGAGATGCTGCCGCGCGGCGCACAGGCGGCGCGCCGTCGCGAAGTGAAGCCCCGAAATCATCCAGCCGACCTGAATCAGCACGAAGTCGGACAGCGAGCGGATGTTCTGGTAGTCGACCGCCTCGCCGCGTTCGATGTTCGCGACGACGGCGGGGTTCGGCGGCGCGGACACCGCAAGGTTCCAGAACGCGCGCGAGTCGGCCCGCCAGTCTGTGTGCCGGATCTGGTCCTCCAGCACGCGGAAGATGTCGAGCTTGTCCGCATCGCGCACGGTGTGCGCGACCAGAGCCGTCAGCGGCTCCATCTGCGCGGGCAGGTCACGGCGGTTGTGCCACAGCACCGCGTCCAGCACCGCCGGGTCATCCGTCCAGCCCTTCTCCCGGACGATCGCGTGCGAAAAGACGGCATGGTCGACGGACTCCGAGTCGCGGAAGGTGTTGTAGCGGCGCAGCTGCTCGTAGCGCCCCGTGTCGTGCAGGAGCGCGGCGGCGAGCGCGGCCTCGCGCGCACGCGGCGAGAAGCCCTCGCCGTCCGCGATGAGCCGCGCGTTCTCCACGACGAATGCCGTATGCGTCCGCTTGAGCTGCATCATCTCCGGCAGACGTCCGTCCGCCGCGCGGAACGTGTCGACGTAGGCGTCATACAGGCGTGTCAGCCGTTCAAGCATGGGGCAGCCTCCGCAAGTCGAGAATCCGCTGGTTCGAGCTGCCGCGAAAGCGCAGCGAGATGTCCTTCTGCGCCTCGATGAACGGCCCGTCGACCAGCACATCCGTCAGCGCGAGGAACTCCCGCGTCACCTCCGTGTTGAAGGACGGCGGCGACAGGCGGCAGGTCGCGGTGTCGAGGACGCAGCCCGTGTAGACCCAAAGGGTCTTCGTGTCGCCGTAGCGCGCGCGGAAGCGGCGGAGAAACGGCACGAGCGCGCGCTGGTTCGCCGGCTCCATCGGCTCACCGCCGAGCAGCGTCAGCCCCGCGATCTGGGTCGGCGCCAGCGCGGCGAGAATCGCGTCCTCGATCGGCCGCGTGAACGGCTGCCCGTAGCCGAATGCCTGGGCCTCCCTGTTGAAGCATCCCGGACAGCGGTGCGTGCAGCCGGACACGAACAGCGACACGCGCACGCCCTCGCCGTTCGCGATGTCGCAGGTTCGTATGGAGGCGTAGTTCATCGGACGAAAGCCCCCGGCCTCATTTCAGCCGCGCCTCCAGCGCCGCGTCGCGCGGCCCGCCGACGGCGCGGCCCGTCTCGTAGTAGCGCCGTGCGCCGGAGGCGTTGGCCGGCTGGGCCTGGAGAATCAGGTTCGCCATGTTGTAGTAGGCGTGGTGGCTGCGCGGATGGACGCTGATCGCCCAGTCCAGCGCGCGCTCGGCCTCTCTGAAGTTGCCGCGCAGCGTCTCCAGCACGGCCTTCAGGTTGAGCGCCGCCGCATCGTCCGGCTTTTCGGACAGCATCTCTGAGATGTCCAGTTCCGCCGCCGCGTAATCCCCCGCCGAGAGATCGGCCATCGCCTGCTCGCGGCGCGTGCGCGGCGCGGCGGGCTTCGGCTTGGACGGCGGCGCCTTCTGCGGCGCGTCCGCTTTCGCTTCCGCCGTCGGATTCGCCGCAGTCCCTTCCGGCCTCAGTTTCGCGGGAGACTGCGGCTTTCCGGCCTTCTTCGCCTTTTCGGCGGCGAGCTTCCTCTCCAGCTCCGTCGTGTCGCTCACGGCGACCGCCCGCGCATTGGACTTGACCTGCATGAGGAGCAGCGAATCGATCGTCGCGTTCACGTACGCGCGCTTGTTCCGCAGCGTCGCGAACTCCGGCTTGTCGGCCCATGCGCGGTTCTCCGCCTCGATCGTGTCCAAGGCCGCCAGAGCCTGACGGTACTTCTCGACCGCTTCGACGGACTTCCCGTCCTCCGCCAGGTCCGAAGCCTCGTCGATCAGAAGCGACGCCGGCTCCATCAGCTCGGACAAACGCGGACGCTTGGCATCCGTCGTCGTGTCATCCGACCCGAACGGCCAATACCAGCTTGCCTGGACGGCGGTCGCCAGACACGCGCCCGCCACGAAAACGCCAACCCTTTTCATTGGTTGCATATTATACCATATCGCCGCCGCCGGGCGATCGCGTTCACAGCTTTTTCTGCGCGTCGGCAATCGCGCGGCAGACGGCGCGGGAGGTGATGGTCGCGGACGTGATCGCCTCGATGGCGCCGCCGTCCTTCTTCACCGCGAGCGACGCGCCGTCCTTCCCCGCGAACTGTCCGGCGAATTCGGGCGTGCTGAGCTTCATGCCGAGGCCGGGCGTCTCGGCCGCCGCGAGCGTCCGGTAGCAGACGAGCGTCTTCTTGTCCGCACGGAACCCGACCATCAGCACGATGTCGCCGCCGTAGCCGCCGGCGTCCGTCCCCTTCGCGGCATAGCCGACGACCTTTCCGGCGGCGTCCTTGCCGACGAAGACGTCGCCCGCCGCCGCGACGGTTGCCGTCTCGGACGGCAGCACGGCCTTGACGGCCTTCTGCTCGTTCGCCGCCGCCGTCGCCGCGATTGGCCCGGCCGTCAGCGCGTTCACGTACGCAAGCACCCCGGCGCAGATGCCGGAGATGAGCGTGAGAGACAGGACAAGATGAACTGTTTTTTTCATGTGCGCATTATAGCATATCTGCCGAACGAAGATTGCCGCTGAATTCGAGATCCACTTCATCAGGCTTGCCGTATTCAAATTTCTGTCGGATGTCATGTTGCCAGGTTGGCTCACACGGAGACACGGAGGCACGGAGGATAGAGGCGTACTGGTTGAGCGCATTTGCGGTGTAGGCGTTCGTGACGCCGCCGGACGCGGCAAGGACGGCGTTGCCGATGTGGTCGTAGGCATACGTCTCCTCCGTGTTCTCCGCGCCTCCGTGTGAGGACACCACCTCGCCGCGCGCGTTGTACGCGAACGTGTCGGCGTTGCGCGAGACGGGACGCGAGAGCGCGTCGTAGACGTAGGCAAGAGAGTTGACGGCGACGCCGTTGACGCGGTTCTCGATCCGCGCCACGAGGTCGCGACGGAACGGGTCGCGCACGACAGAACGCGTAAAGACCGTCCCGTTCTCAATCTGCAATGTGATTCGGCGCTTCACTTTGTCGTGCCATTTCCTATCGTCAAAAATGAGCCTGGGTAGTCCTTCAAGAAAAACCCTATGTCCCCACCTACCTTAAGCCGTATTTCATACGTCTTCCGCAGTTCATTGACATTCTCAATCTCATACCGACAGATCGGAAGATAATTGGTTCCCGCTGATAAGTAATAGTTTGTATACACCACATTAAAGTCCTTCGACAGTCCCATATCTACCGAACGAAGATTACCGCAGAATGCGAGATTCACTTCATCTGGCTTGCCATATTCAAATTTCTTCGGAGTGTTGTTTACGAGTCCCAACCCAACCATCTGCGCCCCGCCATAAACATGTTTAAATGTCGTTTGATATTCGTTTGATACCGTGGACAGTTGAATCTGCACATATGGCTTGTGCAAGTCTGACGGCGCAGAAAACAAGTAAAACCAAACTTGGTTAATGGGTGAAATCGTCAGACCTGTGTTCTGATAGCGGATGAAATCATACACATTGAAGAGGGTGTAGCATCCCAATAGCAGAAGAATCATTCGCATTGCCGAGCATCCGTTCTTCCGAATGCATTTCCCGTCCAGAACAGCCGCAAGACAAAGAGCGACGAACATTAGCGCAGACAAATATGGCATCAACAACAGCCATAACGGGGCCAGCAATTCAAGAATGAAGTTCTTTACCGCGTCCATTTCACTTTTCTTTCTTGCACTTGCATTTCACCTTGGGATCGTTTTCCAACTCGTGGTACTTTGCCCGCAGGGCATCCGCATAATCCTGGCAATTGCACTTTGTTTTTCCGCCAAACCACGTCAACTGGTAATGATCGGGGACTACCTCTGCCTGAGCCAGTCGCATAATGCAATCATCGTATTCTCTCCCCTGCGGACATAGCCGTTCGAAGGCTCATTTTCCAGTTTCCCCGCCTTACTCCATCCAACATTGGAGGGCTGCCCTCCATCGCCATAGAACAACTGTTCATGCACAAGTTCGACGTTAAGCTTATCAGCGACAAGATCGACGGCCATCTTCATGAACGAACAAGAAACAAAGGAAGACCATTTTACAATCGGGAAACCACCTAATCCTCTTATCGCAAAATACGCGCACCCATCTGTGTCACAGTTTATAACCGGGCTATTTTCGCAAAACGCATACAGATTTAAGCCACCCACCTCCCCGATCGGATCACGGTTGAGCCAGCGCATGAGCGAAGGGGCGTAGAAGCGATAGCCGTAGTAGTAGAGGTCCGTCTCGCTGTCATGATACTTCGTCGAGAAGCGGTGGCGGAAGAAGCCGGAAAGAGGGCCTGACTGTGTGACGGTCTTGCCGAATGCGTCATAGGCATACGAGGCAACGACAGCACCATTCGCGTTGCAGTAGTGGGTGACGTTGCCGTTGTTGTCGTAGAGCGGCACGTAGACCTCGCCATCGACGGTGAGGTAGAGAAGCCCGCCAACGCCGCCCGCGCCCTGCGGTGCGCCGGAGAGATCCTTGCCCCAGTAGTATCGAATGGTTGAGGTTGCGCCGTTCACATGCGCGACGCGCTCTTCAATGAGATTCCAACCATCGTAGAAGCAGGTCGCTGTCGCCTCCGGCGTGGCCTTGCGGACACGGCGTGACTGCGCATCATAGAAGTTCATGACAAGGTTAACGCCGTTCGAGGAAACCGAGACGAGACGGCTCGCCGCGTCGTAGGCGTAGGAGAACGTGCCGTCGGATGTCATGTTGCCGTCGGCATCGTAGGTTGGCTCACACGGAGGTTCATATCCCCCGAGGCGAAGCCGAGTCGCGAAGCGATGCCCTATCAGGGGTGAGGCACGGAGGATAGAGGCGTACTGGTTGAGCGCATTTGCTGTGTAGGCGTTCGTGACGCCGCCGGACGCGGCAAGGACGGCGTTGCCGATGTGGTCGTAGGCATACGTCCCCTCTGTGTTCTCCGCGCCTCCGTGTGAGGACACCACCTCGCCGCGCGCGTTGTAGCCGAACGTGTCAGCGTTGCGCGAGACGGGACGCGAGAGCGCGTCGTAGGCGTAGTCAAGAGAGCTGGCGAAAGTGCCGTTGACGCGGTTCTCGATCCGCGCCACGAGGTCGCAACGGAACGGGTCGCGCACGACAGGACGCGTAAAGGCCGTCCCGTTTGCGAGCGTCAGCGTGCAGCCCGCGTTCTGCCCGTCGGGCGCGTAGGCGTAGGCCGCGACGGCCTCGGCGTTCGAGACAGCCGCAAGATTCCCGACAACGCAGATTCTTTCGAAGCAGTCGGTCTTTGTCAGGTCTGAGTTAGACATCAACTTCAATGTCAACATCCTTTATCTTGGCAGCTTCTGGCTTCGACTTCCTTCTGAAAAAAAGACAGTACTCATAATTGTCCTCATTAACCTGCCGGACACTCATTTCCATGAGCCACCCACCTCGCGTTGGATTCTTGGTGTATACTGTGTAGGTGTTGGACGTAGAAGATTCTTCGTCAAATCCCCGGATTCCAGTCACTTGCAGCAATGCAATCCATAAATCTTTAATCTGTTTCACGGCAATTTCAAATGACACTTCCCGACGTGTCACTCTTGAGACTACTTGTGTCACAACCCCTCCTTCTGTGAAAGGCCCTGAAAACTGTAGAATTGGATGTTCGCGATAGGCCATCCATATGTCAATATCATTGAACGGCCCTACGGCATTTTTCAATCTCCATTTTCCATCTTTGTTAAATCGTAAGCTTGGATCGCGTCCGCCAGACAGAGTTATCAGAGCAAGAAACGGATCGGCTCTTGCAGGATCCCCTGCGACAGGAGGGAAATGCACATCAAACTTAATAGGCTCAACAGCATAGGCCTCATTCGTCTGCAGATGCAAAAACATCGGCAAAAGGACGAGCAACAAAAGGGCTTGTCTTGCGTTAATGGCCATGTGGACCTCCCGGAGCATCGAGTTTATTGTTTTCTGCCACAATCCATTTCTTCTTCCGATTAAGTCGATCTATGGCGGCCGACAGTTCCTGATACGCCCTTTGTGGGCAAGCTTCAATTAATTCTGCTTCGCGCTTAAAAGTCTCTATCGCTTCATCGTACTTAACAATCCATTGTATATGCTCATTTTCATCATAAGTGGAAACTTGAAGGTCAGACTTTTCATGGAAATACACATCAACCCTGCTAACAGGAGGTGTAATTGTGACTTCAAATCCGATTTTCCCTTGGCCCTTGTTGATGGGCTTATACGAGATGCTCGGTTCCTTATAGTGCGTCTGCCCTCGGTTGCGACCATGATCACCCCACCCACCTGGAGGGTTTATGCCTTTCCAATGCTTGAGAATCAATAATCTTAGGCCAAACGGATCCAATCGCCAACAGGGGCTGTTCCCGCAGAACCCGTACAGGTTCTCGCCACCTTCCTCTTCGATTGGGTCTCGGTTGATCCAGCGGCCGAGGCCGGGGCTGTAGAAGCGGCGCTGGTATGCGACGAGCCCCGTCTCGCGATCGCGGTACTTGGTGCTGAACCCGAAGGAGAACCTGTCCGCAAGCGTTCCATCGGACTCAACAAGATTGCCATACGGGTCGTACACATATTGCGCGACAGTCACACCAGTCTCAGAAACATAGCAGACGATGTTGCCGTTGTGGTCATAGCATGGGAGATGGAACACGCCGTCCAACGACACGGCAAGGAGCCCACCGACTCCCCCTGCGCCCTGCTCCATACCGGAGAGGTCACTACCCCAAAAGTACTCAATGGTTCGTCTCGTTCCGTCAGTCTCGGTAATCGACTCCAGCACAATGTTGTCCCCGTCCCAGACGAAGGTGTGTGTCTTGGGCACGATCCAAGTTTCGCCGTTGACCCGCTTCACGGTCCTCAGGACGCGACGGTGCTTATGGTCATAGCCATTCACAACCGAGAGCGAGCCGTCGACGGGCGCAAGCGGTGTCGCAGAGACGAGGCGGTTCTCCGCATCGTAGGCGTAGGAGAACACGCTATCGGATGTCATGTTGCCGTCGGCATCGTACAGGGGAAGGATCTCACACGGAGGTTCATATCCCCCGAGGCGAAGCCGAGTCGCGAAGCGATGCCCTAGCAGGGGTGAGGCATGGAGAACAGAGACGTATTGGTTGAGGGCGTTTACCGCATAGTTATTCGTGACGGCGTTTGCCGCCGCCCAAGTTCGGTTGCCGATGGTGTCGTAGGCGTAGCCGTAGCGGTTCGTGCCGACCTGTGCCCCGGCGAGTTCCGATCGGCGGTTGTACAGCCATTCCTGAGCAAGAGAGATGGCGGCTGGCGCATCCATCGGGCAGCCGAGGCATGACAAATTCCTCGCGCACAAATTGATTGGCATTCCTATCATTCGTCCGAAACCTTCATGACGACGAATCGGGTGCAAGGTGTCCTTTCGACAAACTTCTGCAATCCATTCGATGCCTTAAGGACTATTTTAACAGTTTCATTTCGAGGAACTTGGGAAGGGACATCGAACTTCGCGCAATAGACATATGGCCAATGGACTGTTCTTGGGCCTTGCTTGCCTTGTGTCGCCCTGCCCGAAACAAGTGGCTTGCCTGTGGAATCAACAATCCAATAGGACAAATCAAAATCAACGTCAACTGGCACATCGCAGATGGATATGGACTTGTCGATTTCGATATTCAGCTCATGCCTGCCAAGATGGCGACAACGAAACTCTCCTTCGTAAGCGAACACCCCAGTCTTTAAAGGCATAGACACGAGCGGCGTGAAATATGTCGGCAGAGGAACAAACACACCGCAGAACACGCCGACCTGAGGGACAATGCTTCTTCCTATTGCATAAAGGAGGAACAGTTCTGTTCCCAGATACAGGACTGGCAGCAACAACACAAAGATCAAAGAACGAAGAAGCACTCGCCCCACTCGTGACATTTTCAAAAAGATAACGGACAACAGGATGATTGCAAAAACGAGCACACCCACAACAATCCATTCCATAAGCATTTATCTCCTTTTCTTTTTGCACTTGCATTTCACCTCTTGCGAATTCTTGATCTCCAAGTATTTCGCCCGCAATGCATCGGCATAATCTTGGCAATTATACTTCTCTCCAAAGATTCCCAACATGGAATACGGTTTCTGTCCGCGACTGACCTTTCCAACAGCCAGACGCATGATACAGTCGTCATAGCCTCCGCTCGTCACAATGTAGCCATCCAATCCCTCGCCTTCAAGATTCTCTTTCCCATATCCAACGGAAGAGGGTTCGAGGCCATCCTGGAAAAACAATTGTTCGTGTGCAATCTGAAGATTTTTGCGCTTCAACCATTCATCCAAGAACGTGAGACTGCCGTCAAACGTCACAGGTTTCTTTAAGCCACCCAACCCACGTACCGCAAAGAAAGCCAGACCTGAATAATCAAGTCTAAACGTTACGGCGTTTCCACAGAACCCATATAGATTCACCCCACCATCTTCTTCTATCGGGTCACGGTTGAGCCAGCGCATGAGTGAAGGGCAGTAGAATCGGTAGCCGTAGTAATAAAGCCCGGTTTCAGCATCGAGATATTTCGTTGAGAAGCGGTGGCGGAAGAAGCCGGCGAGCGGGCCGGATTGGGCGATGGTCTTGCCGAAGGCGTCGTATTTGTAGGCCGCGACGATGCCGCCGTTGGCGTCAAGATAGTGCGTCACGTTGCCGTTACTGTCGTAGAGCGGCACGTAGACCTCGCCGTCGACGGTGAGGTAGAGGAGTCCGCCAATGCCTCCTGCGCCTTGCAACGAGTCCGAAATATCCTTGCCCCAGTAGTAGCGGATGGTTGAGGTTGTGCCGTTTGCGTGCGTGACGCGCTCCTCGACGAGATTCCAACCGTCGTAGAAATAGGTCGATGTCGCCTCCGGCGTGGCCTTGCGGACGCGGCGTGACTGCGCATCATAGAAGTTCATGACAAGGTTAACGCCGTTCGAGGAAACCGAGACGAGACGGCTCGCCGCGTCGTAGGCGTAGGAGAACGTGCCGTCGGATGTCATGTTGCCGTCGGCATCGTAGGTTGGCTCACACGGAGGTTCATATCCCCCGAGGCGAAGCCGAGTCGCGAAGCGATGCCCTATCAGGGGTGAGGCACGGAGGATAGAGGCGTACTGGTTGAGCGCATTTGCTGTGTAGGCGTTCGTGACGCCGCCGGACGCGGCAAGGACGGCGTTGCCGATGTGGTCGTAGGCATACGTCCCCTCTGTGTTCTCCGCGCCTCCGTGTGAGGACACCACCTCGCCGCGCGCGTTGTAGCCGAACGTGTCAGCGTTGCGCGAGACGGGACGCGAGAGCGCGTCGTAGGCGTAGTCAAGAGAGCTGGCGAAAGTGCCGTTGACGCGGTTCTCGATCCGCGCCACGAGGTCGCGACGGAACGGGTCGCGCATGAGCGCATGAGTGAATGTCGTCCCGTTTGCGAGCGTCAGCGTGCAGCCCGCGTTCCGCCCGTCGGGCGCGTAGGCGTAGGCCGCGACGGCCTCGGCGTTCGAGACAGCCGCAAGCCGCCCGTCGGCGTCGTAGGCAAAGGCTTGCGCGTAGCCGCCCCCGGACAGCGCAAGCGACGACACCCGCCCCTGCGCATCGAGCGTGCGCACGAGCGTCGCCGCCTCGCCTCCGACCGTCCACGCCTCGTTCGTCGCCGTGCCGCAGTCCGCAAGGGCGCGCACGACGGCAGCACTCCTGTTCGACGATGCCCAAGTACGGTTATCGATAGCTTCATAGACGTAGACGAAGCGATTCGCGCCGACCTGCACCCCGACGTGTTCCGCACGTCGGCTGAACCGCCACTCGCGGGCAAGAGCGGCGGAGTCTGCCACGTTGAGCATATGTCTCGCAGGGTTGTGCATATGTGAATTATAGCAAACGCTCCGCGCACGAAGTGGTTGGCACCTCTGTCACTTGTCTCTTTCTTTGATTAAAACTAAGTATACGTTAGAATGTGCGGTGAAGAACTTTTCAAGTTGACCGTAAAACTTGACTTTGACGGTCAACTCTTCATTTAGAGGGACATCATCAGGAGCTCTGTACATTCTAAACGCCAAATCACTACCTTTAGATCCATCTCGATCCACCATCGACCAAAATGAATTGACAGAAGGAGGTGTCCTATTGATATAGACAACCGTTTCGTTCTTATCGTAAAAGGCGCAATCCATGCCTATTGTTTCAGTAGCGGCAATGAACCCCTCAATCGCATCTGGAATCCACAATCGAAACTGATAATTTCCCCTCCACATGTGAGAAACGGTCATTTGAACTTGATCGCCCTCAATCGGAACCCTCGCAAGAAGATTATTTCGCTTGGCATGAAAGAAAATGCTGCATATACTATCTACCGTTGCAGACCAAGGCCGTCCGCCATTAATATATAGGCAAACATCTTTAATTACAACCACAGTAGCGAGTAGCAGCATGGCCACTCCAATCAGCAAGAAACTAATAGTCCTTTTCCCCATAATCATTTGTCATCGAGGCCGCATTGACACCTTATTTTAGGGTTTTTGATCAATTCCCAATATTTGGCTCGCAACATATCTGCATAGTCCTGACAGTTGCATTTCATCCGTGCGCCAACCCATGTCAACTGATAATGCTTCACATCCACCTCTTCAACCGACTTGCGCATTACACAATCATCATAGCCACCATCACGTCTTGCATATCTCTTGGATGACTCGTTTCGGATCTCCTTGCCAACTCCAAGGCCTTTATCGTCATTACCCCATCCGATATTTGATCCATCTTCAAAAAACAACTGTTCGTGAAGCAGTTCCACATTCGCCACGTCAGCAGCAATATCTGCCGCAAATTTCATAAATGGACAGGCAAAAAACCAAGACCAGTTCACAGGTGGAAGCACCTTGCCAAGCCCTCTCACTGCGAAATATGCGTTTCCGTTTCTGTCATAGCTCGCAATCGCATTGTTTCCACAGAACCCATACAGATTTCTACCTCCTCGTTCCTCTATCGGGTCACGGTTGAGCCAGCGCATGAGCGAAGGGGCGTAGAAGCGATAGCCGTAGTAGTAGAGGTCCGTCTCGCTGTCATGATACTTCGTCGAGAAGCGGTGGCGGAAGAAGTCGGCGAGGGGTCCTGACTGTGTGACGGCCTTGCCGAAAGCATCATAGGCGTACGAGGCAACGACAGCACCATTCGCGTTGCAGTAGTGGGTGACGTTCCCGTTGTTGTCGTAGAGCGGCACGTAGACCTCGCCGTCGATGGTGAGGTAGAGGAGTCCGCCAATGCCTCCTGCGCCTTGCAACGAGTCCGAACTATCCTTGCCCCAGTAGTAGCGGATGGTTGAGGTTGCGCCGTTCGCGTGCGCGACGCGCTCTTCAATGAGATTCCAACCGTCGTAGAAGTAGGTCGCCGTCGCCTCCGGCGTGGCCTTGCGGACGCGGCGTGACTGCGCGTCGTAGAAGTTCGTGACGAGGGGAACGCCGTTCGAGGAAACCGAGACGAGACGGCTCGCCGCGTCGTAGGCGTAAGAGAACGTGCCGTCGGATGTCATGTTGCCGTCGGCATCGTACAGGGGAAGGATCTCACACGGAGCCACGGAGGCACGGAGAACAGAGACGTATTGGTTGAATTTCAATTATCGTGTTCCTCGGTTATTGAATATGAACGCATCTGCCCGTCATATTCAAAGTCAATACTTATTTGTCCAAGCCTGGGATTCCATTTCATGACAATATCATCAGAAGCATCCGTTGGATCATGGCCTAAGGAAACAATAGACCAACAATCAACATCTCTACTTATGAGCATCGCATGTCCCCAGGCATCATAGTGAACATTTGTAAGATTCGACTCCGATTCCATCGTAAGACCGTTCAGTATATTAATAGTTTTATCGTAGCGACCCAACTCGCTTCTGCTAATGTAAAATTTGAGAAACACAACCAGAACCGAGCATATTGCAGTAAATGCTACCGATGCCATAACCATTTTCTTCATTTAGGGTAAGCTCCTCCATAATTAAGATCTGGACTGTCATATTTTGAAGACCGCATGACTGCTTGCGTATACAATGTGCGATATTGTTTCGCCAATTCATCTTTCATCTCGTCACATTTTGAGCATAGACGTGTTTCGTCAAATTCATTCAACATTTGTAGAAAAGCAAATAGAGCATTGAACGAGTTCCAATGATCCATTTCATGGGCATATGCCGCTTGCCATTCTTGGGTAGAGTTGCGCCCAACACCCCATTTTTCGTTGTACCGCTTATATCTTTCATTCCATCTATCATGTCCAGGCGTTAGTATAAACAATTTCCTATACGCTACGCCGTCTATTTTCAACACGCCAAACGTAGTGCAGTAAATGTTTATGGAGCAGTCTCGCGAGAAATAAGCCCTGCTATTCCTACCAATATTATCTCTGACATTGTAACGTTCCTCCGAGATTACGATTTTCTTGCCTAACGAATCAAAGTTACAAATAGCATTATTCC
Source organism: uncultured Kiritimatiellota bacterium (assembly GCA_934635385.1). Taxonomy (GTDB): domain Bacteria; phylum Verrucomicrobiota; class Kiritimatiellia; order RFP12; family UBA1067; genus UBA1067. The sequence continues at coordinate 63,004 of CAKTZI010000012.1, read as the reverse complement.
TGCAAAAACCATATAGATTCAACCCACCACTCTCTTCAATAGGATCGCGGTTGAGCCAGCGCATGAGCGAAGGGCTGTAGAATCGGTATCCGTAGTAATAAAGCCCGGTTTCAGCATCGAGATATTTCGTCGAGAAGCGGTGGCGGAAGAAGTCGGCGAGGGGTCCTGACTGTGTGACGGCCTTGCCGAAAGCATCATAGGCGTACGAGGCAACGACAGCACCATTCGCGTTGCAGTAGTGGGTGACGTTCCCGTTGTTGTCGTAGAGCGGCACGTAGACCTCGCCGTCGATGGTGAGGTAGAGGAGTCCGCCAATGCCTCCTGCGCCTTGCAACGAGTCCGAAATATCCTTGCCCCAGTAGTAGCGGATGGTTGAGGTTGTGCCGTTCGCGTGCGCGACGCGCTCTTCAATGAGATTCCAACCGTCGTAGAAGCAGGTCGTTGTCGCCTCCGGCGTGGCCTTGCGGACGCGGCGTGACTGCGCGTCGTAGAAGTTCGTGACGAGGTTAACGCCGTTCGAGGAAACCGAGACGAGACGGCTCGCCGCGTCGTAGGCGTAAGAGAACGTGCCGTCGGATGTCATGTTGCCGTCGGCGTCGTAGGTTGGCTCACACGGAGACACGGAGGCACGGAGGATAGAGGCGTACTGGTTGAGCGCATTTGCCGTGTAGGCGTTCGTGACGCCGCCGGACGCGGCAAGGACGGCGTTGCCGATGTGGTCGTAGGCATACGTCTCCTCCGTGTTCTCCGCGCCTCCGTGTGAGGACACCACCTCGCCGCGCGCGTTGTACGCGAACGTGTCGGCGTTGCGCGAGACGGGACGCGAGAGCGCGTCGTAGACGTAGGCAAGAGAGTTGACGGCGACGCCGTTGACGCAGTTCGCAATCCTTACAACGAGGTCGCGGCGATATGGGTCGCGCACGAGCACACGAGTGAATGTCGTCCCGTTTGCGAGCGTCAGCGTGCAGCCCGCGTTCTGCCCGTCGGGCGTACAGGCGTAGGACGCGACGGCCTCGGCGTTCGAGACGGCCGCAAGCCGCCCGTTGGCGTCGTAGGCAATGGCCTGCGCGTAGCCGCCCCCGGACAGCGCAAGCGACGACACCCGCCCCTGCGCATCGAGCGTGCGCACGAGCGTCGCCGCCTCGCCTCCGACCGTCCACGCCTCGTTCGTCGCCGTGCCGCTGTCCGCAAGGGCGCGCGCGACGGCAGCACTCCTGTTCGACGACGAGACGAGTCGCCCGAATGCGTCTCTCGCAAACGCCGCATCGTCCGAGCCGTCCGAGGAGAGACGCCCGACGGACTGGCGTTTAGAATCGTAGACGTTCTCGGTCCACCGCCCACTGGCGTAGGTTGTGCGAAGCGGCAGCCCGTCAGGCGTATGGGTGTAGGCGACGGTCGAGCCGTCGGCGTAGGTCTTCGCCGCGCAAAGCCCCGTTGCCGCGTCGTACGCCCAGCGCGTCACGTCCCATGACGCGCCGTCTCGCGTCGTCGCGAGCGACGTGCGCCGCCCGGTCGTGTCGTATTCGTAACGCACGGGATAGGTCGCGCCGTCCTCGGCGACCACGTTGCCAAGGGCGTCGTAGACCGTGCGTACCGCCTGTCCAAGGGCGTCCGTCATGGTGACGCGACGGCCAAGCGCGTCGTAGGCGTACGCTTCGGCAACGACGTCCGAGCCGTTCGTGTACGTCGAGACGGAGACGAGATCGCCCGTCACGCCGTAGGTGTACGACGACACGGGGCGCCGGACGCCCTCGACCGAGCCCTCGACGCACACGTTCCGCCCAAACGCATCGTAGGCGAAGTGACGGGCCTCGCCGTCCGCCTCCTGCTCAAGGGCCAGTCCGTAACGTGTCCGTTGCACGACGGACGGGGCGGTGGTCGATGTCCGCGTTGCCGTCACAAGGCCCGTGGCCGCGTCGAAGGACGTCCTCTCGACGGTTTGCGGGCCATCCGATTCAATCGTCTCGACGTGCGAACGCAGGGCGTCCGAAAGGCCCGTCAGCCGTTCGCGCGTAACGGAGCAGGCGTTCGTCCGCCCGGCGGCGAACGTCCGCTCCGCCGTCACACGCCATGTCACGTTTGATGCGTCGGTTTCGTAGGTGACGTCGCTCCGTCGCGCCACGCCGTCCACCATCGTGCCGACCGGTTCGCCGCACACGCCGTACTGGCAGGTGGTTGTCACGCCAGACTTGGAATCTGTTGCCGAGAGGATTCGGGACGAGCAGCCGTCGTAGGCGTACGTGACGGACGCGAGCGGAGTCTCGGACGAAACCTCCCGCCCCAACCAGTCGTAGGTCGTGACAGCGTTCGTGACGATGCCGCAGTCGGAGGATTCCGTGACGACGTAGGCGACACGGCGGCCGTCGGCGGCGTACGTGTCGAAGCGGCGCTCCTCGACGAACCTGTCCCCGTCCCATTCGCGGCGCGTGGACGAGCCGCCGCCGAAATAGGCGCGGCTTTTCGTCTTCGAGACCTCGACGCCGTTCGTGAACACGGTCTCGTCCGTCTCGATGCAATCGCCCAGGAAGTCGGTGCGCCGGACCGTCACCTTTCCGCGCACGTCCGTGTGAACCGAATAGCCGCTCCCCCCATAGGGGTAGGCGGTCGTGGACTGGGCCACAGGGGACGCAGGAGGCGCAGAGGACGGGTCGGCGGCCTCGCCGGGAACAAGGGCGACGCCGACGACCGTGTTCGTCTCGCGGCCGAGCGCGTCGAAGAAATGCCGGGTGACGCGATGGCCGCCGTTCGTCGAGACGTCGGCAAGCCACACGTCCTCCATCGCGTGATAGAGGTGGTCGGTTCCGGTCCGGGCGGAACGCAGCGTCTTGCGTCCCTCGCGGTCGCGCTTCCACAGGAGACGGCAGCACGAGTAGGCGTTCGTCAGTGACGTGCCGTCAAGGAAAGCCGTCGCGCGGAGGCGGTTTTGGGAATCATAGACGGATTGCTCGTCCGCAATCACCGTGTCGTCTTTCGCGAGGCGCGTCGTCCGACGGAGAACCGTGCCGTAGCGCGCGTCGGTCTCCGTGACGGTGTAGGTCGGGAAGGAGGTCCCGCAGAAGGACTTCCGGGCCGTGCAGGACAGGGCACCGTCCGCAAGCGCGTACGAATTGACGGTGAGAATCCCGTTCTCGTCGAGCGATTCGACGACGGCGTTGCGCATGAGAAGCGGCGTGCCCTCGCCCGTGTCGGCAAAGGCGATCTCGTAGGCGTAGGCGTTCCCTGCGGACGTCCGCGCTGCGCCTTGTCCCGCCGCGCGCCACGTTTCGCGCTTCACGGCGGCGTAGCCGTCGCGGCTGAGGCGCGTGTAGCGCGTCCACGTGCGCCCGACGGCGGTCGCGACACCGTTTGCGACGACGTAGCGCGTCTCGGTGCGCGGACGTGCCGCGTCGTCGGGATGCGCCGCATCGCCGGCAAACGGCGTGAAGTCGCGGACAGTCACGAAGGCATTTGCAAGCCCCTCGACATTTCCGAGTGCGTTTGAGGCGATGGTTGGGAACGACTGCGGCATCGGTGCGCCGCCGCGCTGCTCGATGCGCAGGATCTCGTGCCCGTTCCCGTCGAAGTCGGTATAGACCCAGGCGCGGGCGTTGCCCCACACGAGGCGCGGCTGCCCGTGGCGTCCTACGTGTGCGGGGTCGTCCCAGTAGTCCGCCTGTGACCATCTGGAGCCCCATCCCGTCGATTCCACATGGTACGTCTCGCGCAGGACGGCGTTTTCGCAGGCGCCGACGCGGCTCCGCTCGGTCGTGACGGACGCGAGGACGTTGCCTTCGGCATCCGTTGTCGTGCGCGTCTCGGACTTCCCGCTGTCGTCCCCCTTGGCAAACCCGTCGTGCGTCCACAGCCGCGTCTCGACGCCCGCGATGCCGTCAAACCGCGTCCAGTTCCCGTCGGCGTACGTGAACGTCTCGTCGGACATCACGTTGCCGAGGCGGCTGATCTTTCGGAGGCGGACACGGGCGGGGTCGCCGTCCACGTTCACGATCTCCCACGTGTGCTCCAGCGTCTGCGCGGCGGCGTCGAGAACCGTCACCCGCACGCCGTTCGCGATGTCCGCGAGGCGCAGGTCGCGGCCGCGCGAATCCGCGCAGACGACGCGGCGCGTCCCGGCGGCCGTCGTGTCCGTGACGGTGGCAGACGGGTGCGCGAGAAGCCGGAACGTGGACTTCGAGACGGCGACTGGGCCGTCGGACGCGAACCAGGCGAACCCGGCGACCTGACTCTTCACGGGCGCGCCGAGCGGGATGCGGAAGCGGAGCGAGCCGAGCGTCGGCCCCTCCTGCGCGGCGCAGTTCCCGTCCGCGCAGTCCGCCTCGCAGGTGTCGCACCCGTCGCCGAGGAAGTCCTCGTGATAGCCGTCGGCGCACCCAACGGTGTCGTAGACGTGTTCCGCCGTGCCGGACCAGACCTCGACGCCATCGACGAACACCCGGCCCGTGTCGCCGTCCACCGAAGTGGACACGCAGCCGGAATCGGCGCCGAGTCCGCTTGTGACGGAGAGCGTGCAGTTGCCGTCGTACCAGCCGCCGCGCCAGTCGCGATACCATTTCTTGCGCAGGCACGCCGAATCGAGCGGATAGTCGTCCTTCACGTAATACCGCCTTTCGTGCCAGTCATAGCCGAGGCCGTCGTAGACGCACCCGTGCCCACGGCAGTTCCAGCCGACGGTGGGGTCGAGGACGATGACGGTACGGCCGCCGCCCCGTCGCGCCGACTGGGCGCGCGATGTGCGCCGCAGGGCCGAGGCCGGAATGTCGAGCGTAAAGTCGGGCAGCGTCCAGATTCCGGGACGACAGGCCGTGACGGTTCCGCCGGAAATGCCGTCCGCCGCGAACGCGAAGTCTTCGTTTCCGGTTCCCGCCCCCGAAAATCCGCTCCAGTCGCATTCGTCCGCGTCGGGCTTCACCCTGTGCGGACGGCGCGCGTGGTCGGCGGCCAGCCGGATTTGCGCGTTGGCACCGTCCGTGAAGACGAAGAACTTCGCGCCGCTTTGGCCCGTGATCTCAAAACCGCCCTCAAAGCTGAACTCCGGCACGTAGGCGATCAGGTGGAGGGGTGTCGACGAGACGACGGGGGCTTGGCCGGTGGCACGGAGGCGCAGTGTCAGCGACGTCGGACGGTCGGCGGCGGCGAGCGGAATGCGGAAACTGTCCCCGACGGGCGAACGCCCTGCCGAGCCTGATGCGCCCGTGTCCGTCTCCCATTCGAGGACGGCGCCCTCAAGGCGCCACGGCGCGGCATTCGTCGGATCCGCCGAGACGAAGAGCTGCTGCCACGCGCTCGTGCGGTTCACGGCGAACGTCCGCTCCCAGACGATGGGGGATGAGGATGGAGGCGCGGCGAAGGCATCGAAGAGACGCCAGGAAACGCAGGCGTCCGCAGCGATGACGTCGGCCGCCGCGACGCCGTTCGTGGGGTTGACGCCGCCGGCCATCTTCGTGCGGAGGGTGAAGCCCGTCCCGTCGCGGCGGTCAGCCGAGTCGACGGCGTTCGTTCCGCCGAACCAGAAGTTCTCGTAGGCGTCGGGGATGCCGTCTCCGTCGAGGTCGTCGAGCGGCGTCGGGACAAGCGGATCAGGGTCGGAGCCGTCGACGAGCCCGTCGCCGTCGGTGTCGCGACAGAGCGGATCGGTGCCGAGGGCGACCTCCTCGCCGTCCGAAAGGCCGTCGCAGTCGGTGTCCCAAAGTTCGGGATCGGTGCGGTGGACGAAAAGCTCTTCCGCAAGCGTCAGCCCGTCGCCGTCCCTGTCCGGGTTCGCGACATCCTCGGACGAAAGCGGATGGAACGCGAGCGAGGTGACGTTCGTGGGGATTGCGTCCGCCGCCCACGCGCGCCCCGTCAAGGACGCGCCGACCGCGACGCCCGTCGCGGATTCCGCGCCAATCCGCGAGAGACCGTAGCGGTAGGCAAAACGTCCGCTGGGCCAGAGCTCCGCCTGGAACGAGACAGGGGTTGTCAGCGAGCGTCGCAGAAGAGCATTCTGCCACGTGAGCTGAAGCGTGTTGGAGGGCGTGACAAAGTGCCAGAAGAGAGAAGTTCGGAGGGTTCGGGATGTTCGGGAAGTTCGGGAAGTTTGGGAGGTTTGGGGAGTTTGGGGAGTTTGGAGGGCAGAATCGGACGACACCCCCGCCAAACCCTCCGAACCATCCAAACCTTCCAAACCATCCGAACCTTCCAAACCTTCCAAACCGCTTTCTGGGACAATTCCGAGCGAGGCCCTGAAAGGTGCGAACCAACGGTTGGTGGCGATGTTTCCCTCACCGTCTCGCGCAAACGGTTCGACCCATCCGTCGGAATGGACGCGCAACCGGCCTGTCCTGCCTGCGCCGAGCCTGAATGACCAGTCCGGGAACGAGAGGTAGATCCAGTCGCTCGCCGCGCCGAACGCGCGCCAGTCGGCGCAGACGGTCGCGCCATCGGGCGGCGCAAAGGAGAAGACCTCGTTCGTCCCGACGCGGGTCAGCACGAAGCCCCGGCCGAAGTCCTCATCTGTCAACGCATGCGCCGCCAGATTGCTGTCGCTCTCGTCAATCCTGCCGGAAGCATCCTCGTCATCTCCGTGTCTTCCCCTCTCCGTTTTCTCCGCGTTAGGCGCCGCAGGCGCTTCGATCTCCGAAGTGTCCTGCTTGACGCTGGCGAACACCCACAGGGAAAGAACGACCGCGCCGAGGAAGACGCGCCCGGCCTTCGGCTGCTGCCGGAAGAAGATCCGAATCTCGCGCATGGGACGGACGCCCATCTCGTGCAGGCGCGCGACAATCGCCGCGACGGCTGTCGCACACGCGCACGAAACAAGGAATGTCGTCCAGATCCACATCGTCCAGCTGTCACCTGATGCTCATGATGAAGAACTTATAGTCGAATTCGCATCGAACCCACTCAGAGGGGACGCCCGCCCCGCGACGGGTCACGCGCATCATGTCCCACGTCTCACGGAAGAGCCACGGCGGCGGCGGCCTCGTCGCCAGTTCGGGAAACGCCGCATTTCCTCCACAAATGGCCGCAACTCGCTTCGGGACAAGTTCCGCGTTGTTCTTCAGCTGGATGTCCATGTCCCCGCACGGGCCATCGGTGGCGGCTTCCGCCTCGATCCGGGTCCAGTCGCGGACGCTCTCGACGAAGTAGCGGCCTCCGCGCCAGCCGTAGACGGTCTCTGTCTCGTCCGCCTCAAGCGTCCCGTTTGCGTTCGCATCCCGCCCGAACGCGACCTCCAGTGCGTTCGTGGGCGTCCCCGCCAGCCAGATCTGGATCGTCACGTCGCGCGCGTTCGTGCGGCTTGTGCGGATCGCGATGTTGGTCGAGACCTCGGTGTCGGCGAATGCAGATTCGCCCTGTGGAGGCAGGACGAATGAGTCGGCGAAGGCAGGCGTCGTGGGCTCAAGGGCTGCGATGAGGGCGAGCAAGGAGGTCTTCATATGTCACTACCAGGACAGCTACGCGATGTACGTTAGGACGTTTCTCATATGCGATCTGAACATTTCAGCTCCCAAACGGCTTCGGCTGCGTCCAGCGGTTGATGAGCGGACAGATCGCGTTCATGATGAGGATCGCGAACGAGCAGCCTTCGGGATACGCGCCAAACTGGCGGATCACCATGCAGAGAAGTCCGCACCCGCAGCCGAAGATCACCTTGCCGAGGCTCGTCGTCGGCGAAGTCACGTAGTCCGTCGCCATGAAGCACGCGCCGATCATCACGCCGCCCGTCAGGATCTCGACATGCGCCGGGGCGCGTCCCGCGAAAAAGGCATAGACCGCAACCGTCGCGAGGAACGTGACGGGGATGTGCCAGGTGATCACCTTGCGGACGAGCAGGTAGACTGCGCCGAGCGCGAGCGCGAGCGCCGAGACTTCGCCGATGCAGCCGGGCATGTTGCCGATCAGCATGTCCCAGAGGCCGGGCACCTGGTCGAGATGCCCGCCCTTCACGAACGCGAGCGGCGTCGCCGTCGTCAGCGCCTCGACCGGCGGCGTCGCGGACGTCGCCGCCGCGCAGCAGCCGCCGCCATGCGCGAGGGGCTTGAGCCACGTCGTCATCGGACCCGTGAACGAGATGAACATGAACGCGCGCGCGGCGAGGGCCGGATTGAACGGATTCATGCCGAGGCCGCCGAAGACCTGCTTGGCGACGCCGATGGCGAAGACCGATCCGACGGCCGCCATCCAGAGCGGAATCCCCGCCGGCAGGTTCAGCGCAAGCAGAAGGCCCGTCACGACGGCCGAGAGGTCGCCGACCGTGTTCTCGCGCCGCATCGCAAGGCGGCAGAGGGCCTCCGTGACAAGGCACGTCGCCACGCACGTCGCGATCGTCCAGACCGCCGGCAGGCCGAAGAACCAGATGCCGGCCGCCGTCGTCGGCAGCAGGGCGATGAGGACGTCGAGCATGATGCGCGAGACGGAGCTCTTCGCGTGCGCATGCGGCGAACTGGAAAGGATGTAATGTTCAGCGGTGTCTTTCGGTTTCATGGGGTCGAAGGGAGAAATAGGACAAATGGGACTGACAAGACGAACTGGACGAATCGAACGATTAGGTTGGCTTCGATGTCGCAGCAACGGCTTTCGCCTTCTCTGAAGCGAGACGTGCGCGAATCGAGTTCTTCGCCCGGCGGCAGAACTGGGTGATCGGACGGTACGCCGGGCACATGAACGTGCAGGCGCCGCACTCGATGCAGCTCATCACGTGCGCCGCCTCGGCGGACTTGATGTCGTCCGCCTCGACGGCCTTCGCGATTTCGGCGGCGTTGAGGTTCATCGGGCACGCCCGCACGCAGCGGCCGCAGTTGATGCAGGCCTGCGAGGAATACTGGAAGACGCGGCGGCGCGACAGGAGCAGCAGCCCCGACGTCGTCCGCGTCGTCGCGATCTCCAGGCTCGGCACGGCGAAGCCCATCATCGTGCCGCCGGAGATCACCTTCGCGGGCGGCTCCGTCTCGCCGCCGCAGAAGGCGACGAGATCGGCGTACTTCGTGCCGAGCGGCGCCTCGACGTTCTTCGGCTCGCGGACTGCGTCGCCGGAGACGGTCGTCACGCGCGAGAGGAGGATCTGCCCCTTCTCGACCGCGTCCGCCACCGCCGCGACCGTGCCGACGTTCTCGACGACGCAGCCGACGTCGATCGGCAGGGCCGGCGGCTCCGGCACGACGCGCCCGACCGTCGCGTAGATCTGGTGCTTCTCGGAGCCCTGCGGATAGAGGACGGGCAGGACGACGATCTCGACGTTGCCCTCGATGTCCGCAAACGCCTTCTCCAGCGCGGCGATGGCCTCCGGCTTGTTCGCCTCGACGGCGATGCGGACGGCGCACCCGCCGAGGATCTTGCGCAGGATCTCGACGCCGACGCGCACCCGGTCGGCGCGCTCCAGCATGAGGCGGAAGTCGGCGCAGAGATACGGCTCGCATTCCGCCCCGTTCACGATCAGGTATTCGCACCGCTTGTTCGGCGGCGGATTCAGCTTCACCGCCGTCGGGAAGCCCGCGCCGCCCATGCCGCAGATGCCCGCGTCGTTGACGCGCGCGAGCAGGTCTTCCCGACTGGCGGAGCGCCAGTCGAGAGGGATGAGGGATGAGGGGTGAGAGGTGAGAGGTGAGGGGGATGAAGTGAGAGGTGAGGGTTGCGGGGCGGTCGTGTCGAGAATCACCGCCGGGGCCTTCGCGCCCGCCGGGCCGAGACGCGGCTCAACGGCCTTGACGAGGCCATTCGCGGAGGCGTAGACCGGCACGGAGATGAAGCCGCTGCGCTCGCCGAGGAGCTGCCCCCTGACGACGTAGTCGCCCGCCTTCACGACGCATTTCGCCGGTGCGCCAAGGTGCTGGCTCATCGAGATGACGAGTTCGGCGGGACACGGCATCTTCTCGATCGCCTTTTCGCGCGCGAGCTCCTTGTTGTAGTCGGGGTGAACGCCCCCCTTGAACTTGAATGGACTCTTGACTGTCTTCATTTCCTGTCAGCCTCCCTTATTTCTGCTCGCGTACCGAACCAAACAGCTTTTTCATCTCGGCAAGACGCGACTTGTCCGCAACGAGAACGGCGTCGGGCGTCGTGACGACGACGAGGTTCTTCACGCCGAGCAGCGAAATGCGCGCCGCGCGCGCGATGCAGATGTTGCCGTCCGCCTCGACGACCGTGCAGGGGCCTTCGCGCACGTTGCCGCGCGTGTCGTGCGGAAAGTAGCGGTCGAACGCACCGTAGCTGCCGACGTCATCCCAGCCGCAGTCCGCCGCGACGACCTCGACACGCGGCAGATTCTCCATCACGGCGAAGTCGAAGGAAATGCGCGGAAGGCCCGCGTAAAGCTTCGCAAGAGAGGCCGTGCCGACCGGACCAGGCGACGCAAGCGGCGCGAGCGCGGGCGCATGCGCCGCGAACGCCGCGCGAAACGTCTCCGCGCGGGCGATGAACATGCCCGCATTCCAGAGGTAGCCCTTCTTGAGATAGGCGCGCGCCCGCTTCTCGTCCGGCTTCTCGACGAACCGGCCGGACGCCGGATCGACGTAGCCGAAGCCCGTCGCCGGATACTCGGGGCGGATGCCGAGCGTGACGATCGCCGCGCGCCTCTTCGCCCGCGCCACCGCCGCCTTGACGGCCCGCGCGAACGCCTTCGGCTTCGTCACCATCTGGTCGGCCGGGAAGAAGCCGACGACGGGATTTTCGCCGCGTCCCGCGACGCCGACGCCCAGTGCCACCGCCGCGCCCGTGTCGCGGCGCATCGGCTCGCCGAGGATGTTCCACTTCGGAATCTCCGGCAGCTCGCGCCGCGTCGCCGCGACGAGCGCCCTGGACGTGATGACGAAGACGTCTTCGGGGCGCACGAGGCCGCCGAGGCGCGCGACGCTCTGGCGGATCAGGCTCTCGCCGCCGAACACGCGCAGAAACTGCTTGGGCTTCTCCGGCGTCGAGAGCGGCCAGAACCGCTCGCCCGATCCGCCCGCGAGAATGACGGCCCTGAACCGAGAGGTTTCCCCTGTCATTTCTTCTTTCCTCCGCCGAACCGGCCCTTGGACAGCGCGGCGCCCGCCAGGAGCAGTGCAAGCCCCGGCACGAGGAAGACCTGGTAGCGCTCGGCGGCGCGTTCCGCCTCCTCGTTCTGCTCCTTCGCGGCGACCTGCCGCAGGAACTGCCGATAGATCGCCCCCAGCGTCGTCTCGGTCGTGCCCGCCGTCGCGAGATCCACGTACCGGCCCTTTGACGCCTCGGCAATCGCCTTGAGGGCCGCCTTCTCCAGCTTCACCTTCACGACTTCGCCCTTGTATTTTAGGTAGCCGCGCCCGTCCTCGGACGGGATCGGCGCGCCGACGCGCGGGTCGCCGAGGCCGACGGTGAAGATCGGGATGCCGCGCCTCTTCGCCAGTTCCGCGTTCGCCAGCGCCTCGCCGCGCAGGTCGCCGCCGTCGGAAATCATGATGATCGCGTTATGGTCATCCGCCGCCGGATCGAGCGCGTCCAGCGCGGCACGGATCGCGCTGCCGAGATCCGTCTCGCCGCGCGGCGCGGACTCGACCGTCATCTGCTCCAGCGCGCTCCGCAGGAACGCGCGGTCGGTCGTGAGCGGACAGATCTGGACGCCCGTGCGCCGGAACGCGACGAGCGCGCAGCGGTCGCCCGCCAGCGAGTCGATGAGGTCGGCGACGTCGGCCTTCGCGCGCTCCAGGCGGTTCGGCCGCACGTCCGCCGCAAGCATCGAGCGCGAGACGTCGATCGCGATGACGACGTTGCGCGAACGCTCGACGACGCGCTCCGTCACCTTGCCCCACTGCGGACGCGACGCCGCGAACAGCACGAGCGCGAGGCCCGCGAGGACAAGCGCCATCTGCACGCCCGCCGCCGGGGACTTCGGCACGGACAGCGTGATCTTCGTCAGGGCCTTTTCGCGCCGCGCGCGCAGGAACGCCCACCACAGCCCCGCAAGCGGAACGAGGGCGACGAGAACAAGAAAGAACGGATTGACGAATCGCATGGCTTCAATGGTCGATCTGGCCTTCGCCGTGCCAGGGGACGAAGGCGGGAACCTGGTCGAGGCCGGCGGCGATGCGCTGGCGCACGGCCTCGTAGACGAGAATCGTCGCCGCCGCCGAGACGTTCAGCGAGTCGGCGAGCCCCAGCATCGGGATGCGCACGCGCAGTTCCGCGCCGTCCATCCACTTCGCCGTGAGCCCGTACTGCTCCGCGCCGAGGGCGATGGCGACGTTGCCCGTCAGATCGACCTCGAAGTGCAGCCTCTCCGCGTGCGGCGTCGCCGCGAGGATCTTGAACCCGCGCGCCTTCAGGTAGGCCAGCGCCTCGTCGCTCGTCGCCTCCACGATCGGCACGGAGAACATCGTGCCCGTCGAGGCCCTGACGACGTTCGGGTTGTGGATGTCGGTCGTGCGGTCGCAGACGATGACCGCCGCGACCTTCGCCGCGTCCGCCGACCGCAGGATCGTGCCGAGATTGCCCGGCTTCTCGATCGCCTCCGTGACGATGACGAGCGCATGTTCGGGCAGCTTCAAGTCCTTCAGCCGGATCGACACGTGCGGCCCGACCAGGAGGAGCCCGTCGGGACGCTCCTTGTAGGCGATCTTCTCGAAGCACGTCTTAGAGCACGTGTAGACCTCCGCGCCCAGCCTCTCGCAGTCCGCAACGAGCGTCGGCTCGTTCTCGTTCTTGAGGTAGAAGTCGGGACAGTGGAAGATCGCGCGCGGACGGTAGCCGTTGTCGAGCGCGCGGCGGCACTCGCGGTAGCCCTCGACGATCATCTCGCCGGAGCTCTCGCGCGTGGCGCAGCTTCTCAGCTTCACCACGTACTTGAGCTTCGGATTGCTGGGCGACGTGATGTCCATCGCTTACTTTTTCTCGATCGCGAACGCGCCAAGCGGCAGGCAGACGTCGTTGTAGAGCGCGCCGAACCACGGGGCGGAATGCAGGTAGCGCAGCTTGACCGGCTCCGCCACGCCCTCGGCCGCGACGACGAGATCCCTCCCCTTCACGGGGCCGTTCCACTGGGGATTGCCCTTGCCGTCCTTGGACTCCACGAGATTCCGGATCTTCGCGGGCTTCCACACGCCGTCCGCGCCGCAGATCTCGAAGCCGACGGAGAGCGAGCGGTCGGGGTTGTAGACGTACCAGCCCTCCGCGTCGTTGAACGAGAGGACGAAGGCGTCGCCTTCGACCTTCCAGCCCTTGAGCGTCGGCGAGTTGTCGCGCACGGACGTCCAGCCGTAGTCGCGGCGGAGCGCATGGAGCGCGAGCCGCTTGGCGACCGTGCGCTTGTCGTTCGGATGGATGTCCTTCAGGTTGCCGACGTCGTTGATGACGGCCATGCCGGCGTTCGGCTCCTCCGCGTCGAACTGCGCCTGCGCCATCTGGATGTTGGCGATGCCGGCGTAGCCCCACGGCGCGAGCTGCACGAAGTAGAGCTTCAGGCCGGGGTTCGCGAACTCCTTCGCCCAGCCGTTGTAGAGCGCGTGCATCTTGTTCGCGTAGCGCGCATACTCGCCCGCGTTGTGGCAGCCCTGGTACCAGATGAAGCCCCGGCAGGCCATCGGCGCGTAGGCGGCGACCATGCCGTTCCAGAGGGCGGACGGCTGCTGGATCCAGCTGCCGACCGGGCCTTTGCGCATCTCCGGCTTCCAGTCCTTCTCCGAGACGTTCTGCCAGTCGCGCTCGGCGTCGAGCCCCGTGAGGCCCGCATAGCCGGAGCGCGGCGTCCAGGCGTCGATGTTCGTGCCGCCCCACGAGCTGTCCACGAGGCCGATCGGGATGTCGAGCGCGTTCGCAAGCTCCAGCGCGTAGTAGTAGCCCATCGCGGACGGCAGGCGCTTGCTGCTCTTCTTCCAGACGTCAAAGAGCGCCGGCGTCATCTTCATCCATTCGGCCCTGTAGCCGTAGCGCGGTTCGGCGGACGCAACGAGCGGCGTCTTCACGAGACGCACGAACGGCTTGTCGGTGCTCATGAGCGTCAGCGCGCCCCAGCCGTCGCGGTAGCGCGGATTGCCGCCCCAGATCGGGCAGTCGGTGTTCGACTGGCCGGAGCACATCCAGACCTCGCCGACCAGCACGTCCTGCAGCTGGACGACATGCGTCTCGCCGCCCGCCGCGCATTCGGCGACGCGCAGGACGCGACCTTCCTTCGACGCGGCCATCTTCGGCAGCTTCACCGACCACGCGCCGTCGGTCGCGGCGACCGTCTCGACCTTCGCCTCGGCAAACGAGACGACGACCTTCTTGCCGGGATCGGCCTTGCCCCAGACGGGCACCTCCCGTTCGCGCTGGAGCACCATGCGGTCCGCAAACGGCGTCGCGAGCTCGATCTTGGCAAACAGCGGCAGCGCGCACAGCGCGGCCACCGACAATGTCAGTTCTTTCTTCAAGTTCGTTTTCATGGCGCCTATTATACCAAAATTTCCGCCAACCCCTTTGCCTCCGCCCTAAAAAAGTGTCTGACCCCAGTGGTAGGGTTCGAGTGGTAGGGTTCGTCCAAAATATGATATACTTTCCTCACTTATGAGACCACCACGCAACTTCACAGCCAACCGCTGTTACCATCTCGTGAGCCGCATCGCACATCGTGCGTTCTTTCTCACGAAAGACGAGCGCACCCGTTTCGTCGACCGTCTCTGGCGCGTCGCACGATTCTCCGGCATCGACGTCCTATCGTATTGCTTCATGAGCAATCATTTCCACATCCTCATCTACGTTCCCGAACCATTCGATCTCTCGGACAGCGACCTTCTCAACCGCATCAAGGCACTCTACACGGGCATTCGCATAGAAGCGATTCAGAAGGAATGGACGGAACTTGCAGCAACGAACGACAGCATGCGGCGACAAGCGTTCCGCCAGAAGTTTCTCAAGCGAATGTGGAACGTCAGCGAATTCATGAAGACATTGAAGCAGAACGCGACGATGTCCTACAACAGCCGCCTCGTCCATTCGGGAACGATGTGGGAGGCTCGTTTTCGCGCGAAGGCTTACGCCCCGGATGAAAAGGTCGCATTGATGAACGTTGCCGGGTACATCGACCGCAACCCCGTCAAGGCGAAGGTCGCCTCATGGCCAGATCTGTACGACTGGTGCGGATTTGCGGCAGCATGCAAAGGCGATACGCGCTGCATAGACGGCTATCGGTTCATCTACTCCTTTGCGCCACTATCCTGGGAGCAAATTCGGGAAATGCACGAAAAGACGATTCGGCTGGCCATCCAGTCTTTGGAAGACGAGGACTACGGAGGCAAAGCAAAAACGGGACTGTCCGTTGACGAAGAAAAGCGTGAGAAAACCTTCCGTCGCACGTACGAAGATGCAGAACTGGCGATTCCGCACCTCGTGCCGCACCTGATTGAGCGTGGACGCGACAAGGTCGCGTTCGACTTGCTTGGGCTACTCGCGGACGGGGCGCGCCGGCCGGCCGAACTCCGCACAGCACTCGGCATTCGTAGCGCGCACTACTTCACGACCCGATACCTGACACCACTTCTGAAGGCCGGTTTCATCAAGACTGAAGACGAGGGAATGCGATTCTCACCGACAAAATCATTTCACCTGACACAAAAAGGCCTTGAAGCGATTCGGCAACCCTACCACTCGAACCCTACCACTGGGGTCTGACACTTTTTGAAGTGTCGGGCAAAAAGAAAGCCGAGCGGTTCGCGCCCGGCTCTTTTGCTCCGCTCTGAAACGGCCTCAGTTTCGCTGGACGCGGAAGAAGCCGCCGTCTGCCGTGGCCGGCGCGACGATCGTGATCTCCTCGTCGACCGAAGCCGCGCCCTGCGCCGGAGAACCGACGCCCGGCTTCAGCCCGTCCGGCGTCTCGCCGCCCGCCACATTGTACTGAAGCGACGGAATCGTGCCCGCGACCGTGATGTAGACGTACGCGCCCTCAACGCGAATCGACTTGACAACCGGCTGCGGCGCATCCGCCGGGACCGCCGTCGCGACCGCCCCTTCCGCCGTCGCCACGCCCGTCGTGCGCGTCCCCGCGTAGGCGGATGCCTCAATCTGCGTCGCGACTTCGGTCGTCTTGGCAATCGCCGTCGGCAGCCCCGTCTGCACATCCGTCGGCGCAAGGCGCACCGCTCCATCCGTCGCCGGTGCAAGGCGCGTGTCCAGCAGGTAGACGGCGTAGCTGCCGCCCGTCAGCGTCTTCGCAAGGTCGGACGGCACCTGGAACACCGTCGTCGGGCAACGCCCCTTCTCCGCACGGGACAGGACGGCAACCACCGCATCGTCCGCCTCGACCGCCCGTCCGTCCGCCGCAATGCCGCCGAACGTGCCGCGCACGTAGACGAGCGCATAGTGTTCGCCGTCCAGAACCGTCGAGCTGTCCGCATAGCGGTCTGGCCCCGGCGTCGAGAACGTGACAATGAGATTCGACGCATCGCCAAAGCACAGGTTTGCCGCGCAAACCGCAACACCCAAAAGCGTTTTCTTCATGATATGATTACCTTTCGTTTGAAGTCCGTTTACGCACGTTTCCGGCGAAGCGCAAGGCCCGCTACGCCGAGGAGCAGGAGCAGTCCGCTCGTCGGCTCTGGGACGGCATGGAACTCGCCGCCCGTCCACGGCGTTCCCGTGCCCGGCACACCGTTCGCCGTGAGGAAGTTCTTCAAGTCCTCCCACGAGGCGAGAGACGAGGCCGCCACGGTCTCGTAGCCGCCGCCCGTTGTCTCGTTGATCAGTTCAATGTAGTAGGAATAGCCGTTGCCAAGGATACCGACATACGCCCACCCCTGCAAGCCCGAACCCTTGCCGAGGCCATCGCCGCCGACTTGCGTACCGCCCGTGGCCGTCGTCCCTGTCGTCGCCTTCACCACCGCATAGGTGTATTCGTATTTGCTGTCAGCCTCCTTGTCGACCATCCACCACAGGTAGCTGTCGTCCGCCGAAGCCGCGCCCGCCAGCAGCGCGATGCCCAAACCCATCAGAATCCGCTTCATCGTTTTCTTCCTTTCGTTCTTAACGTGCCATCATTTGACCTTCTCTTCCGTCGTCTGCGTGTTCGAGACCCAGTAGCCTGTGCCAGCCGGAATCGTGTCCGCATCCGTGACAGGTACGGATTTCAAATACCCCGCAGTCTCTGACAACTTGACGCGCTCATCCTTCTTCCAGCCGTCCGCCTTGCGCACGTACTGGACAGTGCCGTCCGCCGTCGGCACGAAGATGTTCACGTCCGCCGTGCCCTTCGTCGTGATGTCCGACACCTTCTTGTCCGCTGTCGTCACGTTGACCGCAAGGCCGACTGACTGGGCGGGGATTGCCGTCGCGACGTCTTCCGCCGCGTCTGCCGGGAGTGTGCCGACAAGCGCAATCGTCGCCGCGTCCGCCGCGTCTCCGCCCGTGTGGTCGAGGCGGACGGCCGTGCCGCGCGCCAGCGTATGGGTTGTCGGATCAACCCTTGCATCCGCGTCATGCGTTGCATCCGACCACGCACCATTCTCATAGGCAAAGCTGACATATGCCTTCTTGCCCGCATCGTAGACGTTCAGCGTGTCGCCGTCGGCGAGGCCCGCCGCTTTCGCATTGAAGAGCGTCGCGACCGTGACGAGGCTACCGTCAATGTCCGCGAACGGGACGGCGAGGATCGTCAGCGCGTGCTTCGCGACCTGAACGACGCCGACCGTGACGATCTCCTTCGTCTCCGTCGTCGCGTCGGCCTTCGTCACCTTCGCCTGCAGCGTGTAGGTTCCGTTCGGCAGGAGCGCGAAGTCGAGCGCGCGGTCATCCGCGTCCGCCGCCGTCACCTTCACGCCCGTCGCCACGTTCACGACCTCGTACTGGACGGTCGCGCCGTCCTTCGTGGCCGTCTCAACCTCTTCAAGAACCGTCTTCGCCGTCTCGCCCAATGCCTTTGCCTCGCCGTTGACAAAGACGACGTCCGACAGTTTCACGCCATACGTGCCGTCGCCTTTCTCTGCCGGAACATAGCCCGCCGCACAGTATTCGGGCAAAACCGCATGCGAGAACGTGCCGCCGGAAACCGCGTAGTCCGCGTCCGTGAAGTCCGCGAAATTCGTCTTCACGGAGTCCAGCGACCCGAGGCCGACGAGGCCCGTGTAGGAGCCGTTCGCGCCCGTGATGGTGATCGTCCCCTCGGGCTTGGGCGTCGTCTCCCCCTTCGCATTGTCCGTGGAGACGACCGCGAAGCCAAGCGCCGTCATGCCGTTGTTGTTCGGCGTGTAGGACGGAACTTCCGTCGTCGCCACGACCGTGCAGTCCTCCAGCGTCAGGTCGGTGTACTTGACCTCGACGCCGGTGTTGCCCTTGATCGTGCAGCGCGTGAACGTGGCCTGATGGTGGCCATTCGCGCCGTTCTGGTTCTCCGCGTTGGCAAGCGCATCGAGCGAGCCGGAGAGGTAGACGCCGCTCGGGTCCTTGTCCTCCCCGATGGCCTGGTCAATCGCGCCGTTGACGGTCGTATCCGTGACCGTCAGCTTGAGGCCGTAGTTGCTGCCGTTGTGGTAGAGGCCGCAACCGCTGCCCTCCAACTTGCTGTCCGTGATGGCAATCGTCGCGTTGTCCGCGAAGTTGGCGACGGCGTAGTCGCCCGTGATTGTCGCGTTCGCGACCGTGTAGGTGCCACCCGCCGCGCAGAACGCCACGCAACAGTGACCACCGGTCAGTTCACTCGTGACGGTCGCATCCGTCAGTGTCAAATTCGCATAGGCGCCGAGGGCACGGGCCTGCCCCGCCGCGAACGTGCCGTTCTTCACCGTCACGGCCGCCTTCGTCAGGAGCGCATACCTGTTTTCGCCCGTCGCATCCGACGGCATCGTCCATGTACTACTCGTAATCGTCTTCCCGCCAAGGTCAAGCGTGATGGCTTTTGTAATCGTCAGCGGTTCCGTCACCGTCACATCGGAGAGAAGCTTCACCGTATTGCCCTTTTGGGCCTTTTGAAGCGCATCCGCAAGGGTCTCGTACTTCGTACCGCTTTTAACGTTCACCGCGACATACGAACCTTCCTTCACGCCATAGAATCCGTCTTCGTTCTTCTTCGCTGTCGGAATAAAGCCGTCCGCACAGAAGCCATCGGAGATGGTCTTGTTGAACGAGCCACCAGAAACCTTGAAGTTGGCACTCGTCGCCTTTCCAAGGCCGTGGAAGATTTTGCCATTGCGATGGCTATTGACGAACTTGCCACCCGTCACCTTTGTGATTGCAGGATATCCCTCAACAAGCCCTGTCATCACAACATGCGGATAAGCTTTCGCAGGTGTCGTGGCGGTCTGAAAGAACTCACCTCCGTTAATGGTTGTATCGCCATAAACCAAGATCACTGCCGTATAGCCAGCCTCCGCATAGTCCAACGTGAACGTGCCGCCATTGATCGTGAGCGTCGAACCTTCTTCGCTCTTGACGACATTCAGGCCGCCCGTGTAGGTGCCGCTGTTGATGGTCAGCGTTCCCCAGTTGTCGATCATCGACGACCCCGTATTGCCGGCCGTCGCCGTCACGTCTTCCAAGGTTGCCGTGCCGTTGTTCTGGATGGTGTAGTAGCTATTGGCCGTGCCGAGAACCGTACCGTTCTTGACCGTCACATTCGCATCCTTCGCAATCGTCACCGTAGCCGTGTTTGACGCCCCCGTACCTGTCAGCGTCTTGCCGTTCAGGTCGAGCGTGATGGACTTCGTGACCACGACATCTTCCGTCGTATCTTCCAACAGCGTCACCGTGTCGCCCGATTCTGCCGCAGCAATCGCGTCGGCAATCGTCTCATACTTCATTTCGCCGACCTGTGCGACGTACGAGCCCTCCTTCACGCCGTAGGTGCCGTCGGCATTCTTCGTCGGGATGAAGCCCGACGCGCAGTACGCCGCGTCAACCGCCGTCGAGAACGAGCCGCCGCTGACGGCAATCGTACCAGCCGCATTGTCGAACGCCGATTCGGTCTTATCCTTCCATGTGTAGGCCTTGAGGGCCGAATTGCCGTCCTTCGCCGTGAACGTGCCGCTCGAAATGCTGACGGTGCCAAGGCCCTTGTAGCCCGGACGGTTCACGATGGAGATTGCCGCGCCATCTTCAATCGCACCGTCGTTCTCCGTCTTCTCCACGGCATCGCCCGTCACGATAATCGCACTACCGTCGGTAATCGTCAGGCTGCCCGAACAGACCTGAACGCCCATCGTCTTGGTGGTGATGGTGCTATTCTCAATCGTCAGCGTGCCAGACGACGGGAAGTAGATGCCGTAGCCGTTCGGCACGTTAAGCGTGCTGTTCTTCAGCGTCACGGAATCGTCCGTGTTGTTGCCGCTCGTCTCGATGCCGCTGTGGCCGTTGGCGGTCGCCACAACATCCTCGAACACAAGCCCCGCGTTGTCGTAGGTGATGGAGCCGCTCATCGCGGACGGAATCAGCCCCAACAGTTGGCTGCTGACGACAGTGCCGTTCTTCACGGTCAGCGTGACGTTCGGATAGTTGATTTCAAACGCCGCGCTGTTCGCATCGCTGCCCGTGTAGGCCCAAGTATGGTCGCTCAAATCGATGGCGAAACTGTCGGACCCTGAATTCTGTCCCTTGTTGGTCGTGTAGTCACGTTGCATGACGATGGTCTCGCCCGCCTTGACAGCCTGGAACGCGTCGTCCATGGTGTAGTACGCGGTGTCACCGATCTTGGCCACCACCTGCTGTTCCACGCCATAAGTGCCGTCCGCGTTCAGAACGGGGGCAAAGCCGTCAGCGCAGTACTTTTTGTCCACTCCATTGTCAAACGTGCCGCCCGACACAGCAATGGTAGCCTTTGCGGGGTCTTCGATGCTGGCCAGTTCGCCGGTCTTTGGATCATAGCTGCGGGTATCCAACTTGCCGTGGACGGTGCCGCCGCTGATTTCGACCTTGGCCGTCCTGCCCTCGGCGTTGCCGTAGTTCACGGCCGTGACGTCACCGTTGATCGTTCCCCCCGCGATCTTCAGCGAACTGTTCGCACCGCCGCTGTATGTCCAGGCAGCCACCGCGCCGTTGACCGTGCCGCCCTTGATGGTGGTTCTGTGCCAGTTCTCAATGGCGTAGCTGTTGGCGGAATTCAGCGTGCCGCCGTTCAGGAACAAGTCGCCACGGTCAACCTTGATCACGATGAAGTTGTCTTGGGTGAACGTACCGCCCTTGATGTTCAGGCCGGGATATTTAGCAACGCTGTCATCGCCCACACGCACCAGGGACGCACCTTTGCTCCTGTCGGCGCTGCCGCTGTTGTTCGTGACATTGCCGCTCTCGAAGGTCAGCCAGCCGTCGCCCTGAATGTCGATGACGTAGTGCGAGCCCTTGCCCGAATTCTCTGCGGTGTCCTCACGCTTGATCGTGCCCGTCTGGTCTGTGCTGGAATCCTTGACCGTCACGCTGGCATTGGAAACCGTCAGCGCGGGCTTGCCCTTCTCGGTTCCGCCATTGAGCGTGAACCCGTTCAGGTCGAGCGTCAACTTCTTCGCAATCGTGACATTTTCCCTCGTGTCGGCAATCAGCTTCACCGTCGCTCCTGCCTTCGCGGCGTCAATGGCTTCGGCGAGGGTCGGATACTTCATCGTCCCGACCTGCGCGACATAGGTGTCGTCCGTGTAGAGCGCACCGCCCTCCGAGACGAGTTCGTTCAGATTGCTCTTGTCGTCCGTATCGAACGAGACCGTCTTGTTGAGCTGGCGCATGACCGGGCCGCAGTCCGTCGCCGTGTTGTCCGAGAAGTCGAACGCCGTCTCCGAGTAGTCGCCCGAAGAGGCGATCTGGATGAGACCGCGCGTCCCGACCTTGCCCTCGGCCGCCGTGCTCGCGACATCGACGCGCGTGAAGGTGTTGCCGCTGATCGTCACCTCTTCGACCTTGCCGTTGCCCGTCGTCGCGCTCACCATGACCGCCGCGCCGCAGTCCACGAACGTGCAGTCCGTGACGGAAACCTTCGCACCGCGAATGTCCTTCACCGCGTAGCTGTTGTAGACGTTCTTGAAGGAGCAGCCCTTGACCGTACTCGTCCCCGTGCAGTTGAAGCTCGTCAGAACGACCTTGTCGAAGGTGCAGCCCTCGAACGTGACATCGCCCGTATTCATCAGGTAGATCTGACCGGCGGGCGCATCATCGGCGGTAAACGCCCCCTTCCAATCGCTGTTCTCGCAGACGGTGAAGTCGGCCGGCTCGTAGACGAACGCGACGTTCTTCACGCTGACGGCGAAGGTCTTGCCCTCGAACAGCTGGAACTGCGTCAGCCCACTGTTCACGCGCTTCGGCGTATTGGCCGTCGCTTTGACATTTTCGACCGTGCAGTCGTGGCCCTCGCGCGTATCGTAGCACCCGCTCACCGGCGACCACTTCACCGTCAGCTTGCCGTCCTGCGCAAGCGCGTGCGTACTGCCGTCGAAGGTGTAGCTCGACTCCTCCAACGCGTCCACGAACGTGGCGAGGTCGATGGCCTTCTCGGCCTCGGCCACGCCGTAGACCGTGTTGCCGTCGGCATCGGTCGTCGCCTTGACTTCAAAGCCGTCCGCGCAGTAGTCGGACGAAACGGCGGCCGTGAACGTACCGCCCGTGATGTTGAACTCGGTCTTGGCCGACTCCGCCGACTTGTCCGCCGTAATCGCGAACGTCCCCGAAATTGCCGTTCCGTTCGCGGCAACCTTCACCGTCTCCTCATCCGTAGAACCCTCGATGTCCTTCAGGAAGAAACCCTTTTCACAGTCCTTCACGGAGACCTCCGCAAGCGTGACCGTTGCGGCCTTCGACACGATGATGGCGGCCTTTTCCGTCAGCCCCGTGAATGTCGTACCCTTCACCTCGACGGACGGCGCGGTAGCGGGCATCCCTTCCGTGTAGACCTTCATGCCGCGCGTACCGGTGAACGTGCCGCCGTCCATCGCAACCGAGCCCCCATAGACCCACAGGTTGTAGAGCCCCGTCGTCCCGTTCGCGAACGTGCAGTTCGTGTAGACGGTCTTTCCGTACTGGTTGTTGCACGCGCCATTGGGGAACGTGCAGTTCTCGTAGGTGACCGTGTTCTCCGCCGCGTTCGTGTTGCGGAGCCACGTCGTGAAGTAGTTCGTGCTGTGCCCGTAGTCGTCCGCCCATGTCGTGTTCTGCTTGCTCAGCTTCAGGTCCTTGAAACTGACGTCGATGTCGTACTTCTCATCCGCGAGAATCGCGACGCCCTCCGTGATGCAGATCTCGGCGTCTTCCGTCGTTCCGACAAAGGCGACCTTCGCCACGTTCGCGAGACCGCTCTTCAGCACCGGGATCCAGCCCGTCGCGGAGACTTCGGCCTTGCCGCAGATCTCATACGTAACGACGCCGTCAACCGGTTCCGCCGCCGCAATCGCGGCCACCAGCGTCTCGTAACCAACGCCGTTGACCTTGGCAACATTCGCCGCCGAGGCCGTCAACGCCGTAAAAGCGGCCAAAACAACCGCATTTAACGCAATTTTGTTGAACAATCCATGTTTCATCGTCATGTTTCTCCAGTTTTCCTTCTGAAAATGGCGCGTAGTATAACACAGGATGGGCACCTGTGATGAAGTGTGCAAAACTTTGCACAACTTTTCCTCCGTGCCTCCGTCTCTCCGTGTGAGACATTCCACGGCACAGCGGTTGTTCACGACACTACTGTTGTTGATTTAACACAGAGCGGCCTGCGGCTGGGCGATGAGAGGCGACCGTGAGGTTCGCTTCGCACGTTTCGGTCAGCATTGTCGCCCCTTCTGCTTGTCTGCGGTTTAACGCAAAGAACGCGAAGAGGAGAGACGCAAAGGCTCGCAAAGACCTCTGGTGACTTGACGCCAAGAATCTTTGCGACCTTTTACGTCAAGCCCATTGCGGCCTTTGCGTTGAAATCTGCAACGGATGGGCGCAAGAAAAGTTCGCACAGGGCGCGAAACACTTCTTCCGCGACACTCCCATTGCCCCGCGAAGCGGCTCTGCGTTTAATGATTTAGACCCAGACGCGACAAAGCGCGTCCCTCCTGTGCCTCCGCAAAATCGTTAGGCATAGACTGCGGCTGCAGACTTGTACTCTTCCAACTGCACAATCGCAGACAATGACACCTGAGCCTCTCGTTCGGTGATGCGCCAAACCGTTTCGATGTCAATGCCAAAATACTGATGAATCAGAATGTCACGCAAGCCAGCCAATCCTCGCCAGTCAACCTCCGGGTGCGCTCTTCGGAAATCATCGGGAATCTGCTTCGCCGCCTCCCCAATGATTTCGTAATTTCGAACGACCGCATCCTTTCGCATCTTGTCAGATACAAATCTGTCAAAGTCGATTTCGGCAGTATACTCAATCACATTGCGGAAAGACTCGGCAATGTGAAAGAGATAGATTCCTATCGAGCGTCGCGTCATAGAGCCACGGCTTCCTTCAGAACATACGGCGCGATGTAGGGGTCTAGTCCACGTGAGGAAACGACGTCAACCTTCATCCCAAACAATTCACTCAAGGCATCGCGCATATGCACATGATCAAAAAGAGTCGCTTCTGGCTTGAAATCAACAAGAAAATCGATATCGCTGTCGGGACGTTCCTCTTTGCGCGCACAAGAGCCAAACACCAAGACCCTGCTGATCTTGTTGGCTTTGGCCATTCTCATGACTTCATCACGCTTGGCCCGAACTCTGTCAAGCATACACATAATCAATCAACGCAACGGACATAGTATACCATAATCTGCATATCCGTGGGGTTAGGAGTTGAGCGTTTGCGAAATTCCACTCGCTACCTGCAGCTGTTTTAGGTTTAACACAGAGCGGCCTGCGGCTGGGCTATCAGAGGCGACCGAGAGGCTCGCTTTCAAGCCCTATTGTCCTGTGATGCGCAGTTTATGGTATACTACCGACCGAAAAGAGGTATGAGCATGATATCCGATAAAGCCAAAGACAGAGTCGAGTACTTCGTCGCTTGCGTGGCGGAGTTCGCAAAGGCATTTGGCCTTGATACACGGCGATCTTTTGACTATCTCGACAAACACCAAGGACTGGATTTCCTGATGCGGTGCTATGATGTCGAGCATACCGTGGCGTTTGCAGATGCAATGACCGACCTCCAGAAAGTCTGTCGCAAACACGGAGGACATCTCTGATGTGGTTGTATCATGAGAAGGCATTGGCGCGGTTGATTTTGAAGGAGGTGCGCCGTGTCTAAGGTCGCATTTCAGTATCTGGTCGAGAAAGCCGTCGCCGAGATAGCCCTCGCGCTCGTACGCAAGTTCAACCTGTCAGAAAAGGAGGCCTTGCGAGAGGTCTACCATTCACGATTCTTCCAAAAGCTGCTCAACCCAAAGACGGCACTCGTGACAGAAAGCCGTGCGTCACAGGTCTACCTTTATTTGCAAATGCGATCTGCGTAAAGCACTTTAAGACAGTGAGTTTCGCGCGGAGGGGCGGGACGTGGCGCGAGTGAGGAGCGAGGGTTTGCTGACGGCCAGTCAAACCTTGTATTTTCGCGAGAATTAGCCATAATCATCCTTGTATTTTCGCGAGAAGTGCATCGAATCACCCTTGTATTTTCACCATGAATTTAGTAAACCATCCAACATCATTCCCCTGTACATGATTGGCGAACTTGACCGCTACCTGTAGCTGTTTAGGTTAAGCCTAGAAAAAATCGACTCGAAAACCGCTCATTTCTCCGTGTCTCCGTGCCTCCGTGTGAGACATTCGATTCTCAACTGCGATTTCTAGGTTAAGCCTAGAAATCGCAGTTGACCGCCCCTGCCCGCTTGCTTCTTCAATCGACATGAAACTGAAGACGCCTCTGCGCCCGCTTTGCGCCCTTGCGGCTGAGACTTGAAAACGGAGCGCCGCCCAGCCCCCCCCCCCCCCAGAAGACCCCTTCTTTCGCCCCTCCACTTCGTTCTCTCGCCACAAGGCGCGGCTGCGCCGCTGGCGCAAAGGGGGCGCAGAGACAAGCCAGGCGACGGACATCCCGCCAAAGCCGCATTTCACCCAAGAAGCCAGTAGATTGCCTCCGGCGAGAAGCGCAAACAAGTACCGAGCGGTAATGGTTCGGTTGACAAGGGGGAAAATCAGATGATATAATACCGCTCGGTAATGGAAAATAGAGTCAGATTGGAAAATCTCAAGACGGCGGCGGCAATCGGCGCGAAGATTCGCCGCATCCGCAAGGAGCAGGGCGTGTCCCAGGAAACGCTGGCGGGACTGGCCGGAACGGGTCAGCGCTACATTTCCGAACTGGAGCGCGGCAAGCCCACAGCGCGCATCGGCGAGATGCTCAAGGTGCTGAACGCCTTGGGGGCAGGCCTTGCCATCGCTTTTCAGGAGGAGGGCGTTGAATGGCAGTCCTGAACGTGCATCTGAACGGAATCCCGGTGGGGCGCTTGACGGAAGAGAGTATCCATCGACGTGCTACGACAAGATCGTGGCAGGGATTTCGATGCGCACGGCGCAGATCGCTGCACGTTGACCGTAGGTGCAGAGAGTCTTGGGCATCGACTTGAGGACTCTGATTCTATAGGGCGGATTCGTCAGAATCTGCGATTCTAAACACAGGAAGTCTCTGCGCCCCCTGCGGCTCTGCGCGAAAAAGCAGACAGACAGAAAACAATCACGGCGGCCGAGCCCAGCAGCGACAGGCAGCCGAGCCAGGCCGCGACGGACCACGGCGGCAGCGGCTCTTTCGTCGGCTTGCGCGGCGTCAGCACCTCGACAAGGTAAAGGTCGGGGTTGCCAAGGTAGTTCGCAAGCGAGACGACCGCTCCACGCTTCACCATTTCCGCCACCTGCGGATTCGCGAAGTCCTCGCGCCGCAAGACGCTCATCTGCATGTCGCTGTTCGTCTGCCGCACACGCCGCAGGTCGACAGGCGCACAGTAGATCCTGTCCATGCGCGCGAGGTCGAACGCCCCGAACAGCACGAGCGCGCCGACAATCAGCCGTCCGCGACGCCCCTTCAACCACGCGAGGTTCAGCAAGCCCTCGATGCCGTACCCCGCCAGCACGCAGAGGCAGAACTCCGTCAGGTGATGCCACTTGACGGGCGCGCGCAGGTAGTCGCCAAACGGCAGCGCATACACGAGACGATAGACCGGCTCACAGAAGCGCCCGAGCGAGAACAGGTAAAAGACGACAGCGGCCATGAGAAAGAAGAGGCCGTCCCGTCCTGTGCGGCGGCGCAAGCCGAACGCCACCCCCGCCAACGCCAACAGGCACGTCACCCACCCGACGTAGAGCGAATGCTGGCGGTAATTGCCCTGCGTGGCGTCTTTCGGACGCCCCAGCGCGCCCGTGTAGGGCCGCACCCCTGTCGCGTACCGCGAGCCGATCGAGAGCGTCAGCGGACAGCTCGTGTCGCCGTTGACACGCGGCACGACGAACTCCGCCGTCTCGTCCGGCGGCAGCGACCAGTTCGTGACGAAGATCCAGCGCTTCTCGGCCTCGTCCTTCGCCGACGCGGCGGCCACCGTCTCGCCCGACGCAATCTGCCTGTCGCGTCCCGCGAGATCGTTCACGAGCGCCGAGCGGAAACTCGGCGCGCCGATGACGAAGAACACGACCGCCGCGAGCAGCGTCCCCTTCCACGGGAACTTCCGCTCGCGCACGCAGCACCAGACGAAATACAGCCCCGTCAGCACCGTGAAGAGCAGCCAGAGGTCGGCCTGGTAGAAGCTGCCCCACGCCGTGCAGGCGCCGAGCAAGAGCCAATGGCGCAGCTTCCCCCGGCGCACAGCGCGGTCGGCCAGGCCGAACGCGAAGACGCCGTAGGTCATCCAGACGAACCAGCCGCCGTGTCCGGCGGAGAAGAGCGAGGACCAGTAGCCGCAGAACGCGAGCAGAAGCCCCGCTCCGTAGGACGCCAGCGGGGACAGGCCCCGTCCGCGCAGGAAATACGCGAGTCCCAGTCCTGCGCAGTAGAGGGCGACGGCGTACTTCAGCTCCTGGCAGAAGTAGGGCGAGAACAGGAGGCCGTCCCAGAGAACATCGCTCGGAATGAACTTGCCGGACGTCAGGAACTTCCGCAGGGACTTCGCCCAGTAGTCCGCATACGCCATCGGATGGACGATCGTGTCGTCCGGCATGACCGGCGCGACGTCGAGCGACCACGTGCCCCAGAAGACGAACGCCGCCAGCACCGCAAAGACGGCGGTGAAGGCGGCGAGCCACGCAAACTTCCGCGACAGGCGCATTTATCCGATCTTGCCGACCGCGATGAGCGTGAACACCATCGTGAAGATCGCGACTGTCTCGACGATGCCGAGCGCGGCGAGGTAGTTCGTGAAGCCCTGGTTCGTCTCGGCCTGTGCATCGCACGCCGCCGCGCCCGCACGGCCCTGGAAGAGCGCCGAGGCCCCGATCGCGAAGCCCGAAAAGATGCCGAGGACGAGGCACGGGATGCCCGCACCCTCCACGCTGAGCTTGCCGAACAGCGTGAACATGAGGATCATGCCGTAGAGCGTCTGCGTGATCGGCGCGCCGACGAACGACAGGAGCAGGAACGGCGCCGGCTTGCCCGCCGCGTAGCACTTCTTCCAGGCCCCCACCGCCGCGCTCGCGGCCAGCCCCGTGCCCAGCGCCGAGCCCGCGCCGGAAAGGCCCAAGCAGGCGATCGCGCCCGCGACAATCATTGCTGCATCATTCATTTTTCTGTTCTCCTTTTTCGGTTTTTCGAGACGGTTGACTTAAGATTTCCTGAACGGACGGAACGCGAGCCCCGACCACGTGATCCCCTTGTGGTTCGAGAACTCCAGCGTGTTGAGACGCACGGCGTGGACGAGGATCGAGAGCCCCGCCATCAGCAGGTTCAGGACGTGCCCGAAGACGAGGATCGCGACCATCGCGAGCGACAGCAGGGCCTTCGCCCACCAGGCGTCCGCATCGGCCACGAGGCCGATCGCCATGTTGTTGAAGTTCTCCGCAACCTTCACGGACGCGAGGCCGACCGCGAAGAGGCGCACATACGAAATGATGTCGCCAAGGGCCGACATGATGTTCAGCGGCAGCATCCCCAGTTCCGCGCCGCGCGTCTTCAGCTCCGACGGCTTCACGCTGAAGAGGAAGACCGCCGCGATCGAGACGCCGCCGAGCGCAAAGCCCCACGACGGGAAGCGCGAGAAGATGCCGACAATCGAATTCGTCACGAGATACATCAGGAGCAGGACGCCCGCCCAGCCGAACTCCGCGATCGCCGTCGAGTCGGGGAACTTGCAGACGCCGTTCCAGATGCGCGCGAGCATGAGGTGCGAGACGCCGATCGTGAAGCAGAGGAGCATCATGTGGTTGTAGCTCGGATCGGCGAGCCACGTCACCGTCGGCAGGTTCGCGAGGAACGGCAGCCCCGCGCCGAACCACGTGTTGGAGAGGACGCCCCAGAGAACCGTCGCGGACGAGAAGACCGTCAGCAGGATGAACCAGCTGCGCGGCAGCTTCTTCCGGAACGCCAGCGTCGCCGCGAGGAAGATCGCCCCATACGCGCCGTCGCCGACGAGCATCGCGAAGAAGAGCGAGAAATAGCACATGAACGGCACGGAGACGTCCGCCTCGTCGTAGGCCGGCGCGACGCCCAGCCCCGCGAAAAGGGCCTTCACGGGCTTGAAGAGGCGCGGCGGCTCGACAAGCGTCGGCGGTGTCTCGCCCAGCTCCGGGTCGCGCAGCAGCACGGCCCAGCCAATCGCCCGCGAGCGCGCGAACAGGTCATCGCCCGCCGTCTCGCCGCGCACCTCCGCCAGCAGCGACGCGACACGCGGCACGGGAATCCAGCCCGACAGGACGGCGAGCGCGCCGCGATCCGCCAGCAGCTCCTTCGCCCGCGCGAACGCGATGCGGTCGCGAATCGCCGGATACGCCTTCAAAATCGCCCGCTCGTCGACGGACGCGATCTTCACGTCGTCAATCGCCGCGCGGTTCTTCACGCGCGCCAGCTTCTCCTCCATCCGCGACAGCCGCATCTCCGGCAGCTTCGCGGGCAAATCCACGACATCCGCCAGCCCCGCGACCGTCTCGCGCAGCTTCGCGGCGAGCTTCGGGTCGAAATCGCCATACGGCGCGTAGACGCGAATCTCCCGCTCCAGCCGCTCGGCCTCCGCCGCGAGCGTCGCCCGGTCGGCGTCCCACGCCAGGACTTCCGCAACCGTGTGCGGACGAATCGCCAAATCCGTTTGCTTGCCGCGCGCCTTGAGGATGAGCCGCACGGCCTTCTCGGCGTCGGACAGCGCCTCTTCCGCCGAGGCGACGGCCGCGCCATTTGCGGCGGCCAGATCCAAATGCACCGCACCGAGCGCGCGCAGACGCTCCAGCGTCGCGTCCTTCTCGGACGCGAGGCAGACGAGATCCAGGTGCTTCATCCGGACGATCACGACTTGTCCCTCCCCTTCGCGATCTTGCCGCGCGTGACGGCGGCGGTCTGCTCGTCGCCGAGCGCGATCTTGATGACGCGGATCGCCTCCTTGCAGGCGGGAATCCGCACCTTCTCGAACAGGTTCACGCGCTGCGACGTCTGCTGGAGCTCGGCCGCGATCAGGCGGCGCTGCTCCTCGTAGATCGCCCGCTCGCACTGGAGCGAGAGGATCTTCGTCGTCACGTCCACCGCGCCGTCGACCCACGCCGGCGTCGACCAGGGATCGACCGGCTTCACGTCCGTCTCGATCGCGTCGAAGGTCGGAATCGTCACGCCCGCGATGTTCGCCGAGCCCGTCCGCACCTCCTTGACCTTCACGAGGCCCGCCAGGAGCGCGGGATCGGTCGCGAAGAGGCCGACCCAGCGGTCGAGGTCGGCCCGCACCGCGCGCTCGGCGGCGCGCGTCGCGTCGGCCTTGGCGGAGATCCCGGCGATTTCGCCCTGCAGCTGCTGCTTCTTGAGCTGGAGCATCGGCAGGAAGCGCTGAAACCGCTTCAGCGCATCCGTCTGAGCCTTGAGCTCCGTCTTTGTCAGCTTGACCTTCGCCATGAGACCGTATTATACCATTTTTTCGGATGGCTGACGCACGGGGCCATCCCGTCCATCAGCCGAGCTTCAGGCCGGCGAACGCGCCCGCAAGCGAGCCGACGTGCGCGTTCTTCTCGGCGTTCGCCTTCATCCATTCCGCGACTTCGGCCGCCGACTTGGCGGACGCCTCCTCTTCGGGCGAGCGGTGGAAGACGCGCGGCAGGCACTCCTTGCGGGAGAGCGCGATCTTGCCCGCCTCGCGGTCGATGTGCAGGATCTTGACGGTCACGGCATCGCCCGACTTCAAGATCGCGTTCGGGTCCTCGACGCGCTCCCACGCGATCTCGCGCACGGGGATGAGTCCGTCGACGCCGCCGAGATCGACGAACGCCCCGAAGTCGAAGACGCGCGTGACGGTGCCGTTCAGCGTCTCGCCCTCGTGCAGCTCGTTGAGGACGGCCTCGCGCTGCGCCTCGGCCTGAACCTCCAGGAGCGCGCGGCGCGAGACGACGACGCTGAGGCCCCGGTCGTCCTTCGCGTATTCCGTGATGACGAAGTCGAACTTGCGTCCGAGATAGTCGGACGGCTCCTTCCTGAACCGGTCGATCTGGGAGAAGGGACAGAACGCGCGCTGGCCGGCGACGGTCACCTCGTAGCCGCCCTTCACTTCCTTCTCGACGAGGCCCGAAACGGCCTCGCCCGCCTCGTAGGCGGCCTTGAGCGCCGCATTGTCGTCCGACGCGACCTCCACGGCCGGCTTCGCCGGGCGCACGAGCGACTTGTCGTCGTTGAACGCCCTGCCGAACTTGTAGCCCTTGCGAATGCCCTTGAACTGGTCGTTCAGGAGCGCCCCGAAATCAAAGTTTCCGCTTGCCATAGTCCTTTCCGCCCGCGCCTCACTCCGCGGCGACGAGCGCCTTCAGTTCCTTTACCTCGGCGCGCAGCTTCTCCACCAGACGCGGCAGGAGAAGGCGCGCGCCAAATTCCTTCTTCGACTCGGCCGGCGCGCCGAGCACGTACTTGACCGAGCCGTCCAGCGTCTTCGGCACGCCCGCCTGGGGGCCGACCTGGACGCCGTCCGCGATCTTGATGTGGCCGGAGACGCCGGCCTGCGCCCAGATGAGGCAGCCCTTGCCGATCTGCGTCGAGCCCGCGACGCCCGCCTGGGCGATGATGCCCGAGTAGCCCGCGACCTTGACGTTGTGGCCGATCTGCACGAGGTTGTCGATCTTCGTCTGCGGCCCGATGTAGGTGCGGCCGATGCGCGCGCGGTCAATCGTCGTGTTCGAGCCGACCTCGACGCCGTCGCCCAGCTCGACGATGCCGAGCTGGGGAATCTTCTCAATCTTGATGCCCGTCAGGCCGACCGACGTCGTGTAGCCGTAGCCGTCGCCGCCGATCCGCACGCCGCAGTGCAGGATGACCTTCTTGCCGAGCACCGAGCCCTCGCGGAGCGTGACCTGCGGATAGAGGTGGCAGCCGTCGCCGAGGCGGCAGTTCTCGCCGATGAAGACCTGCGCCTCGATGACGCAGTCGTCGCCGATTTCCGCACCCTTCTCGATGACCGTGTAGGCGCCGACGTGGACGCGCTTGCCGAGCGTGACGGACGGGTCGATGACGGCGGTCGGGTGGATGCCCGGCGCGCGGACGGGCGGCGGCGGCGCCAGCAGGGCGGCCGCCTTCATGCAGGCGTCGTTCGGGTCCTTCACGCGGATGATCGCGCACGGCGCGCCGTGTTCCCAGTCCTTCGTCAGCAGCACGGCCGAAGCCTTCGTCACCTGCACAAGCGCGACGTGCTTCGGGTCCTTGCAGAAGCTGAGGTCGCCCTTGCGGGCCTCCTCCAGTCCCGCGCAGGAGAGGATGTCGACGTCAGAGTCCTCCAGCGTGCCGCCGAGGGCCTTCGCCAGCTCACTTGCCTTCATCGCGCCCCTTCGCGTTCTTGGGCTCGACGCCCAGCTCCTGCAGCATCTCGTCCGTCACGTCGTACTTCGCCTTCGCGAACGGCGCGGCGGTCTTGTCGAGGATGAGGTCGTAGTCCTTCTTCTCGGCGAACTTCGCGAGCCGCTTGCGCAGGTCGTCCGTCGTCGTCTTGAGGAGCCGCCCCTCCAGATCCTGCAGGTCCTGTCGGCAGCGCGCGACTTCGGCACGATAGCGCTGCTCGATGCCCATCAGCTTCTGCTGGATGTCCATGAGCTGCTTCTCGACATCGGCCTTCGCCTTCGCCGCGAGCATCGGGTTGCGCAGCTGCTCGGCGATCTTCTTGCCTTCCGCCTGAAGGCTCTCGCCCTCGGACTTGATCGCCTCGACCTTCTTCTGGTAGTCCTTGTCCGTCGAGGTCAAAAGCTCCTTGTTGGCGTCGTAGTTCGGGTGGTTGCGGATGAGGAGCATCAGGTTGACCGTGCCGACCTTCATCTCCGCCGAGGCGGCGAAAGCCGCGAGCAGAACGAGCGTGAATGCGAGTTTCTTCATTTTCTTGTTTTCCTTATTTGATCAGTTCGTTGATTCGATTATTCGATAATTCGCCAATTCGAAAATTCACCAATTCGATTATTCGACTATTTCTTAGAAGTCATACCCGACCGTGAACGAGAAGACCTCCTCCTCGGCGTGTTCGGGCTTCTCGACCGGCGTCGCGAAGTCGAGGCGGATCGGGAACATCGGGATGTCGAGGCGGAAGCCGCAGCCGACCGTCCACGCGAACGTGTCCGAGAAGTCGAGGTCCCAGACGTCCTCGCCGACCGAGCCGACGTCCGAGAAGACGGCGAAGCGCAGCATCTTGACGACCGGGATCGTGTACTCGAGGTTCATGCAGAAGAGCGTCTGGCCGCCCCACGGGGCCCAGTCGTCATGCCCGTCCACGCGCCGCACCATCGGCGAGACGTTGCGGTACTCAATGCCGCGAATCGACTTCGGGCCGCCGAGGAACATGCGGTTGTAGATCGGCAGGTCGTCCGAGAACGCGTCGATCGTCTCCGCCCGCAGCGCGACCATGAGGACGTGATCGACGTTCGCGCCGAGCAGCTGCCGCCAGACGTTGAAGTAGTTGCGGTGGTTGACGCCGAAGCGCCAGTACTGGTTGTCGCCCGCCGGCGCGACGTCGAGGAACACGCGCGTGCGGTAGCCGCGCGTCGGGATGCGGAAGTTGTCGCGGCCGTCCTTCGACCAGTAGAGATGCACGACCGGCTCGAAGACGTCGCCGTGCTCGTGCGCCTCCCGCTCGAAGAGGCGGACCTCGTCCTCGCCCCAGGCGTAAAGCCCGCCGTCGACGTCGTCGAACTCGATGTACTCGCCGGAGAGGCCGATGCCGAAGCGACCGAACGGCTCCCACGTCGGCCAGAACTTCACGGGATACGCGAACGAGACCATCGCGCCCGTGCGGATGAGGTCGTACTCGTCATACCAGCGCAGACGGCGGTAGAGGTCGACCGAAAGCTCCAGCATGCGGCCGAAGAGGTGCGGCTCGACGAAGCCGAGCTCGGCCGACTGGTAGCGCGGGCCCCACGCCACGTAGGCGCGGCCCTTCTGCCCCGCGCCACGGAAGAGCTTCGACGGCGCGAAGAGGTCGAAGTTGTTCTGGTTCACTTCGGCGGAAATGTAGACGGAATCGACCGTCGACGCGCCGACGCCGACCATGAACGAGCCCGTGTTCTTCTCCTCGACCTCATAGACGAGATCGCGGGACTCGGCGCCGTTCGCGTCCTTGCCGAGCCCCGTCGGCTCCAAATAGTAGCGCACGCGCCCGAAGTAGTCGAGGTTCTCGAGTCGCTTCTGCGAGCGCTCGGCGCGGTCGGCGAGCATGCGGTCGCCCGGACCCAGCGCGATCTCGCGGCGGATCACCTTGTCCATCGTGTAGTCGTTGCCGCGAATCTTCACCTCGTTCAGCACGACCGGCACGCCCTCGCTCACCTTGAAGACGACGTTGACGACGGACGGATCGTCCGTCGGGATGCGCCGCACGTCGACGCGCGAGTCGGCGAGGCCCGAATCGCCGGAGCCGACGGCGACCTCGATGCGGTGCGCCGCGTCCGCGAGCGCCTTCTCGCCGGCGATCGCCCCGGCCACCGGCAGCGCGCTGCGCGCCGCGACGTCATCCGCCGAATAGCGCGTCACGCCCGTCACCTGCGTCTTGCCGACGCGGTACTGGACGCCTTCCGTGAACGTGAAGACGAGGTTCACCTTGCCCTCCCCCGCCGGGACGCGGCGCGGACCCTCGACCTTCACGTCAAGATAGCCGTGGTTGCGGTAGACCTCGGCGAGCTTGTCGCAGCATTGCGCGAGCTGGTCTTTCGTCACGGGGCTGTCGGAGAACCAGCCCATCGGGTTCCACCACGGCAGGTCATTGATCGCCTCGTGCAGTTCGGCCACGTCAAACGTCCCCTCGTCCAGCTCGCCGCCGAGGCTCAGCGACCGCCAGGCGGAGACGTCCACGGCGTGGGGCGTGCCCTCGAAGACGTAGTCCGCCACCTTCTGGCGCGCGCCTTCGTCAATCGTGAAGACGACGTTCACGTCGTTGCCGGAGATGATCTTCGTGCGGAACATGACCTTCGCGTCGGCGTAGTGCTTCTTCTGGTAGGCGAGCCGGACGCGAGCCGCCGCCGCCGCGAGGTCGGACTCCCCGTAGAGGTAGCCGTCCTTCAGTCCCGCCTCGCCGGCGATCTTCGACTCGCTCAGCGCCTCGTTGCCCTCAATGACGAGCGGCCCCGCATAGCGCATCTTGCGCTTCACGTAGTACGTGACCTCCACGCCGTCCGCCACGCGCTGGGCGTCGGCCGTGATGTCCTCGAACTCGCCGGAGTCCTTGAGGGACGTGACGTCGCGCGTCACCGTCACGGGGTCATAGGGCTTTCCGGCCTTCACCTGACAGCGGCTCGCGACAAACGACGTGTCGCCGCCGAATCCGTCCAGGGCCTTGACCCGGACTTCGGTCACATCCGCCGCAAAGGCGGCCGCCGCCCCCACGAGGACGGCAAACGCAATCAACCTTTTCATAAGTGCGCGTATTTTACCAAAAATCGGGCCTCAGCGGAATACGGCGAGGTTCAGTTTGCGCACATGCCTCGTTTTCAAGGGCATCCACGATCTCGCGCACGAGCAACAGCGCGGGAACCCAAAGCAGTCGCTCCACGCTGTCGAGGTGCCAGTTGAAGTCGGCAGCTCCGCTGAGCGCGAAAATTGCTCCGAAGCAGCCGACCATGAATACCACGCCCAGACAGACCGCTCCAAGTGCAGAAGGCCCACGCCAAGAACGACGGGCAAGCACAACCAATCCAACGGGAAAGGCGAAGCCATAACGCCACGGCTCCAATAGCGCATACCGCACCATCCGTGTGAACGCCGCGAAGCCTTTCGCCACGCTCATCTGACAAAGCGGCACATAGCCGTCAAGCGAGGCACCCGCCAGCCGACACCCGCACTGCCAGGCAACCGGCAACAGCGCACCGCTGACAATGCGCAGCAGAAGCCGAATGCGCAAATCCGAAGAACGCAACAGAAACACCGCGACCGCCAGAGAGACAAAATAAATCAGACCCTCGTTCTTGAACCAGCCGGACGCGCCCAGGACAAGCCACCCCAGCCAATCGAGCGAATCGCGCCGGATGCGCTCCCAGCCCACGAGAACGCACAGCCCGACAAGACATTCCGGATAGAACAGCGTCGCGAGCCGAACCGTCAGCGGCGTCAGAAAGAATGCGACCACCAGGAGCCGCCCCGGCCACGGTGGCGCGCGGGAGAGCAGGAAGCCGCACAGCGCGGACATCCAGAGGCACGGCACGAGCTGAATCAGCCACTCGCCGCTCGCGTTCGCCAGCGAATAGCCCCACAGCACCAGCATCGCCGCCCCCGGCGGATAGGTCGGCTGATACGGCGCAAAGGTACCGTCCGTGAAGAATCCAGTTGGAAACCCTGCCGCGAGCAACAGCAACTTGGCTTTTCCGCCAACCGTCCCCAATCCGTTCGGCGCGACGAACGTGTGCGTCAACGCCAAAGCCCCGTAGGCGACGAAAAGGCACAACGCACCCCCCACGCAAAGCCATCGACTTCTGCCTCTTTTCGCAGAGGCCGACAGCCGCGCGACAAGGCCCAAGGCAACGGCAAGACTGACAGCCGCACACGTCCAGCCTGTCCAATGCAACCCTGCCACAGCAAGGAACATCGACACGGACAAGGCCAGAAGCCCCCAAACCAAACCTTCAAAGCCACCGATGGCAACGAATGCGGCGACCACCAAGCCAAGTGCCAACGTCGACATGAGTTCGCCGCGCCAAGGTCTGGGCGGCGAACCTGTGAACGATGATGAAGTCCAATCCGATCCTCTCGCCCATAAATGAAGGCCGCCGCCCGAATCGAGGATGCGATAGCCTTGCGCGGGCAACTCCGCGCAAGCCCACGAACTGTCGGATGGAGCGACGATTGCATCTGCGTCGGTCAGTTCCGGCACGGCGCCGAACTTCACGGGCTTCGGCGCCGTCGCCCAGGACATCGCCAGAACGCGCGACCGATCAACGGGAAGCAGTTCATGGCCGCGCGAACAGCAGTAGGCGACCGACTTGCCAGACGCCTGTGCCCGCGCGGCCATTCGCCGAGCCGCATCAACGTATTCGCCCGTGCTGCGGAAGCCGTCCCGCCACGATGTCGCCAGGCGGACGCCTCGGCGCACAAGCCGCGCGTCCTGCGGAAGCGCGCACGCGACCGTCGCAACCGCAAGGCTGACAAGGAGTCCGTCACGAAGCTTCATCCGTCCTCCGGAACGATCTTTCGAATGACCATGACCATCGGGCGGTCTCCGACAAAGACGATGCGCAGACGGTCAGCCGAACGTCGCAACGTGAACCGAACCTCTCCGCGCCGTTCGGAGAACAGGCCGACGCGATGCCACTTTCCGCCTCCGGCGGAAGCCTCGACGACGGCGTTGCCGAGCCGCTGGCTACCGTTCTTCAGGCCGGACACGATGCGGAACTTTCCGCGAACAGGTTCGGGGAAGACTATCTCCACGCGATCACCGCGACACGCCGGACGAGCCGAGACGTAGGCCGTGGCGTCCAGTCCGTCGACGATGCGCTCCGGCCCGTGTCCGGCATCCGCGCCGGGGACGCTCGCCGCGCACTTGGCCAGGGCGACGACACGTGCACGGCCGTCTTGGGCGTTCGTTCGGGACGCGCCCTTGGCAAACACCCATTCCCAGACGGCATCCTCGCTCCACGCCTTGCTCCAGGCGTCATGCCCTCGGTCGGGGAACGTCGAACGCCGAAAGTCGCCGCCGCCGCTGCGGACAATCTCCTCGATTCGGCGGAGCGCCCGCTGAGAGGCTGCACCTTGGTAGGAGTTCTCGTTGTACAGCATCCAGTAGTTTCCCGGCGAGGTCTTCGGAATCCGAGCGGGACTCTGAATGCACGACGTCGGCACGCACGCCGCAAAGCGTCCGGGGAAACCGCACGACAACTCGAACGCGGCGACGCCACCCCAGGAAAGACCCGTTACGTACAGACGGTTCGTATCGACCTTGGGAGACTTCAGCGTGGCGATCACGGCGTACATCGCGTCGCACGTCAAGTCCGCGAGCTTGCTCGAACCCGGCAGGGCCGCCCGCATGACGGCGCCTTTCGGCATCAGCGGCGCAAAGACGTAGCACGGATGCCGCTTCTGGAATTCGGGCGCCGTCAGGCGGGAGAAGAGCGTCGTCTGGCGGAACTGGACGACGAGGTTCGTGCCCTGTTCGCCCGTGCCGCCGAAGTAGACCACCATCGGGGCTGGGGTCGCGCTCCGCTTCGGCGAGAAGAGCAGATACGGCAGCTCGTTGACCTGCGGACGCGAGAACCGCACGTAGCCCTCCGGCAGCTCGTCCCGGCGGAACCACCCCGCCGTCATGCCGAACTTTGCCATCCGCAGACGAAGTTCCGTTGAGGTGGGATAGGGTTCGAGCCGCCCCGCGTAGCCAAAGCCCGGACGGACATCCTTCACAGGAGCGGAAACGCCCGGCCCCGCCAACGGCAGAAGGAAAAGGAAAATCGTCCGCCTGAACATACCTCAGTCCAATCGCCGCGCGCTACTCGACGTTCTCGATCGTCGCCTGCTCGGCCAGCTTCTGCGCGAGTTCAAGGTCAGCACTCTCTTCAATCCGCCCGTTCTCGCCCCGCCAGAACTGGAATGCCTTGTTATCGCGCATCTTGATCTGCCAGACCCAATTCCCCTCTGTGTCGTAATGGTACACGATTGTCATCTTTCCTCCCGTAAACTCATCTATCACCAAGTTAATCGCTTCAGACGGATAAAACCAGAATTGTCGCCGAGACCCATCGCCAAAACGCTCTGTCAGACCAACAATCCGCATCACGCCCTTATCCACATATAACTGAGCCCACTTTCCCGCTCGACTTCTTTCTGGGTTAAACTGCGAAATGAGTTCTTCCAAAACGGGCGTCAATTTCCCGTCTTTGGTCATCTTCCGGACTTCTTCCGCGCCAAAGCGACCTGCTGTCGAATAGCAGACGGTGTTTGTCACATTTTCAATCAAAGGCGTTCGCATTTTCAGCTGTTTCAGTTCTTTCCGTGCCGCATCCCGCGATTCCCGCGCGAGATTCAAGTGCCAGTCAGCCACCTCACGGACGATTTTCCGCACTTTGATGTCCGGCGGTGTCCATGGGTTCGGAAGGATCATCGGCATGGTTCGCTTGGTTAGAGATTTCGCCTCACAGTCATACACGTCGCCCTCGGACGAGACGACGTATCGCTCATGCTGCATTTTCCCGTTGCGCGAAATACGTTCAGCATGCTCAAACGTCAAGACATCATGTTTAGTCGGAAACGTCGATGGCACGGCAAAGCCCGGTTCATTGAGCGGCAGTGCGCAGACTTTGAAGAACTGGCTGCGCCCCCGCCCATTCGTCAACATGTACCGCTTTCCTCGCTGAAGCGACACACCCGCCCCAGTGGGGTGGACGTAATCATATCTGCCGTCGTCCCTTTGAATCGCCAGCGAGGGCTTGTTCCAAGACCGAAACGTCAGGTGAAATCCCTTGTCCTCCGTCCAGGACAGCGTCTCCGTCCAGACCGACAGCGTCCACTCAAAGCCACGCTTTCCTGCAGCTGAACAAACAAAAGCTGTCATTGTCATTAGAATAAGAGCGAGTTCGCGCATCATTTTACACCTCCATCATTTCTTGACTTTATGCGCCGTACAGCCTCCATGCTTGCATCTCGAACACTTGGACACTCCCATTTGTCCTCATATATGCGCATGAGATCTTTTAACGCCGACGCATCCCCTATTTCTCCAAGAGCCCCAACAACCGTGCGACGGATAACGGAGCCTTCTTCACAATCATCAGTCGGACTGCCCCGTTTCGACTTTTGTAATAGCGCAATAAGACTAGGAATCGCCGTCTTGTCCCGGCAACGCCCCAATAGGACAATTGCATCAATTTTTTGCGACAACGCTGTAGCAAGGGTTAACCGTTTGAGCAATACCGCCACTTCAGCCGAACTGCTTGGCAGATGTCGGGCATCATCTGGCATAGCTCGAAGAAAAGCTGCATAAGCCGATTTCGGGTGCGCATAAACCCCCATTGTGCGAACGGCAAGTGCGCTAGGCCCATTGGGATTAAGAAGCGAAATCGCATCCTCAAACGCCCACTGTCGCTCTGGGCAGTTCGCCCATTTGCAGGCCATACTGCTCACGGCAGACCGAGCTCTATAATCAACATCCTGATGGCAAAGAATTCCATTTTCAGAGAGGATGCGCGTGGCTTCTTCCCGAAGAGGAAGAACAAGTTCATTTAACGTCAACCCCATAGGGGGCGGCGCGTCAATCAAGTTGTCCGGGCGTATCCTGACGATTTGGAAATAATCGTCATGCTGTGCTATGTATTGAAGAGCTTCACAAATAGATTTTTCCAAAGATTGCATCTTTTCTGATTTTCGCATTCCCAACAATCGTTTCGCAGGATTCTGGTCGTGCAGCAAACCGAGCACACCTTCACAATCTATCGCCGTAAAATCAAACGCACACCGCCAACTCGAATTACTCAAACCAAAGTCCACTGGTTCACTTTCCCTTGCGAATTGAATCTTTATCCCTGAATTACACATCCACCTTACAATGCTGCACTGAAGTGAACGAGACGTAGTTGGCCCCACACCAGCGCCAAAACTCCAGATTTTAATTGAGTCCAATTCTGTCAACAATGACAACGCTCGGTTTGCATCTTTCCGAACAACGACATCCGCAAACTTAGCGAGCATCTGTTGCGTTAGCACCTCCTCTGTTGTATCCTGCATCAATTCAATTTTAGATGCCGCCAACAGTTCTATTGTGATACAAATTCCAACAATGACTAAAAGAACCTTCATACAAAAAATCCTTCTTTCAATAGGACTTTATCGTCTGCTTCCCAGAATTAGCCCAGTCTTCAGAATTTGCCCGCCCATTAGACCAAAGGACATCCAATTCATATGGTTGCACCTGCTGTCTCATATCAATATCTTCGATGTCGGGAATCGGATCTTCGCCATAACCATAAACGTCTGGGTAAGTGGCTCGATTCAGAGGTGAATACGCACGACCTTGCATATAATTCGTCTCTTTATCATTAGGAAGCCAGTCGCGGTCATCATCCATGTCGGCATTCCATTGCACTGGCCAGAAATTCACAGTCTGCAAATGATGTTTTGATTCGTGAGCTACTGTCCATGCATAGCAATCGATGCCTCTCGGACTTCCCCATGATGCAATCTGC
This sequence comes from uncultured Kiritimatiellota bacterium, assembly GCA_934635385.1. Lineage (GTDB taxonomy): Bacteria > Verrucomicrobiota > Kiritimatiellia > RFP12 > UBA1067 > UBA1067. Next base: position 21,457 of record CAKTZI010000012.1, on the reverse strand, counting down.
GTCTTCGAAGCATCATTCGCAATGAATATCGTCCTGTCTTTGAAATAATGGTAAAAGCTTCTCGTAGCGTTCGTATAAACGAGCCTTGTGCTGGCACTATTGGCTGAAGTCTGCTTCCAATAGTAGAACCAGTTCGGGCTGTCGGGCTGACCGATCGGATGGTTCTTCGCCTCCTTTGGAAAGAACACCTCATAGTCCTTCTCATCGCAAAGAATGCCACCGAAATAGACTAAAGCCTTCTTTTTGCCAAAATCAGAATTGTTGACCGGCAAGCCAGTAAACGTCACCGTGGCTACTAGCGAATCGCCGCTGACAGCGGCCCTTCCTGAAGGGCTGGTCGCATTCCACGCCATGACAGAATTCCTTATGAAGTCAACGCGAAAGAAACAGGAATCCTTCACGCCTGAGGCCGAACCCGCCGGCGTCACCTTTGCCTTCAGGTTCATGGTCAGGACACCCGGCGAATCGGACGAGTAGGTAAACTCGTTCTGCCCGTCACCCGAATCCGAAGGAGCTGAAACAGGATCCCCGCTGGGCGTCACCAACTCGACTTTAACGACATGCACGATGCAAGTGTCTTTGTAATTCGGGAATCTCGCCAATCTCGCCGTCACCGTATAGGTGCCTGGAGAAAGCCGGTTGGGGCTAAAGGAAATCGTACGCCCGCGACCGCTGATGCCCGCAGGAACGCTCGACCAGACAACCACCCCTTCTGGGGCACTGTCAGAGGTCAACTCCAAAGTAGAACTCGACGCCTTCCAGCAAACATACTTCTCGGCAGGTGCAATATCCAGTTTCACAGCGTGAATCATCCCAGAAAACGAATCCTCCGAGCCCGACTCGTCACGCACCCGATATCCACAGCCTCTTCCAGGCGCCAGCCGGACATTTCCGGATTCAGGCGAAACCAAGACAAAAGGATCCTTTGCCGAAACGCTAACGAAAAGTTCTGGCACCGGACTGCTCAACTGCTCGGACAAGAGATAGATGTCATTGTCAATGGCGTACGCCGCAGACGCTTCCATGCTGTAAACCGAGACGTAAGCGTTATCTGCACCCGCCGCAAGCGCAGTCGAACCGACGTTGCACAATCCTGCGACCAGGCACGCCAAGCAACTAAGCCCGCGAAGCCATGCACACATGATTTTCATTTTCATGTGCGCATTATACCATAAAAACGTTAGCCTCTCATTCTGAAACGAAGCGTCGTTAATTTGGTCGCCAGCACGATTCGTCGCGTCACCTTCTCTCGATATCCGCGCCGAGCGCGCCGAGGGCCTTTTCGACCGAGACGTAGCCCCGGTCGATCGACTCGGCGTTCAGGATCGTCGTCTCGCCCTTCGCGCAGAGCGCAGCGATGACGAGCGCAATGCCCGCCCGAATGTCCGGCGACGTGACCGTGCCGCCCGTCAGGGCCGACGGCCCCGTGACGACGACACGGTGCGGGTCGCACGGCACGATCTTCGCGCCCATCTGCCGCAGGTGGTCGACGAAGTAGAGGCGCGACTCGAACATCTTCTCGAAGAAGAGGCACGTGCCGCGCGCCTGCGTGGCGAGGACGATGAGGATCGACAGGAGGTCGGACGGGAACGCCGGCCACGTGCCGTCCGCGAGCGACGGGATCGCGTCGCCGAGGTCGTACTTCATCCGCAGCCGCTTGCGCGGCACGTAGCGGAGCGTCCCCGCCGCCGCGTCGAGCGTCCACGTCACGCCGAAGCGCGCGAACGGCCCGGCCAGCACCTCGAACGGCGCGGGGTCGACGCCCGTCAGCGTCAGCTCGCCGCCCGTCACGGCCGCCGCGACGAGGTAGCTGCCGGCCTCGATGTAGTCGCAGCCGACCGTCGCCGTGCACCCGTGCAGCGACTCGACGCCCTCGACGACGAGCCGGTTCGTGCCCGCGCCCGCGACCTTCGCGCCCATCGCGTTGAGCATGTTCGCAAGGTCGACGATGTGCGGCTCGCACGCCGCGTTGTAGATCTCCGTCCGCCCCTTCGCGAGGACGGACGCCATCAGGATGTTCTCCGTCGCCGTCACGGACGCCTCGTCGAGGAGGATGCGCGCGCCCTTCAGCGCGCCCTTCAGCGCAAGCGACTTCTTGCCGACGGACGCCTTGGCGCCGAGCGCCTTGAAGCCGGCGAAATGCGTGTCGAGGCGGCGGTGGCCGATCGCGTCCCCGCCGGGCGGCGGCAGCGAGGCGCGGCCGAGCCGCGCGAGGAGCGGGCCCGCGAAGAGGAAGCTCGTGCGGATCTTCGCCGCGAGCTCGGGCGAGATCCGCGCCGACCGCAGCTTCGCCGCCGTGACCGTGACCGCGCCCGCCGCCGCGTCGCGCACGACCTGCGCGCCGAAGCTCCGCGCCACGTCGAGCATCCGCGCCACGTCGTCGATGGCGGGCAGGTTGCGGATCGTGACGGGCTCGGACGTCAGGAGCGCCGCCGCGACCATCGGCAGCGCCGCGTTCTTGTTGCCCGAGACGCGATGCGTCCCGGAAATCGTCTTGCGACCGCGAATGACAAGCCGGCTCATCGTCAGGACAGCTCGTCGAGCTTCTTCGTCTCGCCGAAGACGATGAGGCGGTCGTCGGACGCCATCACGTCGCTCGCCTGCGGGAAGATGACCTTGCGCGGCTTCTTCGGGTCGGAGTCCGCGCGGCGGATGCAGAGCACCGTCACGCCCGTCTTGCGGCGGAGGTCCGCCTCGGCGAGCGTCTGGCCGCGCACGCCGTCCGGCACGTCGATCTCCGCGATCGAGTAGCCCTCGGAGACCTCCAGGAAGTCGACGACGTCGTGGTTCGCAATGGCGCGCGCAAGGCGGTGCGCCGAGTCGCGGTCGGGATAGACGACCGAATCCGCGCCGATGCGGCGCAGGATCTTGCCGTGCAGCTCGCTCGTCGCCTTCGCGACGACGTTCGGCACGCCCAGCTCCTTGCAGTTCGCCGTCGCCATCATCGACGCCTCCATGTTCGAGCCGATCGCGACGACGACGACGTCGCACTCGCCGAAGCCCGCCTCCTCCAGGACGCGCGGCTGGGTCGCGTCGCCCTGGAGCGCCGTCGCGAACTCGTTCGCCTGCTGCATCGCGGGACGGTTCCGGTCGATGAGAATCACCTCCGCGCCCGCGTTCGAGAGCGATTCCGCGAGCGACATGCCGAAGCGCCCCGCGCCGATGATGCCTATTCTCTTCATGCGGACATTATACCATCTCTGCCGCCGTCCGGGGGCGTCGCCGCCGCCCGCCGCGCGAACTTCGGGTTGCAGCCCGCGATCACGAGCGCGACCTCGCCCTTCACCTTCGCGCCCCGGTATTCCCGCACCAAGTCGGACAGGTAGCCGCGCGACACGCGCTCGTGGAGCTTCGTCAGCTCGATGCAGACGGCGGCCTCCCGGTCGCCGAGCGCGTCCAGCGCCGCCTCCAGCGTCGCGGCGATCCGAAACGGCGACTCGTAGCAGACGAGCGTGTGCTCCCGGTCCGCGTCCTCCCGGAACCAGTTGCGGAGCGCGCCCGGCCCGCGCGGCGGGAAGCCCCGGAACGTGAACGACGACGTCGAGAGTCCGCTCATCAGCAGGGCGACGTTGACCGCGCTCGCGCCGGGGATCACCTCATAGGCGACGCCTTGCTGCGCGCAGGTGCGGATCAGGCGGTAGCCGGGGTCGGAGATGCCGGGGTAGCCGCCGTCCGAGCAGAGCGCGACCTCCTTGCCGGACGCGAGATCCGCCAGAACCTTCTCGGCGATGCGGTCTTCGTTCCCCTGGCGATAGGAGAACATCTCGGAAGGCCTCGGAATGCCGAAGTGCGTCAGCAGCTGCCAGGTTCGCCGCGTGTCCTCGCAGGCGATGACGGACGCCGACCTGAACGCCTCGACGGCGCGTGGCGAGAGGTCGCCAAGGTTTCCAATGGGTGTGGCAATGATGTGTAGCATGGGACGTCTGTTGTTTCAAAGAAAATGGCTTTGGGGCGATTCAACCCTACCACCGCATTTATATAAATGCGGTGGTAGGACGGCAGTCTCTTGACCACGAAGGAATTCCAGGGCGAGCGACAGGCCCTCGACCGTCTCAAGGCTGCCAACGGCGGCGGCCAGCTCCGAACGGACGACCGAATACGCCGCGTCGCCCCTGCGATGCGTGAAGACAAGCTCAAACTCGCCGGGGAAGTTGAACAGCACCGTCACCGCAGCGGCGACATCCCCCAGCGGCGGCAAGTCTGGGCTGTGCGCGTCGAAACGATAGGCAAGCGTCGTCCCGACATCGGGTTCGGAGTCGAGCGAACACGAGCCGCCGCATCTCTCGCAAAGCCGCTTCAGGTTCGGAAGACCCAGCCCAACCTTGCGCGCGGGGTGCTTGCCAATCTCGGTGCAGGAAGGCTCAAACGCCAGCCGACACGTGGCGGCATCCATCCCCCGGCCGTTGTCGGCAATGACCACCGAAATCGCCGTCCCGTCCTCGACAAGCTCGACGGACACGCGGCTCGCGTTGGCTTCAAGCGAGTTCAGTGCCGTATCGGCAATCACATCGGCTAGGGACGCATGCACAGACAACTTCCTTTTTGAGGTTCACATTATAGCAAATATCCCCCTTTCTCGGTTCGACGCCGCGACACAGCCCCGTCAAACGGTACCGCGCCCTAGCGGACACGGCGCGCAGTCGGGATGAAACGGCAGGCAGCAGTCGCGATGGATCTGGAGCAGCCCCTGGATCAGCAGCCCGTTCGTCGCGTAGAACGCCACCGGATTGTGGTCGCGGCCGAACAGGCGGAACGCCGTGAGGCGGACAGGCTCCGACACATCCTCCGGCGGCAGCCAGTCCGGGATTTCGGCGATGCGCTCCTCGGCGAGCGCAAACGGCGCAATGACGTTCGCGAGAATCGCCGCCGCGCGTCCGCGCCCCATCCACCGTCCGCGCACCCCGTCTACCGTGAGCCGCCGCACGCCGCACATCTCGCGCACCATCGTGCGGCAGGCGTCCTTCGAGAAGTCCTCGGCGGCGCACAGGGACATGAGCGGCGACTCCGTGAAGAGCGCGGCCGCCTGCGAGAGGCGGCATTCCGGCGCGTTCTGCGGACGTCCGCCGGCGCGGTCCCAGTCCTCGAACGCGCCCGCCACCCGAAACGCCGTGCGCGCCGCGTCCGGCTCCGGCGGCAGGCTGTCCAGCGGCACGCGCTCGGCCACGCGCCGAAACGGTGCCGCGTTCTTCGCGTAGCCAAGCGCCGTCATCACCTCCTCGTAGAAGACCTGCCGCCGCGCCGCGTCCACGCGCCCCGGCGCGCGATCCGCCGTCAATGCCGTGCGCTGCACCCGTTCGCACAGGCGCCCCGCGAGCCGCCGCGCCTTCATCCGCAGGCGGTGGCGTCCGGCGGCAGCCAGAACCGCACGCGCCCGGTCGGGGTCGTGCGCGAGTTCGCGTTCGCAGGGGCGTCCCGCCAGCGGCAGCCGCGCGAACGGATAGGCCGTGAGGTCGATCTGCTCGGGCGCAAACGACAGGTCGGCCGTCACGAACCGTCCGAGCCAGATCGACACCGCGCCCGGCGGCAGCGTCGTCGGAGGCGGGCCACCCCGCCACGTCACGTGCGCGATGACGTTGCGGTAGTTCGGGTCGGCGCCGTGTCCGTGGAAGTCCCAATCGCTCGGCGCCAGATGCACCTCGACATCGCCGACGACGCGGCGACGCTCCGGCCCAAGCTCCAGGACGGCCCGACGGAAGTCAGGCCCCGGCCCCGCGTTCCATTCGCCCGGACTCACGACGACGACCTCACTGCCGCGACGGGTGACAAGCCGTCGCGGACGCAGCGCCGCGTCATACCAGATGGCCTGAACGTGCCGTTCGGTCAACGCCGTCTTCATGGCTCATGCCGCCTTTCGGGCTTTTGACAACGCGGGATTGACCGGCGTCTCGCGGACGCGCGCGACGATCTCGTCCGTCAACGCCGGATTCTCCTTCAGGTAGGCAATGGCCGCGAGCGAGCCCTGTGCGAGCTGCCGGTCGCCATAGGCGAGCCAACTGCCGCGCTTCTCGACGAGGCCGCGCGCGAGCGCCGCGTCCAGAACCGACCCCTCATAGGAGATGCCGCACGAGTAGAGGATGTCGAACTCCGCCTCCGTGAACGGCGCGGCGACCTTGTTCTTCACGACCTTCACGCGCGTGCGGTTGCCGACGACCTCGCCGGACGCGCTCTTGATCGCGCCGATGCGCTGAACCTGCAGACGGCACGTCGCGTAGAACTTGAGCGCCTTGCCGCCCGGCGTCGTCTCCGGGCTGCCGAACATGACGCCGATCTTCTCGCGCACCTGGTTCGTGAAGATGCAGAGCGTCTTCGTCTGCGCGAGCGTCGAGGTGAGCTTGCGCATCGCCTGCGACATGAGCCGCGCCTGGAGGCCGACGTGGGCGTCGCCCATGTCGCCGTCGATCTCCGCCTGCGGCGTCAGGGCCGCGACCGAATCGACGACCACGACATCGACCGCACCGGAGCGCACGAGCTGTTCGCAGATCGTGAGCGCCTCCTCGCCGGAGTTCGGCTGCGAGACGATCAGGTTTTCGAGATCGACGCCGATCTTCTTCGCGTAGGTCGGGTCGAGCGCATGCTCCGCATCGATGAACGCCGCCGTGCCGCCCGCCTTCTGGGCGTTCGCGACGACATGCAGCGCGAGCGTCGTCTTGCCGGACGACTCGTGTCCGTAGCATTCGACGATGCGCCCGCGCGGGAGGCCGCCCACGCCGAGCGCGAGATCAAGCGAGAGCGCGCCGGTCGAGATCGCCTCGACCGACTGGTCGGCCGCATCGCCGAGCCGCAGGATCGACATTTCGCCGAATTCCTTGCGGATGGTCTTCATGACTTCTTCAAGTGCCGTTGTCAGTTTCATGGTTAGGTTCCTTTCTGTTGGGTTGAGGGTTGGGAGTTGGGTTAGGACAAATGGGACAGATAAGACAAATAGGACGATAAACTCCTTTTTCGTTGCCTTTCAATCCCATTTCACGAAGCGGCCGGGCTTCGCGAAGAGATCGACCTTTTCGATGTGGTCGATGACGGGGCGCCCGCCTTCGGGCGTACCGTAGATCTCGATCACGTCGAACCGGAAGCTGCCGCGCCACTTGTTGACGCGGCGCCAGGCGTTGCAGGCGCGGCGCAGGTTGACGCGCTTGCGCCGGTCCACGCTGCGCAGGCGACGCCCATGGGACGTGAGCGTCGCGTGCTGCTTCACCTCGACGAAGACCATCGTGTCCGTCGACTCGTCCCACGCAACGAGGTCGATCTCCAGCCGCCGATCCTTCTCGACGGGACAGGCGTTGCTGTCGACGATCAGGTAGCCGCGACGGCGCAGGAAGTCCGCCGCAACGTCCTCGCCCCACGCGCCGCGCACGACGCCGACGTTCGCCGCCTCACGCCGCGACCACATGACGAGCCTCCCGGACGCTTTCCTGATAGGCTGTGGTATCGTGCGCAATCACCATCGGGATGCCGAAGCAGATGACGGACATCGAGCCCGCGATGGCCTCGCAAAGCCCGTGCGCCTCCGCCGCCGTCAGAAGGAGATGCGCGCGCGATTCGCCCGTGCCGCTGACCGGCGTGCGGTAAAGCTCGAGCGAGTAGCCGGAGACCGGCTCGACGAGATGCCGCAGGACGATGCGCGTCGCGGCCTTCGGCGAGCGGTGGTAGAGGCCGCGCCCCTCGCCGATCGACTCGCAGACACCGCGAAAGACCATCAGGATCTGGCAGAGGTCGTTGAAGTCGAGCTTCACGCAGATCGCCTTTTCCCAGTCGAATCGCGCGTAGGTCGGTCTCGGTCCTCGGCTGTCGCCGACGGACGACTGGTTCGCGACTTTCATCATGATGCTGCCGTCGACGTCATCGTGCGCCGGATGGAGGTTCATCGAGAGTGCGCATCCCGTGCCCTTGGCGTTCGGATGGTAGAACGTCAGGTTCGGGCGGTACGGGCCGCGCGCCGTCGCCGCGCGGGCGACCGTGGCGGAGGATGTGTTCGGTGTGGTGTTCATGGTCTGTGTTCCTTTCCTTGTTTTGCTTTGTTGTGGTTTGTGTGTCCGCGCCCGTTCGTCGGGCGGCGACTTAAATCCAAAAGGAGTTCTCCTCGTTGTCCATACGCCGATAGAGCAGCGCGTTGTGCAGGTGCTCCGGCGTGACGGCCTCCGCCCCCGCGAGGTCGGCGATCGTCCGCGCGACGCGCAGCACCTTGTCGTAGGCGCGGGCGGACAGGTTCAGCCGCTCGATGACGCGCACGAGGTCTTCGCAGTCCTTGCGCGTGAAACGGCAGACGTCCGCGAGGTCACGTCCCCGCACCTCGGCGTTCGTGTGGACGCCCGGCATCCCCCGGTAGCGCGCGGACTGGATCGCCCGCGCCGCCAGCACCCGTTCGCGGATGGCCGCGCTCGGCTCGCCCGGCTTCTCCAGCGGCAGCCGCCGCGCCTCGACGGGCGGCACCTCGATCTGGATGTCGATGCGATCGAGAAGCGGACCCGAAATGCGGCTCTGGTATTTCATGATCGCGTTCGGCGAGCAGCGGCAGGCGTGGGTCGGGTCGTTGTAGTAGCCGCAGGGACACGGGTTCATCGCCGCGATCAGCATGAACGTCGAGGGGTAGTCGTAGGCGGCCGCCGCGCGCGAGACGCAGACGTGCCCGTCCTCCAGCGGCTGGCGCAAGACCTCCAGCGCCGAACGCGGGAACTCGGCGAACTCGTCGAGGAAGAGGACGCCGCGATGCGCGAGCGAGACTTCGCCGGGGACGGGATGCGTGCCGCCGCCGAGGAGGCCGATCGACGAGACGGTGTGGTGCGGCGCGCGGAACGGCCGCCGCGTCACGAAACGTCCGCCGCCCTTCGCCGCGCCCGCGACGGAGTGGATGCGCGAGACCTCCAGCGCCTCCTCGACCGTGAGCGGCGGCAGGATGGACGGCACGCGCCGCGCGAGCATCGTCTTGCCGGAGCCGGGGCTGCCGATCATGAGGACGTTGTGGCCGCCCGCGACGGCGACCTCCAGCGCGGTGCGCGCCCCGTCCTGCCCCTTCACGTCGGCGAAGTCGTCCCCTGCGTCGCGATCCGCCGCGACGAGGCTCGCGAGATCCGTCACGCGCGGCTCGATCAGCCGTTCGCCGTTCAGGTACTGCACGGCGTCCTGCAGCACGCGCACGGGGATGACGTCGATGCCCTCGACGACACTCGCCTCCTCGACGTTCTCGTACGGCACGAGGACGGCGCGGCGGCCGATGCGCTTCATCTCCAGCACCATCGGCAGGATGCCGCGCACGCGCCGCACCTCGCCGGAGAGCGCGAGCTCGCCGATGAGCGCATAGTCGTCCAGCCGCTCGTTGCGGATGCGCCCCGTCGCCTTCAGGAGGCCGACGGCGATCGGCAGGTCGTAGATCGGCCCCTCTTTCCGCACGTCCGCCGGCGCGAGGTTGACCGTAACGTCGAACTCCTTCTTCGACGCGAGGCCCTGGTTCTTGAGCGCGGTCGGGATGCGGTCTTTCGCCTCCTTCACCGCCGTGTCGGGCAGCCCCACGATCGCGAACTGCGACGTGCCGACCGCCGAATAGACCTCGATCTCGACCGTTTGCGCGTCAACGCCGCTGACCGCGCCCGAATAGCATTTTGCCAACATCTTTTCTCCTTGCCTTTCCGCCTTCTTGCTGAAGACGCGGACATTATCGCAAAAAAAGAGAAAAGATACCTTAAGATTACCTTAAGATTTACCTTAAGATTTCTTAAGGTTCAAAAAGCCGTTTTATTCGCTAGCGACGACGCAGCCACCGCAGCCAGGCCGCCGGGCGGCGATGGACGAGCAGCGAGACGACGACCAGCGTCGCGGGGACGAGGGCGAACGCGCGCGCGCCCAGTCCCTTCAGGAGCAGCGCGCCCAGCACGACGCCGGAGACGAAGCACACGATGACGAGCGCGTAGTGTCGCGCCTTCGCAAGGCCGTTCGCATCGGCACGGCTCATCCACTGGTAGAGGGCGTCCGCCCCGCTGCGCAGGTTGCCCGTGCACATGGTCGACGCGAACGGTAGCCCGCGGACGCGGCGGAACGTCTGCACCTGCAGGGCGCACACGAAGGAGATCACGGCCGCGACCGCAAAGTCGCCGGGGCCGCTCGGCAGGCAGACGACGGCCGTCAGCAGCGCCGCCTCGATCCACAGGACGACCTGGTGCCAGCCCAGGCGGCGGACGTGCGCATAGCGCGCATGGATCGCGTTCGCGGACACAACGCCCGCGCCGTAGGCCAGGACGGCGCATGCGCCATGCAACGCACCGATGACGTTGCCGGACGCCAGCCGCAGGCCAAGAAGCACCAGGTTTCCCGTCACGGCGTTCGCGAACACGCCGCCGCGAAAGAGATAGGAGTAGACGTCCGTAAACCCGCCCGCCGCGCTCAGCAGACAGGCCGCCAGCAGACGTTCCTCGCGTTCGCGCCGCATCGACCCTACTTCAGGAGCCGCCGGCAGCACGTCTCCAGCGCGGCGAGGCGGCGATCGGCAGAGGCGACGGCCTCCGAGATGCGCGCCTGGTACAGCTCGTGGTCAAGGCCCATGCACGTGCCCTCGTGCGTCTTCAGCGCGACCTGCCTGTCCGGGTCGAGGTTCGCGACTTCCGCCGGCTTGCCCTCGTAGAGCGCGGCGAACTGGTCGCGCACCGCGTGGTAGGCGTCGCGCCACGGCATCCCCGCCGCGACCTTCGCGAGCGCGACGTCCGTCGCGAAGACGCCCGGCGTGAACGCCTCGCGGCAGTTGTCCGCGTTGACCTTCAGCCCCGCGACGACCTTCGCGAGGATGCGCAGCGTCGTGCGCGTCGTCTCCAGGCCCTTCATGTAGAGGAGCTTCGCGTCCTGCAGGTCGCGGTTGTAGCCGCCCGGCATCGCGTGGAGGAGCGTCAGGGCCGCCGTCTGCCAGCCGATCACCTGCGCCGTCTTGCCGCGCACGAGCTCCAGCACGTCGGGGTTGAACTTCTGCGGCATGATCGACGAGCCCGTGCAGTAGGCGCGCGGCAGCTTGAAGTAGGCGAACTCCGGCATCGAGAAGAGGATCAGGTCCTCGGCGAGGCGCGAGAGGACGCACATGAGCTGCGCGAGCGCCGAGAGGAGGCTCGCCTCGCACTCGCCGCGCGCCATCGACGCGCCGAAGCAGTTGTGCAGCGTGCGGCCGAAGCCGAGCAGCTGCGTCGTGCGCGCGCGGTCGAGCGGCAGCGGCACGCCGTAGCCGGCGGCGGAGCCGAGCGGGTTCAGGTCGGCGAGCGCGTAGGCCGCCTCGAAGTTCGCGAGCTGGTCGACGATCATCTCGGCGTGGCCCGTCGCCCACATCTCGACCGTGGACGGCATCGCCGGCTGCAGGTGCGTGCGCCCGACAAGCGGGATCGGCCCCGCGTCGAAGCCGAACGAGCAGAGCTCCGCCGCGAGCGCGCAGACCTCCTTCTCCGTCTCGAGGATCTCGCTCTTCATGTGCAGGCGCACGTCCACGGCGACCTGGTCGTTGCGGGAGCGGCCCGTGTGGATCTTCTTGCCGAGGTCGCCGAGCGTCTCGGTCAGCAGCCGCTCGACGGCCATGTGGACGTCCTGGTCGTCCTCGCGGATGGCGAACTTCCCCTCGGCGGCGAGACGGACGATCCGCGCAAGCTCCTTGCGGACGCGCGCCGCCTCGGCCTTCGTGACGATCGGCCTCTTCAGCCCTTTCATCTCGGAAAGCATCGTCACGTGCGCGGCGGTGCCCATGCAGTCCCACTTCGCGAGCGCGAGGTCAAGGACGGGATCTTCGCCGACCGTGTAGGTCAGCACGTCGGAATCGATGGTGTTGTCGGTGATGGTCTGCTTCTTCATGGCGCGAAATTATACCATAATCCCGGCCTCAGTCACGCGCGTGCAGCCACGGGAAGAGCACGATGCGGATTTCCGTCAGCCCCATCGGCACGAGCGTCACCGTCTCCGCGCGCCCGCCCTCATCCGGCACGGGCGACGGCGGCGGATCGACCGCCCGCCCCGTCGTCCCGTCGCGCATATAGCCCCAGCCGCCGAAGTCCGTCTTCACGGCGCGGGCGCGGATGAACATTCCCTCGTCGCCCTCGTCCTCGACCGTCGCGCCGGCGAGCGTGCGGTCTTTGCTCAGCAACAGCGCATAGTTCCAGTCAGCCTTTGGACGGATCTCCTTGCGCGGGAATTCGGTCTCGCCCTCGATCCACCGGTTCTCGAACGGAACCTGGTAGCACGGCACGGCCTTCTCCTCCGCCGGCATCCGAAGCGCGAAGAGAAGCGGCCCGCGCATCACCGCCACGGCGTCACGCTCCCAGAACGACAGCCGCACCGCCTGCGGGAAGTCCAGCTCGACCGTCTCGCCCGGCTTCCAGTCGCGCGCGAACGTGCGAAACCGCCCGGCATCCGGCAGGCCGCACCATCCGGGGATGCGCACGGAGATCGGGAAACGGCCGCCGCCTTCGAGGACGCGGATCTCGACCTTGCCGTCGAACGGATAGCCCGTCGACATCGCCAGCGTCACCGTGCGACCGCCGACGTCCGCTGTCACGCGGCACGGCCCGTAGGCGACCGCCGCGAGGCCGCCGCCCCGGCGCATCCACATGGACTGCACGAACTTCGGCCACGCGAAGTGGAAGTTCGAGCGGCAGCAGCCGAAGCCCGCGTGCGGACCCGGACAGATCGCGCCGTTGCGATTGGGGCCGCTGCCCGCCCCGTTGTTCGCGAAGAGGAGGGGCTTGTCCTCGCACGACGGCTGGTTGAGGAGGCAGTAGTAGCGCATGCCGCGTCCGTCTTTCGCGAGCGTCGCCGGAAGGGAATTGTAGGCGACGATCTCCAGGTCGTCCGCCGCCGCGAGGTCGCCCGTCGCGGCGAGGACGGTCTGGCAGCTCAGGATGCGCTCGGCGATCGCGCAAAGCTCCGTGCCGCCCGACGCGCTGCGGTCGGACAGCGGCTCGGAGCCGTTGACCATGCGGTCGGGCCGTCCGTACAGGCGCATCGCCCAGCCGTCGGGGCCGAACGCCGCCGCGTAAGCGCCGCACTTGCGGACGTCGCCGTCGAGGAGGGACTGCAAGGCGGGCGTCTTCAGGCCCTGCATGAAGTTCACGATGTGGCTGCGGCAGCCGTTCGCGTTCGGCCCCGCCGGATCGCCGCCGCGCCAGTAGTAGGTCGTCCAGTCCGCCGACTGCGCCGAGACCGTCCGCGCGAAGGCAAGCCATTCGGACTTGCGCGTACGGCGATAAAGCCACAGCACGACGTCCAGCTCGTCGCCGGCGCGCGCGGCCGCCCACTTCGACTCGGCGGCGAGCGGATAGGCCGCGAACGCCGTGCGCTGAAAGGCGAAGTAACGTTCGAGGAACGGCACGACGCGCGCATCGTCCGTCGCCTCGCACCAGTCGCGCAGAAGCCAGAGCGCAATCATGTTCGCCCACCAGTTGCGCGCCTTCGGGCCAAAGTCGCCGTCCGCCCGCTGGGAGTTCAGGATGGCGTCCACCCATTTCCGCGCCTTGGCCTCAAGAGACGAGTCGCCGAGGACGAGCGCCAGCGAGACGAGGCCCTTCGCGTAGTAGGGGCCGCGTTCCCAGGCGAATTCCTTGCCGACGTTCGCCCCGGTCAGCCAGTCGGACTTCCCGATGTCGTCGTACAGCTCCTCGGCATGGCCCGTAAGGCCGTTCGCCTGCTTCCGCAGCTGTTCGGCCAGCCATGTGTCCGGCTTGACGCAGCCGAGCGGCAAGACCTCCATCGCCGGTTCGGCAAGCCCCTGCGCCAACGCCCCGCCCGCCACGGCACACGCGGCGGCGACAATCATTCGTTTCAACTTTCTCATCGCTTCTTTTTGTCTCTGCTTTTTGTCTCTGCTTTAAGATTTCTGACCTCAGCCTGTTTTTAGGACATATATTTTATCATAAATTCACCTCTAAGGGGTGTTGACGGTTGTCAGACAGATTTGCTATCATGTGCGGACAGGATAACCCGGAGGAGTTTTCATGAACGACGCACGATTCAGCATGCGACTGCCGCACGACACACTGCTGTTTGCACAGGGATACGCCGCCCAGTGCAACATGACATTGACCGATCTCGTCATTCGCTACTTTGATCGACTCAAGGAAGGAATCGCCGCGACACATCCACGAAGGCCGACAAGGAACATCAACCGGTACGTCGGCATCGCCAAATGCAGTCTCTCCGACGAGGAAATGGACAATGCCCGCTTCCGTGGCCTCATGGAGAAATACGCATGAGAGTCCTGATCGATCTGAACGTCATCCTTGACGTCCTGATGGATCGCGCGCCATTCTCCACGATTGCGAAAGATGTTCTCGACGATGGACGTCCGACCTATTTCGTCTCTTCGCACATGGTCACGACGGCGGCATACCTCATGGGCAAGATCAGTCGAAAGGCCCAAGAGGGGACGCTCGACTTCATCTTGGAGAACTTCACGGTCGTCCCCTGCGATGGGGCCTTGCTCGCTGCGGCTCGCGCACTCGGATTTGCCGACTATGAGGACGCTGTCGTGGCGATGGCCGCCAAGAAGGCCAAATGCGCGTACATCGTGACGCGCAACGTCCGAGATTTCCAGACCGCCCCCGTGCCAGCCGTGACCCCCACAGAATTCAAAGAACTTCTGCCGTAACCTTAAGCGGACTGAAGAGGCGGTCCGCCACGAGGGCGATTGCGCCGTCACCCGTCACGTTCGCCGCCGGGCCGTAGCCGTCAAGCGCCATGTAGAACGCCATCACGATCGAGATCTGCTCCGGCGTGAAGCCGAGAATGGACTCGATGAAGCCGAGCGACGCCATCAGCACGCCGCACATCACGCCCGGCGCGGCGACGGCGGCGATCGCGAACATGAACGCGAAATGGACGAACTGCGCGAGCGAGACGTCCAACCCGAAGATGAGGATCACCGCCAGCGCGCTCGTGACGAGCTTGATCGCGCTGCCGACCATGTGGACGTTCGCGCAGAGCGGCACGACGAAGTTGCGCATGTCCTTCGAGACGCCCATCTTTCCGCAGCATTCGATCGTCACGGGGATCACCGCCGAGGAGGACGCGATGGAGAGCGCCGTCAGGTAGGCCGGGCACATGTCCCAGAGGCAGGCGAGCGGATTCCGCCGCGCGACAAGGCCGGCGACCGAGTAGAGGATGACGAGGAAGACGACCGTCAGCGCCCAGCCCGTGCCGATGACCTTGAACATCGTCCCGGCCATCGCGCCGATCTTGCCGGAAGCCGTCATCTCGCAGATCATCGTCAGGATGTAGATCGGGAGGCCGGGGATGATCACCTTCATGATCGTCAGCTTGACGACCTCGCCGAACTCCTCAAAGCCCCGCTTCAGCGACGCCGCGCCCGTGACAATCACGCCGACGCCGACCATGAACGCGAGCGCCAGCGCGGTCAGCACGTCGCACACGGGCGGGATCTTGAGGTCGACGTACGGCAGGATCTCCAGCCCCTTCGCCGTCGCGGCAATCGCCCCTTTCGACACGTAGAGCGGCAGGAGGCTCCCGGCCGTGAAGTACGCGAAGAGCGACGCCGCGCACGTCGAGAGGTACGAGAGCGCCATCACCGTCAGGAGAAGCCGCCCCGCGCCCTTGCCCGCGTCCGCGATGGCCGGCGTGACGAGACCGAGGATCAGGAGCGGCACGATGAACTTGAGGATCTGCGCGAAGAGGACGTTGAACGTCTTGAGGACGCGCAGGCCGACCGCGCCGAAGCCGCCGAGATGCGCGAGCGCAAAGCCCAGCGCGACACCGCCGAGAATGGCCAGGACAATCCGGCCGAACATGCCGATCTTGATCTTTCGCATGGGATCAGAAGCGGATGGAGAACGCGAAGTAGCGGTTGCCCGTCGGGTCGTCGCCCGCCGACTCGTAGGCGCACGCCTTCGTGCGGATCGTCGGCGCGCCCGGCTTGGACAGCTCGACCGCGAACGGCGCGTAGACGCCCGCCGCCGCCAGCGGCGTCAGCTTGACCGAATACCCCTGCCCGTTCACCGTGTCCGTCCGCTGCAGCTCCGCGCGCGACGCGCCGAGCCGCGCGGCCTTCGCCAGCACGAGCGGCCCGTACATGACGGTCGCGTACGGCGCGGCCGGCAGGTGCGCCTTCAGGTCTTCGCCGTTCGCGAACGTGTAGCGCCAGACGCCCCACTTGCGCAGGAAGAAGCCGTCCGGCGTGTCGGGACTCGGCACGGTCTGCCGCGACACGACGCGCGGATTCATGTCGAACGCCAGCGTGTAGACCGTCTTCCCGTCCGCTCGCGCCTCCGCGACGGCGAGGTCGCGGCACCACGCCGGACGCCGGAACGCGACGCGCGCGTCGCCCGCCACCGTCACGCGCACCGTGTCGTGCGCCGGCCAGTCGCCGCGGATCTCGAACGTGACGCCGTCCAGCGTGACCGTGGCGTCCTGGAAGAAGTTGACGTGGAACGTCCCCGCCGCGTCGCGCGTGACGGCGCACGAGACCATGTCGAGGAACGTGCGCGGCGCGTTGTCGATGCAGCAGTGGTGGTAGGCGTAGCCGCACTGCCCCTTGCTGACGGTATGCCGCGCGAAGTCGCGCACGAAGAGCGGCCCCCAGTTCCCGCTCCGGTCGACGCCGGCGAGAAAGGCGTTGAAATAGGAGATCTCCGCATCGTCGAGGAACCGCTTGTCGCCCGTCGTCAGGAAGAGGTCGAGGTTGAGGCGGATCCAGTGGATGACGTCGCACACCTCGGTCGCGGCGTAGGTGAACGTCTCCGCGCCGATGAGCTTGTCGCAGATGCCGAGGCCGCCGATCTGGTTGCCCTCATGCGCCGCGAGCGCGTCGCGCACGGCGATCGCCGCGTCCAGCGAACGCCGCAACCCGGTGACGCGCCAATGCTCGACGAGTCCGTCCAGGCAGCTGAGCGACTCGTAGGTCTTCGCCCAGAAGTCGGGCCGCGCATACCATTCATGATAGGGACGCCCGTTCCCGGCGTTGCGCAGGAAGTTCGGCGGACGGTCGTCCGCGCGGTCCCACTGCGCGACGATGCGGTTCGCGAACGCGAGGAACGCCGGCTCTTTCGTCTCGCGGTAGAGGAGCAGCATCGGCTTGAGGACGCTCATCGTCGGAATGCCGTTCAGCCAGTGGCAGCCCGTGTCCGCAAGCCCGACGCCGCGTTCCGCCAGCCTGTCCACGGTCGCGATGAAGTGCCGCGCCTGGGCGACGGCGGTCGCGCGCGCCGTCGCGTCGCCCGTCACGCGCCACGCCTCCAGCAGCGCCCAGATCGTGTACTTGCGCCCCCAGAGGTTCCAGTTCGTGTTGCACTCGTCCCGGTCGAGATCCGCGCCCGTGAGGACGCAGTTCGTCGCGGACGCATAGCTGCCGATGTAGCCGTCCGCATCTGCCGTCTCGGCAAGGCGCGCGCATTCGCCGGGAATCCACGCCTTCAGCGCGGCGTCGTCCAGGTAGTCGGCGACGCGCGCGGCGCAGAGCATCGACTTGCCCCAGAACTCGCCGCGCCAGTTGCCCTTCGCGCCGTTGTTGTCCTCGTCGTCGTCGCGCAGGACGAACGCGCGCCGCGCCTCTTCGAAGATCGTCTCGCGCATCAGCGGATCCGCGATGCGGTTGCGGAAGAGCCGGTCGGCCTTCACGGCGAGCGGCCCTTCCAGCCGCGTGTCCTTCAGGTTCGGCGTCTTCATCGCGTCCTCGGCGACGGCCTGCGCCGCGCAGACGCCCGCCAACAGCAAAGTTCCCAGTCTGTTCATTTCGTCTTTCTCCTCTTATTCTTTCGTGTTTTCGATTTCCAGGTTCTCGACGCGCGCCGTCTTCACGTCCGCCGCGTCCACGGCCCGTCCGTCCAGCGTGCAGTCCACGAGACGGACGTCGCCCGCGTTGCGGAAGTCGTAGGCCGCGCGCGTCGCGTGCGCGACGGAAAGTCCGACGAAGTCGAGCCCCCGGATCGGCGCGCAGGCGACGTCAAACCACTTCTTCTTCGCGCGGTCGCACATCCGCAGCCACGCGGCGACGCCCGTCTTGCAGCCGTCGATCCGGACGTTGCGCACGAGCACGTCGTAGGGCGGCGGCCCTTCGCGGAAATCGCCGAGCGCGCCGAGCCGGACGCCCGTGTCCTGCACGTTCTCGAACGTCACGTCCTCGACCAGCGTGCACGGCGTCTGGACGACGCACCCGGCGAGCCGCACGTTCCGGAACGCGCATGCGCCGACGTACGTGCCGATGCCGCGCTGGCGCGTCTCGAATATCCAGCTGTCGCCGAGGCGCAGGCCGTCCACCGCGCGCGTGAAGCGCGACACGCGCCGCCAGCCGTTGCTCGCCGTCCGCACCGGCGCGTCGCCGTGCGCAAACGTCCGGTTCGCGAGATACTGCGCCGTGTACGGATCGAAGAACGCCGCGACCTCGCCGCCCCTGTTCGCGCCAAGATCGGCGCGCGCGACTTCGGCCGGCGAATTTCCCGGCAGCGTCCAGCTCGCGTACGACTTCGCGTTCAGCCCGTCGTCGCACACGTTCTCGAAGCGGCACTGCCAGACGAACGCGCCCGGATCGACGAAGCAGCCGTCGGCGTTGCTCGACAGCGACCGCCCCGGTAGCGGGAAGACGCGGCAGCGGAAGAACGTCGCGCGATCCGACCGCAGCGACCAGAACGCCGACGACCGGCTCGTCCGCACCCACACGTCCTCGGCCGTGCAGCCCGTGCAGAACTTCATCACGAACGCGCCGTAGGCGTTCGTGCGGTTCGGCAGCACGAGCTTGCCGCCCGGCTTCACGTTGCGGACGTGCGACGGGTAGACGCGCCCGTCGAGCGGAATCCGCCACCGCCCGTCGCCGAGTTCCGTAAAGGTCTTGCGGTCCCACCGCAGAACCGCCGCGTCTCGCAGGAGCAGGCCGTCCGTGCCGTATTCGGCGCCGAAGCTCTCGTAGCCGAACGCGCGCTCGTCGTCGGTCGGCGTCCAGCTCGGGTCGTCCGGCCGCAGCGTGCCCGCGTCGAGGCGGACGACGCACGCCTGCGCCGCCGCGTCCCAGCTCTCGATCTCGCCCTCGAGGAACGGCACGCGCTCCATCGACAACTCGAAGCCCCTGAACCGCGTGTTGCGGCAGTTGACGAGCGCGACCTGCTGGCCGTGGAAGCCGGCGCGGAGGAACGTGTTCGTCGGCCCGTCGCCTTCGATCAGGCAGTTTGCGAGATTGTCGAAGAGCCCGAACGCCTTGAGCGTCCACGGATTGTCGTCGTAGAGTCCGCGCGGCGTGCAGACGTACCGCTGCTGCGCGTGCTGGACGCTCGCGAGGCGATACGTGCCCGCCGGCACGCGCAGGACGCTCGGCCGCCCGCCGAGCGCGCGCACCGCCGCGCAGGCCCGCGCGAACGCGGGCGCGTCGTCCGCCATCCCGTCGCCCTTCGCGCCGTAGTCGCGCACGTTCAGGACGATCGGGTCGTTCGCCGGACGCGGCGCGACGGCCCAGTCGGCGAGCTCGTCCTCCAGCATGGCGTTGATCGTCGCCGCGTCCGCCACCGACTGCTCGGCGAACCCAAGCCCCGTCGCGTCACCGCGCGCCAGCGCCGCCTCGGCAAAGGCGAACGCGCGCTCCCGCAGGAAGCGGCGCTTTTCGGCGCGGACACGTTCCAGCGTTCCCGCCGGCAGCGCGCCGAACGCCGCGTCCAGCCGACGGTTCACGCCCTGCGCCCGGTTGCGCTCGCGCACGAGCGCCTCCCGCAGGCGCGCCGACTCCGCCGCGCGCGTCGCGGCCGGAAACGCCGATTCGACGTAGGCGGGCGCGAGCGCATCCGCCGCCGCGTCCGTCGCGCCACCGCAGACGGCGGCGAAAACCGAGAGTATCCGAAGTCCGCGCATGTCGTCCCTTTCAACTTCAGCGCAACAGCACGAGGACGCCCGTCGATTTCGGCTGATCCATCACGAGGCCGACTTCGCGGATGACGATGCCGCTCGTCACCGTCTTGCCCGTGTCGTCCGTCGTCAGCGTCAGCACGTTGTCGCCGCTCCAGTTCAGCGCGGCGGACGCGAGCGGCAGCTCGATCGTCTCCTTTTCGCCGATCACGCGCGGCTCCATCACGACCGCGTCGTTCAGCGTGACGCGCCACTTCGCCGTGCAGGCGGACTTCGCGTTCTCCAGCACCAGCCGCAGGTTCCACGCATACCGCCGCTTCATCCGCGCGGGAAGCGTCCAGTGCAGGCGGAACGGACGCACCGTCTCGCAGTTCATGCCGGCCGGCATCGGCGAATGCAGGAAGTCGAACCAGCCGCCGTCCGCCGCGAACGCATCAGAAATCGCGCGCCCCTCCTGTTCGCCGAAATACAGCCGCTTGCCGTTTCCGCTGTCATAGGGAACGTATTTGTCCGTGCCGTTGAGCCGCCCCGGCTGATGGTTGAACGAACCCGCCAGCTCGACGACATCCCACGCAAGCGTGGTCGAGCCGGTGTTGACGATCTTCGCCGTGTGCGCGCCAGCCGTCAGCGATTCGCCGCTGACCCACACGTCACGCCACGCGCGCGGCTGGACGCCGACGCCCTTGTCGAGCAGCGGCCGGTCGTCGAGGTAGAAGGACGCTTCGCCGGCGGCGGAAGCGGACGCCAGGCGCAGGCGCAGAAGCTGCCCCAGCCCCGCGTTGCGCGCCGCGACCGTGAACGGAATCTCCAGCGCGCCGTTGGGCGCGAGCTGTGCGGACGCCGTGCGCAGGTTGGCGTCGCCCGCCGTGACCGTCACCGTCGTCGCGGACGCCGCGTCGCCGCCGCACATCTCCGCCGTGCGTCCTTCCACGCCGACGCGGAACAGCGCCGGGCCGCCGTTCGCGAGCGCCGCGACGAGTTCGCTGTCCGAGAGGCAGCGGTTCCACACGCCGAACAGCGCGACTGCGCCCCGGAACGCACCGCCCTTGTCGGCGACGACGCTCTTCTGGCTCTCCCACGTCCGTGGGCAGCCGGCAATCAGCTTGTGCCCGCCCAGGCGCAGGCTGCCGGACGACGTGTCGTTGTACATCTTGTCGAGCGTGACGTCCGAGAAATCGACGTCGAACCACCGGCACGGCCCCGTTTCGGGCGACCAGTAGCAGCGCACCTTGCGTCCGTTCACGACGATGCCGAAATCGGCCCACGTGCCGTCGTGGTAGCGACTGTAGGTGTTGTTGGGCGTGACGGTCGGATCGGCGACCCACGTGTCCCCGCCCAAGACCTTCTCGCCCGCCGCGTCGGTGCTGGGTCCGGCCTTGAGCGTGATGACGCCGTCTGGGCTGAGCAGCCCCATCAGGCCCACGCCGTTCCCCGTCGAATCGTAGCCGAGGTGGATGAAGACCGACTGCACGCCCGGGCACGACAGGTCGCGGCGGAAGCGGATGACGGCCGAATAGGTTTCGCTCGACAGCTTGAGCGGCAGCTTCAGGGACTGGCTGTAGAAGTTCGTCGTCCACGGCGTCGCCGTCTCGTCGATCTTGAGCGACTGGCTCAGGTAGAGGCAGTCCTGGTTGCGCTCGACGCCCTCCGTCACGCAGTTGACGAGCAGGTT
>CAKTZI010000011.1 GCA_934635385.1 uncultured Kiritimatiellota bacterium | reverse complement strand
CTCCCGCCGCCGCCGCCGCCGCCGCCAACCGCCAGCACGCGCGCGGACGCCGTCCCCGGCAACGTGAACGTGCCCGCTTCATCAGCCGTGAATTTCAGCAGAAGGTCGGAGCCGACATGGCTCACCTCGGACGCGCCCGTGTAGGTGATGACGCCACCGCCTGCCACCGTTTCCTGGCCGTCGGTCGCAGAGGCGGTGGAGGCCAGCGCGCTCACGACGAGCGGCAGTAGCCCGACGAAACTTTTCATGACACTCTTCATATCGCACATTTGTCTGACAGGCGGAAGTTGCGCGCCGCGTGATGCGAGGGCACACTCCACCCAGTTTATTTCTTAGCGAATTATACCAAAAATCGCGGCGTGAGGGCAATGGGTTCACGCGCACACCTACACGACAGTCGGCGCAGCAGCAAGATTGCTTTCGCTGAACACGGAGATGACGGAGAGGCGGAGACACGGAGGACTTTATCGGATGCCATCACGTCTTGTCCTAAACGGCCGTGCGCCAAGAGAGGAGATCGAAACCACTTCTTTTTTGCGTCTCATCCCCGCCATAGACAACGGCCTTTCGCACGACATTCCCGAATTGAGGCGCCAATCGATTGATGGTTGAGATCCAATCACCCGAATACGTCGCGCCGCTCTTGATCTCGTAAAGGGACATCCGCCCACCCTCCGTCACGACAAGATCAATCTCATTCCGATTCGAGTCGCGGTAGTAGTTGATCTCCGTGTGCGCGCCTCGATTGAGCATGTCCTTCAGAAACTCGCCGACAACCATCGTCTCGAACAGCGGCCCGCTCCAGATAGGTCTGCACGTAAAACGCGAGCTCGTCCGCCGGCGCGACGTCCTGCCCATAGATCTTCGGGTAAAATCCCTTCCAGAGCGTTTCGTCAAGCGATTGCGCCTGAAGGCGCGACCCGAGTTCAGACAGTGCAAGCGGCAGGAGCGTCACCAGGGCCGTCCGCCCGGCAAGGCTTTGCGAAACGCCGCGCATGAGCGAGAAGTTCTGAGATCCTGTCAAGACAAACTGTCCGGGGCGATGTCTCTCGTCGATACAAACCTGAATCTGCGAAAGCAGTTCGGGTACGCGCTGGATCTCGTCGAGGATGACGCTCTTCTTCTCAAACTGGCCAAGAAAGGCGATCGGGTCTTCGGCGGCAAATGTGCGCGCGGAAAGGGACTCCAGATTGACATAGGCCCAGTCGGGGAAAAGCGACCGCACAAGCGTCGTCTTGCCGCTTTGGCGAGGCCCCGTCACGGTGACGACCGGATAGGCGTGTGCCAGTTTCGTGATTCGTTCAGAAATCCTACGCTTAATCATGCGTGTATTATAGCATCTTTCGGGCAACCATGTCTATGCAGATTTTACTTACTAAGTAAAAATTGCATAGAACCCTCTGCGGACTCGACATTTCACAAAACATGTTTCATAATTTATGCCATGCTACTGCGTTGTTTCGGATGAAAAACACCAAGGGCTGGAGCGAACGCCCCAGCCCTCGTGTTGGCCTTTTCAGCCGCTGTCAGCCGTGTGGCTTACTCGGCACCCTTCAGCGTGAACTTCAGCTTGAAGAACTTCGCCGTGTCGGTCGATTCGATCTCCGTCGCCGGGATCAACTCAACCTTCGCGTTCGGATACTTTGCTGCTATCGAGGAGAGGTCAGCTTCAAGACCCGCCTTCACAATGGCATCGAGAATCTCCTGCGTGAACTCCTCCGCTGCCTTTGTTTCGAGTTCTGCCGTGGTCGCCGTATTCGCGGCATCCATGACGAACGCATCAAGGTTGATCGCGTCGCCTGCCGTCACGTTGCCAGAACCCTTCGCCCAGTTCGCGACCGACGAAGCCACCACCCCCGCCGTTTCAAGCGCCGTCACCTGATCGGCCGTCACACCCGGAAGATCGGCCAGCGCCGTTTCATCCGTCACCTCGTCCCACGTCGTGGGCTTGGTCGAGCCGCTCTTTTCAAACGTGCCCGTGACCGTCACGTCACCCGTGGAACCCATCGCAATCTCCGCCGGGTCAAAGCTCTTGAAAGTGTAGCCTTCGCAGGTCGGAGCGGCAAACGTAATCGTCTCGGACTCAATCGTGTAAGTCTCCGGATTGATGTTCTGGATGTTTTCAAGATCCGCCTCTTCCACGCCCGTCCACTTATACGTAATCGCATACGCGATCGCCGTGACAGCCGGACCTTCAATGGTCACGTCAGCATCAGCCACCGTGCCTTCAAAGACCGTCTGGGCATCCTCGGCGAATGCATAGCCATTAGCCGCAGTAAACGTCACCCTGTACGTCTGGCCCGCAATCAGCGTTTCAGGAATCGTCTCCAAAACTTCGCCGTCAATCTCAACCGTCACGGTTGTATGTGCACCAGCCGCCACCGCGAAGGTCACGCCTTCACCCTTTTCGACGAGCATCCAATACGCACCATCTTCATCCTTGCCCCACTTCATGCCGTCCAGCAGAGTGGCGTCGATGCCATTCGCGTTCTTCGAGACAAGGAACTTTCCGCCCCTGATTTCAAGGCATTCGGACTCAAATTCGACCTTGCCATCGACCTTTCCTTTGCCGACCGTGTCAATAATGATCACCTTGGTCGCCGCGTAAATATTGTGCGACACGGTCTTGCCCGCGAGATCAAGCGTGATTTCTGCACCATTCGCATTCTCAAACAGAAGTTCGGTTGAGCAATCCGCGCCAAGCTTCAGGGTCACAGCAGACACCGCCGCATTGACAGCGGTAAGTGCGCCATCGCCTGTCGCATACGAGGTCTTCACGCCGTCAATCGTGACAGTCGCCACTTCAACCTTGGCATCCGCACCAATGATGTTCTCGGAATTTGCCTCACGATTCACGGTCTGCACCATCGGGCCAAAGTAACCATCAATGTACACAATGTCCGTCGCCGACTCAGCAGCCTCATTCGACGAAGCGACAATCAACGCCGCATCGCCCGCATTCCAGATTTGGCCATTGTACTTGAAGCTCTTGACAAAATCGCTTCCTCTAACCGTGAAAACTTCCTTTGCCTCAACAAAATCAGGAATCTTGTCTGTGATGGAAAGGTCGTCAATCCAGCCCGTACCCGCAAAGCCAACATGGCTCATCGTCAAGTCATCGGTGACGAGGGCAGGGAAGACCGCGCCATTCGCGTTCCAGCCAGAACCCTCTGATGAAAGCGAAAGCTTCGCGACATCCCTCTGCGCCTCACCCGATGTCACGACCTCGCCATTGACACACACGACATAGCCCGGAATATTGCTGCCGTTCGTGATGTCCGAGATGACCTTGACTGTCAAGCGATACCATTTATCCATGTCCGTAATCACACTCGAACACGCATAGTCTTTACGAACAAGCGTATCCTGATCGCTGTCCCACTGACCAGCCGTCACCATCAACTGAAAAGTCGAGGCTTCACCTTCAGCACCCTCAATCTCCTTGACCCAGACCGCAAACTTGGCATCCATGCCATCAATGCTCGCCACGTCCTCCTGGTCGAACGCCGTGAACTTAATCAGCGTATCGACGCAAAGACCGTTGCTCGGAATAGTCTGCTTGGCCCCTCCCGCCACGATTGCACGGAAAGTCGCATCCGTCAACTTCCGCTCGATATGAAGGTTATTGCCGTTATCGTCGTCTTGAAACTGAACGGGGAGATCACCAGAATAGTCAAACGGCGTTTCCGAAATGCTGAGACCTTCCAACGAAGACCACAGCGCCTGTTCCGATTCACCCCAATAATCGCCGTCGAACGACGTGCCGCTCGGATACAGATCCGCCGCCTGAAGGCCAAGGGCCGTCGCAGCTGCGGAAAGCATTGTCAGTAGTTTTTTCATGTGTGTTTTCCTTTTTGGTTGTTGGCAAATTGTCACCCGTTCGGGTGTCTTTTCGGCCTCACGATGCGAACTATACCATATTACCCATTTGGGTGTCAAGGGGGGCATTGAGAAATTTTTCTCAGTAGCCGAGGGGCTCGTCGACGAGGATGACGAGGGTCGAGGTGTGCGACGGACAGCGGTCGAAGACAGCCGTCACCTTGCAGATGCGGTCGGGCGAGTCGCAGTCGGCGCAGAGGTTCTTCTCGGCGCACGGCGTCTTCTTGCCGAGCCGGCGGCAGTTCGGCCCGCAGGCGAATTTCTTCGCACGCGCGATCGCCTCCAGCACGCCGCCCGCGACGAGCTTGTTTCGCCCGATGACGTAGACGACGCGCTTCGGCCCGTAGATGGACGCCGCGATGCGGTTGCCCGTGCCGTCGATGTTGACGATCACGCCGTCCTCGGTCAGCGCGTTCGCCGAGAGGAGAAAGAGATCCATCTGCGTCTGGTGGTCGCGGATCTCCTTGCCCGCCGCCGCGAGCGCCTCGCGCACGCCGAGCGCCTTCACGCTCTCCGACCCGCCCCAGCCGACGGACTGAGCCGCCTCGGCCTCTTTCAGGATGAGGGTGGAGGCCTCCTCCTTGGTCGCGACCGCCGTCGCCTCGTATCCGCGGCGCTTCAGCGCCGCAATTGTCTTCGCATAGTCATTCATCGTTTCGTTCCTTATTTGCCGTTTTCTAGGTTGCTTTCGCTTACCGTTGAACGCCGTAGGCATCTTCCTGTCCGACCGGGTTGCTGTCGCTTAACACGGAGGTGATGGAGGAGGGGAGACACGGAGGTTGTTTTGGAGATGGGGCGCCCGACACGGAACTCCGCGTCTCCGACTCTCCGCCTCCTCCGCGTTGAACGCCATAGGCCTCTTCCCGCACGACCGAGTTGCTTTCGCTTAACACGGAGATAGCGGAGGATGGGAGACACGGAGGTTCTGTGGGGGATGGGACACTCGGTACGGGGCTCCGCGTCTCCGACGCTCCGTCACCTCCGCGTTCAGCGCCGCAGGCCACAAGAGGAAGTCTGATGCCGAGTTCGTTGAGAGGATCGAGGACAAAGGCGCGTTCCTGCGCACGCGGATGGGGCAGGGTCAGTTCCGACGTGTCCAGGCGCACGTCGCCGAAGAGAATCAGGTCGAGATCAATCGTGCGCGGGCCATTCCGCACCGTGCGGACACGCCCCAGCCGATCCTCGACCGCGTGCATCGCGCGCGAGAAGGCAAGTGGCGCAAGCGTCGTCTCGAAGACCGCCGCCTGGTTGAGGAACTTCTGCGCGGCAAATTCCGCCGGGACGTCCACCGGCTCCGTTTCGCGCACCGCGCTCACGTCCAGCAGCCGCGTCTCGGGCAGCGCCGCGAGCGCCGCGAGCGCCCGCTTCAGATACGTCGC
The DNA here is from genome assembly GCA_934635385.1 of uncultured Kiritimatiellota bacterium. Taxonomy (GTDB): domain Bacteria; phylum Verrucomicrobiota; class Kiritimatiellia; order RFP12; family UBA1067; genus UBA1067. The sequence continues at coordinate 81,155 of CAKTZI010000011.1, read as the reverse complement.
GCGCGCACCGACGTTCGAGCCGAGCGCGACAACCGCCCGCACGGCGGCGGGATTGCGCGCCGCGTAGACGAACGCCGGATGCGTACTCGTGACCGTCACCGTTTCGGATGATGCGCGGTTCAGCGTCGCGCAGTACGGGTTCGCGAACCGCACGCCGTCCAGCTTCCAGCGCAAGCCACGCGACGTCATCCGCGTCGCCGGATCAGGCGCGAAGACGGACACGCCCGCGTCCTTCCACGTCCGAAACGTCAGCTTGCCGCGCACGGGCAGGAAAGCGCCCTCGGCCTCGACGATCGGGACTTCCGCCGCGAGCGCACGATAGACGTTGCCGATCGCGTGATCCGTGCGCCTGCCCGTCGCGCCGACGATGACCAAATCCGCCCACCCCTGCGTCCGGCAATAGGCAATCGCCTTGTCCAGGTCGTTCGTCTCATCATCATCAATCCGCACAACCCTCCGCCGTGCCTCCGTTTCTCCGTGTTCAGCGCCGCAGGCGTCTTTGTTGCTTTCGCTTAACACGGAGGTGATGGAGGAAGGGAGGCACGGAGTTCTTTGGAAGGATAGGGCGTGTGGCTCGACTCTCCGCGTCTCCGCCTCTCCGTCTCCTCCGTGTTCAGCGCCGCAGGCGTCTTTTGGCAAGAAACTGTCCAGATCCCCGATGATGACATCCGGCCATCGGCCGAAGCGCTGCCGATACGTCGCTGCCGCCGAATCGCAGGCGACGACACGCGCCGCCGACAGCAGGAGCCGTTCGGGCTCCGAGCCGCGCGGCGGAAAATCCCCCGCCGCGAGAATGACGGTGCGCCTCATCATGCGGACGCTCCCACCGTCAGCATGCCGAGCGCGTGCGTGACGGACTGAACGCGCACGGCCGCGCGGTCGCCCGCGAAGATCGCCTTCTCCGTGCGCACGCCGTCCCTCGTCGCGAGGCCGAACCAGACGAGGCCGACCGGCTTCGCCGCGCTCCCGCCGTCCGGCCCGGCGATGCCCGTCACGGAAACGGCGAGATCCGCCTTCAGGAGCCGTCGCGCACCGTCCGCCATCTGCGCGGCCGTTTCGGGCGAGACCGCGCCGACCGTCTCCAGCGTCGCCGGCGACACGCCGAGGACGTCCCGCTTGACCGCGTTCGCGTAGGAGATGACGCCGCCGAGGAAGACCGCGCTGGAGCCGGGGACGGCGGTGATCGCCGCCCCCACGCCGCCGCCTGTGCAGCTTTCGGCCGTCGCGCACGTCAGTCCCTGCGCCTTCAGGAGCGCGACCAGTCTGTCCGCAACGGTCATCGCCTGCCGGGCCTATTCCGTGATCTCGCCGGCCTTGAGCCGCTTGAAGTAGATCTTCGTCTCCGCCGCGACGACGCCCGAAAGCGCGAGCAGCGCGATCATGTTCGGCACGGCCATGAGGCCGTTGAAGATGTCCGCAATGCCCCACACCGCCGAGATCGTCATGTACGGCCCGATGAAGACGGCGAGGATGTAGAGCCAGCGGTAGACGTAGACGGGGCCCATCCGGCCGTTCGTCAGGTATTCGAGGCAGCGCTCCGAGTAGTAGTCCCAGCCGAGGATCGTCGTGAAGCCGAAGAGGACGAGCGAGACCATCACGAGCGCGTCCGTCACGATCGCCGGCAGGAACGGGATGCCGACGGCGAATGCCTTCATCGTGGCCTCGGCGCCGGTCGCGGCGCTCGCGCAGTAGAGCTCGGACACGCCCTTGAACGACTCGGCCGAGATCGGCTGGTTCGTCATCGTGAGGGCGAGGCCCGTCATCGAGCAGACGATGATCGTGTCGAGGAAGGTTCCCGTCATCGAGACGAGGCCCTGGCGCACGGGTTCCTTCGTCTGCGCGGCCGCCGCCGCGATCGGGGCGGAGCCGAGGCCCGCCTCGTTCGAGAAGATGCCGCGCGCGATGCCCTTCTGCATCGCCGCGATGATCGCGCCGAGCGCGCCGCCCGCCGCCGCCTGAAGGCCGAACGCCGACTGCACGATCGTCGCGATCGCCGACGGGATCTTGCCGAGGTTGCAGAAGACGAGGAGGAGCGAGAACGCGACGTAGAGGATGACCATGAGCGGAATCACCTTCTCGCTCACCTTCGCGATGCGCTTCAGGCCCCCGATCACGACCATGCCGACCATGAACGCCAGCAGGATCGAGCCGAATATCGTCGCACACGAGTAGCTGTTGCCGAACACCGTGAAGTTATGGACGTCCGCCGTGTCGATGTAGCTCTTGAAGAACGTGTTGAACGAGCCGCAGATCGAGTTCACCTGCGAGAACGTGCCGATGCCGAAGAGGCCGACGCAGCAGCCGAAGAACGCGAACACGCACGCGAGCCACTTCCACTTCGGGCCCATGCCGCGCTCGATGTAGTAGAACGGCCCGCCGAGCACGTGGCCGGTCGCCTCGTCGTGCTCGCGGTACTTGACGGCCAGGAGGCCCTCGGAGTACTTCGTCGCCATGCCGAAGAGCGCAGCGAGCCACATCCAGAAGATCGCGCCGGGTCCGCCCGCGACGTAGGCCGTCGCGACGCCGACGATGTTGCCCGTGCCGATCGTCGCCGAGAGCGCGGTGCAGAGCGCGCCGAAGCTCGTGACCTCGCCCTTCGCGCCATGCTCGACCTTCTCGTTCCGGAACATGTACTTGAGCGCGCGCGGCAGCTGGACGAACTGCATGCCGCCGAGGCGGACCGTGAGCCAGATTCCGCCGAAGAGGATCAGGATAATCAGGAGGGGAACCGGAAACCCGCCGATCTCGAACGAAGTTCCCCAGACCTTGTCGTCAACCAAGTTCACGTAGTCCGTGAACGTATCCAGCCATGTGGCCGCCTGCATCATTGTTTTGTCTTGCCTTTCCGTCCTTTTGCCTGAGAGATCGTCCCCGACCCTTTCGGGGAGTTACACCTTCGGCACTTCGCACCGTTGCGAAGCTTCTCCGGACCCGCTTGCGCGATAATTCTGCATATTATACCAAAAACGCGCCGCTGTGCGTGGCAGTCGAGCGTGGAGCGGTCACGCGAATCGCCTTCAGCCACGCCAGCTCGCGGCGGCGCATGCGCGCATAGTCCGCCGGCTCCGCGTCGTCCGCGCCCGACAGGTGATCCATGCCGTGCGCGACGTAGAGCAGCAGCTCCTTCGCCGCGCTCCAGCCGCGACGGCGCGGCGCGGCGCGCAGGGCCTGGTCGGCGTTGACGTAAAGCTCGCCATAGACGCCCGGCGCCTCGCCCGGCAGCGCATCGTAGCGCTGCGTGACGACGTCCGTCGCACCCGCCACGCCGTTGATCGCCAAGTGGACTTCGGCGGAAGACGCATCGTCCTGCAAAATCACCGTGACCGCGCGAAACGGCACACCGAGGCGCGACGCGCTTCGCGCGGCGAAGAACGCCGCCGCACGCCGAAGATCGGCTTTTGCCAAGCCCAGCGCACACGGCAGGGATCCCGCGAGCTCAATGCGGCACGCATTCGCCGCGCCGCGACTCACTTCCGCTTCCCGCCCTTCTTGATGACGGGAATCTGCGCGGCGGCGACGGACTGTCCGAGGCGGCGCGCCTTCTCGTCGGGCATGAAGATGTCGATCTTCTCGTCCCATTCGGGGTAGACGTCCTTCAGCAGCGCCTTCGCCGTCTCGAGGATGATCTCGCCGCCGAGGCCGGAGGTCACGCGGCCGAGGATCATCATGTTCTCGTAGTCGTAGAACTCGTTGTACCACGGAATCGCGTGCGCGAGGAAGCGGCCGATCTGGACGTAGACCTTGAGGGCCTTCGCGTCGCCTTTCTCCATCGCGGCCTGCACGACCTTCAGGCGCTCCGGCAGCTTCATCGCCTTCGGGAACTTGAAGCCGTGCTTCTCGGCGAGTCCGTTGACGGCCTGCTGAGAGAACGCCATCGCGCCGACGCCCGCGTCGCCCGACCACTCGTCCCTCGGCGCGCATGGGTTGAAGTCGACCGGCGCGAACGCGAGCTCGCTGATGCGCCCCGTCATCGCGCCCTTCGGGTCGACGTAGCCGACGGCCTCCGACGAGCCCATCGCGACGCCGAGGATGCCCTTCCTGTTCATCGTGATCATGCCGGCGAGCGCGGTCACGTCGCCGTCGTTATAGATCGCGAACGGCACGCCCCAGTCCTTCTCGATGCGGAAGAACAGGTTCTGCGCCTCCGAGAACTTCTTCGGGTTCTTCTCCTTGACCGCGCGCAGGAGCGAGGAGATGCCGAGCTTCTGGCCGACGAGGACGCCGGCCGTCGAGCCGCCGATCGCATCGACGCGCGGCAGCGACGCGGCCGCCTCCTTGAGGCCGTTCGTCAGCATCGCGTAGTGGTATTCGGGGTCGGCATTGTTGCGCGGATCCCACGGGAACTCCTTCGAGAAGACGACCTTGCCCCTGTTGAGCGCGGAGATCTTGAAGTCGGACGCGCCGAGGTCAAAGCCAATGCGGCAACCGTCCGCCACCGTCTTGACGACGGACGTCTTCTCGTGAAACTCCGGCATCTTCGCGAGCGGCACGATGACCGCCTCGACGGGACGCCCGTAGATGGACGTGAAGAAGTCGTAGTCGAACGCGCGCGCGCCCTTCTTCGTGTAGGCTTTCGCGACGGGCTTCACGATCGCGTCGGGGCCGGCGAGGTAGAGCTTCCAGCCGCCGGCCGACCAGACGATGAACTTCGCGATGCGCTCGACGACATGCGAGACGAACTGCGTCGCCTGCGGGTCGAGCCGCTTCGGGATCGGCAGGTCGTAGCGGAACACCTTGCCGTCCTCGCGCTCCCACGCGATGGCGACGACCTGGGCGTTCGCCTTCGAGTCAATGCCGTCGTAGATTTGCCAGAGCGCGCTCATCGGCGCCAGGAACGCGGAGTGGTCGCACGCGCAACCGCCCTCGCCACCGCAATGATTCTTGCCACAGGAACAGGCCATATTCAGTTTTCCTTACTTTCTTTGTGTTTTGTTGTTTTGGGTTGTCTTGTCGAGTCGTAAACGGTAAAAGGACATCAGCGGCATTGTATCACAAACTGTCGAAGGCCGCAAGCAGGGCCGGGGTCACGTCAATGAGCGACGCGACGCGGTCGCGCAGAAACTTCTCGCGCGGGCCGTAGGCGATGAACGGCACGGGGTTGCGCGTGTGGCCGCGTTCGCCGAGGGCCTCGATGTTCCCGTGATCCGCCGTCATCACGAGCGTGAGGCCCGCCGCCTCCGTGCAGCGCACGAGCGCGGCGAGGAAGCGGTCGTAGGTACGCAGCACCGCACACGCGCGCGCGTAGTCCATCGAATGGCCCGACACGTCCGTCTGGAAGAACTCGTAGAGCGTGAGGTCGTTCGCGCGCGCGAGGCGGAACAGATGCTCGGCCGCGCGCTGCGGCGGAATGACCGGGATGTCGGGGTAGCGATCCTGGATGGTCTCGCGCGTCAGGTCCTGCAGCACCGCGTTGTCGTTCATGAGGTCGCCGACCGTCGAGATCGACTCCGACCGCGTGAGGGCCATCACGGTCGTCACCGACTTGAAGCGGCGATCCGCCAGCTCGTCCGCCGAATCGACGAGATAGGCATCGGCGAACTTCACGCGCCGCCCGCGCTTCGCCAGTTCGAGGAAGAGGTTGTCGCGCGTGACGATCTTTCGCAGCTCGAGACCGGGAAAGCCCTCGCAGTGCCGTCCCATCGCCTGCGCGCAGTTGACACCCGTGAACATCGTCGCCTGACCCGTCGCGGACTGCGGCACGCCTTCCACGCCCAAACAGGCGTCAATCGGCTTGCCATGGCATTTGATCAAACGCCACAGCGTCGGACAAACCTCTGCGTTCAGCGGGTTCTCCGGCGAAGGTCGGGCGAGGCCGACACCATCAATAAATAGGAAGATGACTTTCAAGTGTGAAGAAGTATAGCATAAATCGGTGAAAATGGGCAAGTTGGTCGTGAATGTTGATAACTTTTCAATAAGTGTAGACATGATTTTACATCTTTCCTCTTGACAAAACGGTTATCTTTCAAAAATTGATGTTTTTAACTAAAATCACGTAAAAATGAATTTTCAACGTCTCATAACATTAAAATATTTTCTGTTCACAAATCAGCGTCAAGTGTGCTATAATTTCACCATGTCTTTTTTACAGTCACAGTTTGACGTCATTGTCGTGGGCGGCGGACATGCCGGCGCCGAAGCCGCCCTTGCGGCGGCGCGCATGAACGTGTCGACTCTTCTCGTCACCTCCCGTGCAGATGCCATTGCGCGCATGCCCTGCAACCCGTCCATCGGCGGCTTGGCCAAGAGCCACCTCGTCTGCGAGCTCGACGCGCTGGGCGGCGAAATGGGCAAGAACGCGGATGCCACCGCCCTTCAGGCGAAGATTCTCAACCTGAGCCGAGGCCCCGCCGTCTGGGCGACGCGCTGCCAATGCGCAAAGAGGGAATACGCCGCGCGTATGCAAGCCGTCATCGCCGCGCAACCCAACCTGACCGTTCTCGAAGATGCCGTGATCGGTATTGAAGTCGGGCAGCCTTCAAAACTCATTAGACAAAACGCTGATTCATTTCAAACCAGCCAATCGTCAGCCAAACTAAACGCTGATTTAACACCAGTTCTCTATCCCGTGCATTCCGTGAAAACGGAATGTCACGGCACACTCACCGCGCGAACCGTCGTCATTACGAGCGGCACGGCCCTGCGCGGCCGCGTTTGGATCGGCGACCAGTGCCGCGAAAGCGGCGGCGACGGACGCCCCGCCGTCAATCAGCTTTCAGAGAGCCTTTCAGCTCTTGGTTTCGAGCTGATTCGCCTGAAGACAGGTACGCCACCGCGTCTCAAGGCTTCAAGCTGTGATTTCAGCGTCTGCCAGCGACAAGATGGCGCCACCCCTCGCCCATTGTTCCACGTGGAACACACTTTTTTAGCCACGGATTATCACGGATTGGCACGGATTGAGAGCGAGGGAGAGATGTCTGCGACGCTGAACACGGAGGTGAGGGAGAATGGAAGGCACGGAGAAACTGTAGACAACCCGACAAACCTCCGTGCCTCCGTGCCTCCGTGTGAGTTGGCCACGGATTATCACGGATTGACACGGAGCGAGGGAGAGCGAGAGAGGTCTGCGACGCTTAACACGAAGATAAAGGAGAATGGAAGAGATGAAGTTTCTTTAAAGGATGAAGCACCAGATCCGAGACTCCGCACCTCTGCCTCTTCGTTTTCTCCGTGTTCAGCGCCGCAGGCTTCTCCCTGTTCGACCGGGTTGCTGTCGCTTAACGCGGAGGGAATGGAGAATGAGAGACACGGAGATGATTTGGAGAGTGTATCTGAACTGAAACTCCGCGTCTCCGCCTCTCCGTCTTCTCCGCGTTCAGCGCCGCAGGCATTCCCAAGTTGTTCCACGTGGAACAATTTGCCGGAGTTGCCGTGTTGGATGACACATACAAACGACAAGACACACCAAATCATCCGTGACCACCTCGCGGTTTCGGCTCTCTATAGCGGAAAAATCGTCGGAACGGGTGTTCGGTACTGTCCGAGCATTGAGGACAAGATCGTACGCTTCGCCGAAGCCCATCAGCACCACGTCATTCTCGAACCTGAGGACAAGGACGGCACGGTCATCTATCCGAACGGCTTGAGCTGTTCGCTACCCGAAAAGGTACAGGAAGAGATGGTGCATTCGATTGCCGGACTTGAACATGCCGATTTTCTCGCCTACGCCTATGCCATCGAATACGACAGCATCGATGCACGCGAGCTGACACACACGCTCGAATCGAAGCGCATTCCCAGTCTTTTCTTCGCCGGACAGATCAACGGCACGACGGGCTACGAAGAAGCGGCCGCGCAGGGCCTCATGGCGGGCATCAATGCCGCATTGAAGGTCAAAGGCGAAGAGCCGCTCGTTCTCAGCCGACAGGATGCCTACATTGGCGTCATGATTGACGATCTTGTCACGAAGGGCACGGACGAGCCGTACCGTATGTTCACGAGCCGTGCCGAACGACGTCTCATCCTGCGTCAGGACAATGCCTACTATCGATTGCTGTCTGCGGCCAAGCGCATTGGCATTCTGTCGAAGGAAACGCTTGATGCGATAGAAGAAGAGTATCAGGAGATTTTGACAAGGCTCAATAAAAATGAAAGCCTCACACGGAGGCACGGAGGCACGGAGAATTTTGTAAGAGAATGTGATAAACACGAAAATAGAAGAAACGGACATTCAGACACGAAATTCGTGCCCGCAAGTGACGTTTTCGTGTCTTCAATGTTAAAAACCTCCGTGTCTCCGTGCCTCCGTGTGAGCCATCCCATTACAACTCCTTTCACGCCAACCAATCTCAACGGCCTTTCTCGAATTGACCGAGAAGTTATGATTATGCGTCATTATGCACCGTACATTGAGCAGGAGGAGAAAGCGGCTGAACGAGCCAAGAAGGACGAAGCACTCGTCATTCCGAAATGGCTCGACTATGACAAGTGCTTGGCTGTGCGCTATGAGAGCCGTGAGAAACTGAAGAAATTCCGTCCCGAAACGCTCGCACAGGCAAGCCGCATACCCGGCGTGAACCCAGCCGACATCGCCGTCCTCGCCGTCTTGATCAAACGCGGCAGCCACACGACATTGAACAAGTGATTCTCTTGTCCTTTGCTCACTGCGTGACAGTGAGAGGATTCTCTTTTCATGCTGAAGCCCTGGACCTGTGTCGGGCATCCCCTTGACAGCCGCGAGTTAGATTTGGTAAACTTCGCGCCTGTTGGAAGTTAGTGCCCTCTAACAGGGGGCGGAACTGAGAAAGGAATTCTGAATGCCATTGTCGTTCTTCAAGGCCGGTGAGTCGGCGCGCGTGATGCGCGTGGGCGGGGCAGACGCCACGCGCAAGCATCTGGGGAGTCTCGGCTTCTCGGCCGGGACGGTCGTCCGCGTCATCGAAGACACGGAGGGCGGCAAGATCGTCGGCATCCACGACAGCCGCCTCGCCCTCAACGACGAGCTCGCGCGGCGCATCGAATGCGCGCCGGTATGAGGGGTTGTGAGGTTGAGAAGGTGAGAGGTTGAGAAGAGCGAGGCGCTGAAAAATTTGTCAGGCAGAACATCTGAAAGAGAAGTCTGCAACCACGAACAAGGAAAAATACGAATGAAGACATTGAATGACATTCCCGTCGGGGCGACGACGCGCGTCGTCCGTCTTCACGGGGAAGGCGCCGTCAAGCGGCGCATCATGGACATGGGCATCACGAAGGGGGCCGAGGTCTCCGTGCGCAAGGTCGCGCCGCTCGGCGATCCCATCGAGCTGACCGTGCGCGGCTACGAGCTCTCGATCCGCAAGGGCGAGGCGGCGCTGATCGAGGTCGAGTGAAATTTTTTTTTGAGGGAAGAATTAGTTATGTCTAATAAAGTTAACGAAGGGAAAGTGCCGGCGTCGGGTGCGGTGAAGATCGCGCTCGCGGGCAACCCGAACTGCGGCAAGACGACGCTCTTCAACGCGCTCACGGGCTCGAACCAGTACGTCGGCAACTGGCCGGGCGTCACGGTCGAGAAGAAGGACGGCCTCCTCAAGGGCGACAAGTCGGTCGTCATTCAGGACCTGCCGGGCATCTACTCGCTCTCGCCCTATTCGCTGGAGGAGAAGGTCTCGCGGCGGTATCTCGTCGAGGACTCGCCGTCGGCGATCCTGAACATCGTGGACGGCACGAACATCGAGCGCAACCTCTACCTGACGACGCAGCTCGCCGAGCTGGGCCTGCCGATGGTGGTCGCGGTCAACATGATGGATCTCGTGCGCAAGAACGGCGACAAGATCGACATGAAGCGCATCGCCGAGTCGCTCGGCTGCGAGGTCGTCGGCATCAGCGCCCAGCACAACGAGGGTGGCGTCGAGGCGGCGGAGCTGGCCGCGAAGCTCGCGCGTGAAGGCAAGAAGGGCGAAGTCCCTCACGTCTTCACCGGCCCCGTCGAGCACGCGATTGCCCACATCGAGGAGACGATCCAGGGCAAGGTCGATGCGCGCGCCATCCGCTGGTTCGCCGTCAAGGTCTTCGAGCGCGACACCGAGATCATCGACATGCTCGGCCTCGACGAGAAGACGCGCCAGCACCTCGACGCGCACGTCCGCGACTGCGAGAAGGAACTTGACGACGACGCCGAGTCGATCATCACGAACCAGCGCTACGACTTCATCAAGACACTGGTCGGCAAGGCTGTGGCGAAGAAGCGCGGCGCGAAGACGCTGACGCTGTCGGACAAGATCGACAAGATCGTCACGAACAAGATCCTCGCGCTGCCGATCTTCATCGTCTCGCTCTGCGTGATGTGGTTCCTCGCGGTTTCGGACTGCGGCCCCGGCACGAAGCTCACCGACTGGGCGAACGACGGGTTCCTCGGCGACGGCTGGCACCTGCCGTTTACGATGCACGAGGTCAACGGCAAGGACTACGACACGGCCTGCGAAGACTTCGCGAAGGCGGAGGCGACGGTCGCGGCGTGGGAGGCCGGCGAGAAGGAGGCGTCCATCGAGGACGAGGAGACCGGCGAGACGGCGGAGGAATGGCCGATCGACGAGGCGGCCTACAACGCCGCCAAGGAGGTCGAGGAGCCGAACCCGTCCGACTACGGCGTGTGGATTCCGGGCATCGGCGCGCTCATTTCCGAGGCGCTGGAGAAGGTCGGGGCGTCCGACATGGTTTCCTCGCTCGTCAACGACGGCGCGTGGGGCGGCGTCGCGACGGTGCTCGGCTTCGTGCCGGTGATCACGATCGTGTTCCTGTTCCTCGCGTTCCTGGAGGACTGCGGGTACATGGCGCGCGTCGCGTTCATCATGGACCGGCTCTTCCGAAAGTTCGGCCTGTCGGGCAAGTCGTTCATCCCGATGATCGTCGGCAAGGGCTGCGGCGTACCGGCCGTCATGGCGGCGCGGACGATCGAGAACGAGCGTGACCGCCGCATGACGATCATCCTCGCGACGTTCATCCCGTGCGGCGCGAAGACGGTGATCATCGCGATGTTCACGGCGATCTTCTTCCGCGAGATGTGGTACGTGGCGCCGCTCATGGACGTCATCGGCATCGCCATCATCGTGCTGGGCGGCATCGCGCTCAAGAAGTCCAAGGCGTTCGCGGGCGAAGCGGCCCCGTTCGTGATGGAGCTTCCGGCCTACCACCTGCCGACCGTGCGCGGCATCCTCATCCACACGTGGCAGCGCGTGAAGGGCTACATGCTCAAGGCGGGCGTGATCATCTTCCCGGCGTGCGTGTTCCTTTGGTTCATCATGCACTTCGACTGGTCTCTGAACCTGCTGGCGGACGAGGAGATCGAGCGTTCGATCCTGCATGACCTCGGCAGCTGGATCGCCTGGATCTTCGCGCCGCTCGGCTTCGGCACGTGGCAGGGCGCGGCGGCAACGGTCTCGGCGGAGATCGCCAAGGAGCAGGCGACGGCGACGCTGGGCCTCGTGTCCTCCGGCTTTGACGGCGCGACGACGGCCTCGAACATTGCGGCCCTCTTCGGCTCGATGAGCGACTTCCCGAAGCTTGCGGCTTTCTCCTTCATGGTGTTCAACCTGTTCGTCCCGCCGTGCATGGTGGCGATCGCGACGACCTTCCGCGAGATGGGCTCGCAGAAGTGGGGCTGGTTCGCGATGGCCTTCCAGCTCGCGGTCGGCTACGTGATCGCGCTCTCGGCCTACCAGATCGGCATCTTGGCCTGCGGCGGCGGCTTCGGATTCTGGACAGCCGTGACGCTGGCGGTCGATGCCGCCGTTCTCTGGGCGATCTTCCGTCCGGCTCCCAAGGAGGCGTTGGCATGAACGCGGGCTCCGTCGCCGTCCTCGCGCTTGTCCTCGCCCTTGCCGCGCTCGCCGTCTGGCGGGCGTGGAAGAAGGGGGCGCCGTGCGAGTGCGGCGGCAGCCGAAAGCTCTGCGGCGGCCACTGCCACTGCAAGGACAAGGGCAAGAAGTAGGGAAGCAATAAAAATCTTCGATTTGGCAAAGCCAAAAAACAAACAAAAACTAAGATAAGACTAATAAAATAAGTCAAAACTAACAATGAACTCAAAGCACATCATGACAACGATCGCCTGTGCAGCCGCGTTCTGCGGCAGCGTTCGGGCGGAAACGGAAGCGAAGGAAAACGAAGAGCAGGGCCTCAGCTGGGCCATGGGCGAAGGGGTGACGTTCGGCGAGACCTCAATCGTCTCGGCGGAAGTCGGCCTCGCGTTCGACTCGAAGTTCATGAGCTACGGTCTCGTGGACAACAACGACCCGATCCTCACCCCCTCGGCGGCGCTCACGTTCTTCGACTGGGTGACGTTCAGCGTCGAGTCGATCTTCGACACCACGCGCTACGGCGAAAAGGCCGGCTACCGCGATCATGCCTTCCGCTATCAGGAACTCGACCCTGGCGTGGCGATCGGCCATGCGTTCGGGCCGGACGAAGGGCTGCCGACGACGATCGAGTTCGAGCTCGGCTACACGTATGAGCAGCATCCTAGGATCGTCGATGACGACACGCAGTTCCTCACGTTCTCGATCGGACTGCCTGACCTCTGGTTCGAGCCGACGTTCTCCTACGAGCGCGACATCGACCGCGACGAGGGCACCTACCTCAACCTCGAAATCGGCCACACGTTCTCGGTTGTCGAAGGAAAGGAAGAGGGCGATGACGACATTCTCTCGTTCCGCGTCTCCCTCGCGCAGGGCTGGGGCGACCAGCGCCGCGTGACGGCCTACCTCGGCGAGGCCGGCGACGGCTACGACGAGGCGTGCCTGATGGACACCTGCCTCAAGGGCGAACTGACGTGGAACATCACGGACGGCGTTTCGCTCGGCGCCTATCTCGCCTACTACGACTACCTCTTCGATTCGTCGGCACGTGATGCCGCGTCGGCTTATGAAGGCACGGAAGCCTATTCGGAGAGCTATAACTTCGTCACAGGCGTCTCGATTGCCATCGCGTTCTGATTTTCTCGGTCACACGCACACATGATCCGAGGGAAAAATCCTGTTGGTGGTTACAGCGGGTCCCCGGTTCCGGACGTTCCGGACCGGGGCTTTTCATTTCACCACAACACTTATCAACACAAAATGTTGATAACTTGAAGACACGCGTTGATTTCTATTTTCCCACACTTCGCCATTTTTATGGTATTATGAGCAACTTGAAGTCGAAGAGAAAAAGAGATGAACGAAACGATTGACATCAAATCGAAAGAGACATGGGAAAGGGCCAAGCAGACTTACCTTTCCACGTTGTTTTCTGCCGAAGAGCGCGGCCAAGTCGAACGCTACTTTTCCACGATTACGTCCGTCACGCGCGAAAACGGCCTCTTCGTCATCACGCTCACGAACGCCTACACGGCGGACTTCCTGCGCGACAAGTATTCGGACAAGCTGAAGAAATGCCTTGAACTCGTTTCATCAGACACCCCAGTCGGCATTGAATTCCGCTCCAGCGAAAGGGCCAAGCCGCCAGTCGTCATCCCGACAGAACCGGCGGTGTCCAGCACAGAATCAGTCCCGAAAGCCCATCCAAAAGCGGCACTGATCTCGACGATGCCGCTCAACGAAGACTACACGTTCGACAATTTCGTGCGCGGCTCGTCGAACAGCTGGGCACTTGCCGCCGCGCAGGGCGTCGTCGCGAATCCCGGCAAGAGCGTCTACAATCCGCTGTTCATCCATGGCGGCACCGGGCTCGGAAAGACGCATCTCATGCAGGCGATCGGCAACGAGCTGAAAAAGAAGAACCCGTCGCTCAACATCTGCTACCTGACGGCCGCGACATTCCTGAACGAATACGTAAACTCCTTGCAGAACGGAACCATGGAGAGTTTCCGCAACCGCTACCGAAAGATGGATCTGCTGATGGTCGATGACGTGCAGTTCCTTCAAAAGGGCAAGCAATGCCAGGAGGAGTTCTTCAACACGTTCAACGTCCTTCAGCAGGCGCACAGCCAGATCGTCATGACGTCCGACGTCGCGCCGAAGAACCTGCCTTCCATCGAGGCGCGCCTCATTTCGCGCTTCGAGGGCGGCATGGTGCAGGAAATCGAGTCGCCAAACTACGAGACGCGTCTCGCGATTCTGAAGAAGAAGTCCGAGTCGATGGTGCCGAGCATCCCCGACAACGCACTAGAGTTCATCGCCGACACGATCAAGAGCCACGTGCGCGCGATGGAAGGGGCCTTGAACAGAATCCACATCTTCCGCCAGGTCGAACCGACGACACCGCTGACGAACGATGTTCTGACGCACATTCTCAAGGAATACATCGAGAAGGAGAAATCGCTTCGAAGCCTGACGATCAAGGAAATCCAGCAGTCCGTCGCGAAAAAATACGACGTCTCGATCGAGCAGATCCTGTCTGCCGAGCGGACGCAGTCGCTCGTGACGCCACGCCAGATGGCCATGTACATCTCGCGCAAGTACACGACGAAGAGCCTGCCGGAGATTGCGCAGTCCTTCAAGAAAACGCATGCCACAATCCTCCATGGCGTACGGAACATCGAAAAACGGTTCGATGTCGAACCCGAACTCAAATCCGAACTGAACGAAATCCTTGCCGAATTCGGCTGTTCCATCAAGGACAACTTCAATTGACAAGCCGAAGAGGAACTGACGACAGGCTGAAGACAACTCGGCGGAATATGAACAGACATGAACAGCGGCGCAGCACAGTCAACTTCGCTCTTCACCTTGTCAAATTTTCAATCAACAGGGCAAAAGAGCATGAACACCAATAAAACAAGGCTTTCGACGAGTTATCCACATTATCGACAAAACTATTAGAAATAGAAAACACTCTATCCTCAATTAGTATTATTTGATACAATTCACGTACACGCACATTTAAGAAGGAACAAACCATGAAATTCAAGATCGTCCGCTCCAAGTTTCTCGAAGGACTGAAGTCCGTCCAGAACATCGTCGCCGGCAAGGGCTCGTTGCCGATTCTCCAGAACGTCCTTTTGGAGGCGCGCGGCGCAGAGCTCACCATGACGACGACAGACCTCGACATTTCCATCAAGGCGGTCTGTCCGTGCGAAGTTGCGGAAGAAGGGGCGACGACGATTCCCGTGAAGCTTCTCTTCAACGCGATCTCGAAGGTCGCCGAAGGTGAGGTCGAAGTCGAGACGGACGCGAAAGACCGCGCGACGATCTGCGCGGGCAACGCGAAGTTCAAGTTCGCCGGGCTGCCTGAATCCGAGTTTCCGAAGCTGCCGAAGGACGAGGAGGCGTTCGCCTACGCGATTCAGCAGGCGACGTTCCGCGACATGCTGCGCAAGGTCTCCTACGCGGCGAGCCAGGACGACACGCGCCGGACGCTGAAGGGCGTTCTCCTGAGCTTCAAGGACGCGAAGCTCACGATGGTCGCGACGGACGGTCGCCGTCTCGCGCTCGTCGAGCAGGAAGTCGAGTTCCCGAAGGATGCCGAGAAGGACATCGTTCTGCCGTCCAAGGCCGTGGGCGAACTTCAGCGTTCGCTGAACGGCGACACGGAACTCTCGATGATGGTTCAGAAGTCGCAGATCTGCTTCAAGCTCGACAACCTGATGATTTACTCGAAGCTGATGGACGATGCCTACCCGAACTACCGTCAGGTGATTCCCGTCGACACGAAGGAGCACATTGAGGTCGATCGCCAGCTGCTTCTGGACGCGCTTGACCGCGCGAGCGTCATGACGATGGACGAGGCTCACTCGACGAAGCTCATCTTCTCCGAGGGCAAGCTGACCGTGACGTCTGCCGCGTCCGACATCGGCGAGGCGAAGGACGAGGTTCCGATCAAGTACGCGGGCGAGAAGATCGAGATCATGTTCAATCCATCGTATGTGATGGACTGCCTGAAGTCGATTGACGACGATGAGGTGATTATGAACCTCTCCGACGGACATTCGCCGGCGGTGATCAAGTGCTCGATTCCGTTCCTCTACGTCCTGATGCCGCTCCGCATCAGCTGAGCAAACCGCGAGGCACGTTTTAAGGTCAAAGGGTAAACCGAAATGAAAATCTGGACGGACAAGAACTATCCGATCATCATCTCCTGCGCGAAGGAACTTTCGTGCTGGACGGAGATCGAGGTTCGCGACATGGGCTACAAGCCCATTGAAGTGACGGAAAATACCGTCGTCGTGCGCGGCGCGATGCGCGACGTCATGCGCCTCAACCTACAGTTGCGGACGGCGCACCGCGTTCTCGTGCCGCTGCTGCGCACGACCTGCCGCAGCATCCGCGACCTCTACCAGGCGGCGTATTCGATCGACTGGGAGAACCTGCTCGACGCGGACGGCTATTTTTCCGTTTCGTCGATTGTCCACAACTACACGATTCGCGACACGCGCATTCCGTCCCTCTACACGAAGGACGCGATTGCCGACCGCATGCGCGACAAGTGCCAGCGGCGTCCCGATTCTGGCGGCGAGAACATCGGCGCGGCGGTGTTCGTCTACTGGGAACAGGACGAGGTGATCATCTATCTCGACACGTCCGGCGAACCACTGTCCAAGCGCGGCTACCGCAAGATTCCGGGGTCGGCCCCCATGCAGGAAACGCTTGCGGCGGCCTGCATCATGGCGCTCGGCTGGAAGACGAACACGCCGTTCCTCTCGCCGATGTGCGGCAGCGGAACGCCCGCCATCGAGGCCGCGATGATGACGATGAACAAGGCGCCCGGTTCGCTGAAGGGGCACTTCGCGTTTCAGTCCATCAAGGGCTACGACCGCATCATCCCCGGCGAATCGGCCCCGAACATTGCGCCGCGCCAACGTGCCGGCGCCACGCCGGAGCAGCTGTGGAAGGAAATGATTCTGGAAGCGAAGTCGAAGGAGACGACGGAAAACCTGCCGCCGATCATCGCAACGGACATTTCGCCCGAAGCCATCGAGAACGCGCACTCAAACGCGATTGCGGCCGGTGTCGCGCCCTACATCACGTTCAAGGCGTGTGACTTCGCCGACACGCCGATTCCTGAGCAGAAGGGCTGCATCTTTTTCAATCCCGAATACGGCATCCGTCTCGGCGACCCGAAGGAGCTTGCGCCCGTCTATGAGCGCATCGGCACGTTCCTGCACGAGAAGTGCCGTGGCTATATGGGCGGTCTCATCACGGGCAATCCGGAGCTTTCCCATCTTGTGAATCTTTACTATCGTACGCGGATTCCGTTTTTCAACGGGCCGATTGACTGCCGCCTCTTTCTCTACGAGGGGTGCGAACTGAAAGGAGAACACGTCAATGGACATCAGTGAGTTTCTCAACCGCGCGCCCGTCGAGGAGCCGGAAGAGGAGTTGGTCGAGGAAGAGCCGGAGGAAATCGACGTCCAGAAAGCCGTCGTCGAATCGCTGGCGGCCGACAAGGCTGAGCAGGACGAGATGATTTCGTTCCTGAAGCAAAGCAAGGCCGAACAGGAGATCAAGATCGGCTCCCTGCGCGCGAATAACGCCGCGCTGCAGTCCGAAGCGAATACGCTTCGCCGGAAAGTGCAGCAGCTTCAGCTCGAACTCGACAGGGTCGGCGACGTTCTCGCGAAGAATGCGGAAGGCATGCTGTCGAACAAGGTGGCGCTCCTGGAGCGCAACATCGAGTTGGACGACCGCTTTGAAGGCGAGACGCGCGATCACGTGATCGAAGTGCTGCGCGAGGCGCGGGACACCGCCGAGAAGGCCGGGCGCATCCGTCGGGCGCAGATTCTGGAAAGTGTGCTGGTTGCCAACGAGCCGCACGGAGAACTGGCGAAACGTCGCGCCGAGCTGGAGAAGCTGTTTGCGGACAACGCGAACCTCATCAACGGTATTGTGATCAAAGAACTCGAAAAACGCGGCATTTCGCATAAAAAGGGCGAAGAATACCTTCTGCCGTCCGAAATCGTCGCGCGCGTTTATTGATAAATTATCAACAAATCAACATTCATAAGTTTATAATTTTGTAGATAAGTTGATATTCTTGTTGATAGTGTTGATAACAGCCCCCTTGTCAGTTGATAAAATAAAGTCCATAATATCCACCCGTGACGGAACTTAGTCCAGAGATTTGCCTGAAGATCAAGGAGGCACGACGCGCCGCGAAACTTTCGCAGAGCGTCGTGGCGCTTGAAGTCGGCTGCAAGCAGTCCGCCCTGTCGATGTTCGAGCAGGGGGACGGGACGAAGCTGAACGACGAGGTCATTAAGAAGCTCGCGCAGAAGTTCGGCGTTGACTTGACGGCGAAGAGCGAACCGCCGATGCGTCCGCTTGCGTCGTCTTTCGCCTTTTCGCCGCAGATGGAACACGCGCCGCGCGGGTTCTGTCCGAATCCGCACTGTCCGTCGAACCGTCCGTATGAAGTCGAGGGTCGGTCGTATCTTCTGCCCGACCGCACGAAGGCCGATCCCGTGGGCGGCAAGTTCTGTGCGTTCTGCGGCGAGGTTCTGGAGAAGCGTTGCCCGAACTGCGGCGCGCCCGTACACGACGGCGCGATCTGCTCGCTCTGCGGCGACCCCTACGTTGCGACTGTCGTTTCATAAGGAGAAAACGTGAAAAAAGTCATCATCACCGTCGTCGGCAAGGATACCGTTGGCATCATCGCGAAGACGAGCGCCTACCTCGCCAAGAACGAAATCAACATTCTCGACATTTCGCAGACCGTCGTGGGCGGCTACTTCAACATGATGATGATCGTCGATGGCGCGAAGTGCCGGAAGACCTTCGACAAGGTGGGTGCGGAACTCTCGAAGCTCGGCCTCGAACTGGGGCTGCACATCCGCTGCCAGAAGTCCGAGATCTTCGAGAAGATGCACCGCATCTAAATTCTCCAATTCTCCAATTCTCCAATTCTTCAATTCGATTATTCGATTATTCGATTATTCTCCAATTCGATTATTCGATTATTTTCCCATGATCAACCTTTCGGAAGTTCTTGAGACGAACAAGATGATTCTCGAGGAGAATCTCGACGTTCGGACCATCACGATGGGCCTCTCGCTCTTGGACTGCGCGGACGCCTCGCTCGCGAAGACGTGCGACAACGTGTACGCGAAGCTGCTCCGCTACGCGAAGGATCTCGTGAAGACGGGCGACGAGATCGGGCGCGAATTCGGCGTGCCGATCGTCAACAAGCGCATTTCCATCACGCCGATCGCGCTTGTGGGCGCGGCGTGCTGCCGGAAGCCGAAGGACTTCGTGCGTCTCGCGAAGACGCTTGACCGCGCGGCGAAGAAGCTCGGCGTCAATTTCATCGGCGGCTATTCGGCGGTCGTCTCGAAGGGCATGACGCGGGCGGACGAGTTGCTGATCCGCTCGATTCCGGAGGCGCTGGCCGTGACCGACCACATCTGCGCGTCCGTCAACGTCGGCTCGACGAAGACGGGCCTCGACATGGACGCCGTGCGGCTTATGGGCGAGATCATCAAGGAGACGGCGGCGAAGACGAAGGCGCGCGATTCGCTCGGTTGCGCGAAGCTCGTCGTGCTCTGCAACGCGCCGGACGACAATCCGTTCATGGCCGGCGCGTTCCACGGCGTGACGGAAGGGGACGCGGTCATCAACGTCGGCGTGTCCGGGCCGGGCGTCGTCAACCACGTCCTGAAGCACACGTGTCGCGGCGCGTCGTTCGAGACACTGTGCGAGACGATCAAGCGCACGGCGTTCAAGATCACGCGCGTTGGCCAGCTCGTCGCGCAGGAGGCGTCGAAGCGGCTCGGCGTGCCGTTCGGCATCATCGACCTGTCGCTCGCGCCGACGCCGGCCGTCGGCGACTCGGTGGCGGACATCCTGAAGGAGATCGGCCTGGAGCATCCGGGCGCGCCGGGGACGACCGCCGCGCTCGCGCTCCTGAACGACCAGGTGAAGAAGGGCGGCGTCATGGCGAGCTCCTACGTCGGCGGACTCTCCGGCGCGTTCATCCCCGTCTCTGAAGACCAGGGCATGATCGACGCGGTGAACGCGGGCGCGCTCACGATCGAGAAGCTGGAGGCGATGACGTGCGTCTGCTCGGTCGGCCTCGACATGATCGCGATTCCCGGCGACACGCCGGCGAGTTCGATTTCGGGCATCATCGCGGACGAGGCGGCGATCGGCATGGTCAACCAGAAGACGACGGCCGTCAGGGTCATTCCCGTCGCGGACAAGACGGTCGGCGACACGGTTGAGTTCGGCGGACTCCTCGGCCACGCGCCGGTGATGCGCGTCTCGCCGTTCGCGTGCGACAAGTTCATCGCCCGCACGGGCCGCATCCCCGCGCCGATCCACTCGTTCAAAAACTGATTTTTTTTGTCAGAAAGCAAAAGGTTGGTCTCCTGTCTCTCTTGTCAGGCAGATCAGCCTGAAAAAACAAAGGAAAGGAAAAGAAAGATGAACATCAAGAATACAGTCGTTGTCGCCGTTGCGGCGATTCTCTGCACAGGCGTCTGCTTGGCGCGTCCAGGCGGTCCGGGCCCCGGTGGTCATGGAGGTGGCCGTCCGGGCGGTCCGGGTGTCCGTCAGCCGCCTCCTCCGCGTCATGGTGCCCCGCATCATCGTCCGAACGACGGCTTCTGGGGCCGTGGCGGGCGCAACTTCTGGCCGGGATTCGTCGGTGGCGTGGTTGGTGGCGTGGTTTCCCGTGCGGTTGTCGAACCTGCGCCCGTGGTCGTCACGACACCGACGGTGGTGACGACGCCGGCCGTCGTCACGACGCCCGTGGTCGTTCAGCCGACGGTTGTCACGCCTGTCACGCAGGTTCAGAACTTCTGGGTGGAGGGCCGTTACGTCGACCAGGTTCAGGCGAACGGCACGGTCGTCCGCATTTGGCAGCCCGGACACTATGAGCAGCGGACAGTCGTTGTCCAGTGACCAGTCGTCCAGTGACGGGTATATTACAGCCGAGCGGCGATTTGTGATATACTACACACCCATATGAAAAACAAGAAAATGTTTTTGGTGGCCGCCACAGTGATGTGTGCGGCGGGTGTTTTTGCGGCGCATGAGGGCGGACCCCCGCCCTATCCGAACTTCGGCCTGCCCCGCGTGGAAGAGATGATGTTCCTCGTCCTGCAGATCGGCCTCATCATCTTCGCGGCGCGCGTGGGCGGCGCGTTGGCCTCCTGCCTGAAGCTGCCGTCCATTCTCGGCGAACTCGCGGCCGGCATCGTTATCGGCCCGTGGGCCCTCGGCGGCATCGGCTTCGGCGACGGTCTGTTCGCGTCCGGCCTTTTCCATGGCGCGGAGCTGCGCGCGATCGCGAAGGAGACGGGCCACATGTTCGACGCGACGTCGCCTGCGCTCTACGGCATCGCGACGCTGGCCTCGGTGATTCTCCTGTTCCTGTCGGGCCTCGAGACGAACCTGAAGCTCTTCCTGCGTTACTCGTTCGTCGGTCTCATGGTCGGCCTCGGCGGCGTGATCGTCTCGTTCCTGTTCGGCGACCTCTGCGCGGTCTACCTGCTGCCGGAGTTCTTCGAGCACTTCGCCTACCTGAAGGGTGTGCCGCTTGCGGAGGCGATGACGAAGGAGGCGCCGCTTTACATGGGCATCATGTCCACGGCGACGTCGGTTGGCATCACGGCGCGCATCCTCTCCGAGAAGAAGCAGATGGATTCCGAGGAGGGTGTGACGATCATGGCGGGCGCCGTGATCGACGACGTCCTGGGTCTCATCGTGCTGGCGATCGGCAACGGCATCATCGTTGCGAACCATGCGGCGGCGAAGGCTGGCGGCGCGGCGGGCGCGATGGACTGGGGCGCGATCGGCCTCGTCGCCCTGAAGGCGTTCGGCGTCTGGCTCGGCGCGACGGCGATCGGCCTCCTGGCGGCGCGCTACATCGCGAAGTTCCTGAAGGCGGCGTTCAAGAGCCCCGTTGTCATCGCGACGATGGCCTTCGGCCTCGCGCTTGTCCTCGCGGGCTTCTTCGAGTTCATGGGTCTTGCGATGATCATCGGCGCGTACGTGATGGGCCTCGCGCTCTCGCGCACCGACCTGAAGCATCCGATCCAGGAGATGCTGACGCCCGTCTACACGTTCCTCGTGCCCGTCTTCTTCTGCTCGATGGGCATGATGGTCGACGTCACGGCGCTCTGCTCGAAGCCGGTGCTGATCTTCGGCGGCATCTACACGGCGCTCGCCGTCGCGGCGAAGGTGATCGGCTGCATGCTGCCGTCGCTCTGCTGCGGCTTCAACCTGCTGGGCGGCCTCCGCATCGGCGCGGGCATGGTGCCGCGCGGCGAGGTCGCGCTCATCATCGCGGGTCTCGGCCTGTCGAGCGGCTTCCTCACGCAGGAGATCTTCGGCATCGGCATCCTGATGACGCTCGTCACGACGGTCGTCGCGCCGCCCGCGCTCGTCGGGCTGTTCGCGCCGAAGCGCCGGGGCGTGCGGCATCCGAAGCAGAGCCACGACAACTCGCGTCCCGTCGTCTTCGAGCTCTCGACGCCAGAAGTCGCCTCGCTCGTCCTGGAGAAGCTCGTCGCGGAGTTCCGCGAGGAGGGCTTCTTCACGTCGCTCCTGTCGAAGGAGGACAGCATCTGGGAGATCGCGATGGACAACATGGAGCTGTCGGTCGAGCGTTCGGGGAACGTGATCAAGGTCTCGTGCACGCCGGCGGAGGAGGCGATCGTCATGACGGCGTGGATGGAGGTCGCCTCCGAGATGAACGACCTCGCGCGCCAGATCGCGAAGCCCATCCGCCGCGAGGACGTCGACCGGATGCTGGCGGACGGGCCGTCCGCCGCGAAGCCGCGCCACACGAACGTCGGCCGCCATCTCCAGCATTTCGTGATGCTGCCGAAGTTCAAGGCGGCGTCGAAGAAGGAGGCGATCGAGAAGATGGTCGCCGAGATCGCGGCGGCGTGTCCGTCGCACGTGAAGGACGTCAAGGAGGCGACGGCGGCGGTTCTCCGGCGCGAGGCGTCGATGCCGACCGGCCTCGACCACGGCATCGCCGTGCCGCACGGCCGGTGCGCCGAGGTGGAGGGCATCGTCGGCGCGGTCGCGATTCTCGACAATTCGGGCACGGCGAACGGCTGCATCCCGGACTACGAGACGATCGACAACTCGCCGCTGTCGATCATCGTCCTCACGATCGCGAACGACTCGACGCAGACGCCGTACCTGCAGCTGATGAGCTTCATCTCGAAGGCCCTGCGTGGCGACAACGGCTACGAGAAGCTCGCGCAGTGCACGACGGCGGAGGAGATGCGCAAGTTCTTCAAGAGCGTCAAGTAGGGCGTTCTCACACGGAGACACGGAGGCACGGAGAAATCACGTGCGGCGATGCTGAATCAGAATGAGACCATCGCAGCGATTGCGACCGCGCCCGGCCCTGCCGGGGTCGCGGTCGTGCGCGTTTCGGGGCCTGAGGCGTTCGCCGTCGCCACGCGCCTGACGCGCGGCCGCTTCGCGCCTCCGTCCGGTGGCTTGCCGTGCGCGCGCGTCTGCGCCCTGTTTCCAACCTCCCAACCCCCCAAACTTTCCAAACCCCCAAACCTCCCAAACCTCCCCCCCCTCGACACCGCCGTCGTTCTCGCCTTTCGCGCGCCCCATTCCTACACGGGCGAAGACGTCGTCGAGTTCCAGTGCCACGGCGGGGCGGTCACGCCGCGCCGTGTGCTGGAGGCCTGCTTCGCCGCCGGGGCGCGGCTCGCGCGGCGCGGCGAGTTCACCGAGCGCGCGTTTCTGAACGGCAAGCTCGACTATGACCAGGCGGAAAGCGTTCTTGACCTCATTCAGGCGAAGACCGCGCGCGCGGCGGACGCCGCGCTGGACGGCCTGGCCGGACGCCGCGCGCGTGCGCACCGCGCGCTCTATGACCGCGCGCTCGACCTGTCGTCCGAACTGGAGCACGCGCTCGACATCGACGAGGGCGAACTGCCCGACAGCTTCTTCGCGTCGCTACGCACGTCGCTCGCCGCGCTCGACGCGGCGCTCGGCACGGCGGCGACGCGCGTCCGTGCGGGACGCATCCTGCGCGACGGCGCGCGGGTCGTTCTCGCGGGGCCGCCGAACGCCGGCAAGAGTTCGCTCCTGAATGCGCTCTTGGAGGAGAACCGCGCGCTCGTGAGCGATGTGCCGGGCACGACGCGCGACTCGGTCGAGGCGTGGCTGGACTTGGACGGCTGGCCGATTCGGCTCGTTGACACGGCGGGGCTGCGCGAGACGGAGGACGCGCTCGAAGCCGCCGGCGTGAAGCGTGCCGAAAAGTTGATCGCCGAAGCCGACATTGTGATTGACTTGTCAGGCGAACCGAGCGTTCGCTCCACTGCGTCCCTCGCGTCTCTTTCGGCTCTCACGTCCCCCGCGTCCCTCACATCACTCACGTCCGAGACTGCTTCTCCCACTCTCCTCCCCATCCATCCCAAGTGCGATTTGGGGCGCGGCGAAGGGCTGAACGTCTCGGCGAAGACGGGCGAGGGGCTGGGCGAACTCAGGCGGGCGATTGTGGCCGCGCTCGAACGGCGGGCGGCGTCCGCCGCGTCGGAGGGGGCGTCCGACGCCCCTGACGACCGGGCGTTGTCGGCCCTGTGTGCGGCGCGCGCGCACCTCACGCCCCTCCTGCAAAATGTGCCGCTTGACCTTGTTTTGGCGGGGAACGCGGTGCGTGCGGCCGCCGAATCGCTTGGCGCGCTCGTCGGCGCGACCTACTCGTCCGACCTGCTCGACAGCCTCTTTTCGCGCTTCTGCGTCGGCAAGTGAATTTCACGTGACCGCTTGCGGGATTCTGAGGGGATGTGGTATAATTCTCCAAGAATGAAAAAGGGCTTTACACTCGTCGAACTGTTGATTGTCGTCGTCGTGATCGTCACGCTGATGACGATTTCGTTTCGCATCACGGGAGCGGGGGGCGATTCCTCGGCGCGCAACAAGACTGTCAACCGTATGCAGCGACTGGAAAACTGCCTCTCCGGCTACTACGCGGCCTACGGGTGCTATCCGCCCGTTCGCCTTCACGGCAGCCGCGACTACATGGTCGACGTCGATGGGCATGGCATCCAGCAGGTCGGCAAGAAAAATCCGGGCCTGAAGGGCGACAGTGCGTCGGCGGGCAGCGCGTCGCGGGCGACGGAAATCAGCTGGGAACGGGTGGAGGCGGCCTGCAAGTCACAGCCAATCGGCATGGCCTACCCGTTTACGAAGCCGGGCATTGCGGACTATATCAAGAAGGTTTCGGACATGCTGATCAAGCGGTCGCAGTCGGACGATCCGAAAGACAAGGAGTTCAAGAACAATCCGGTGTTGGCCAAGGGCTTTCGCGCGATTACGGACGAGGGCATGCTGTCGTCGAAGCGAGACGACGAAGACTGGACGGACGTGCAGATCTTCAAGTTCGGCGTCCTCAGCTATCTGCTGCCGCGCTACCTCATCATGCTGGGCGGCGGGTCGAACATGGACACGCTCTACCAGAACCAGAAGTCGTGGACGGCCAACAACCGACTGCCCTGCCGTTTCGAAGACGGCGTGCAGTATGAGGAATGGAGTGATGTGAACGAAGACGTGCGCCGCTACAAGTGGAAGATCGCCGCCCTGTCGTCGCAGGCCGTCTGCGCGCGTTGGCTGCCGAATCTCGAACGGACGCTTCGCATGCAGTATCCCCTTGAGATCTATGGCGTCCAGCTGCAGGATTCTGACGAGGCATTCTCGAACATCTCGGCCAACAATCCGCATCCGGTGCTGTATTCGACCGAGTCGCAGGGCGGCAAGGACAGCAACAGCGGCGACCAGTACGTCCTGGATGACCTGACGGTCGTGGACGGCTGGGGAAACGAGTTCTACTACTATTCGCCGCCGCCGCATCAGAGCTACATCCTCTGGAGCGCGGGCAAGAACGGAAAGTCCTTCCCCCAGTGGGTGTCGGACGAGGAAATCCGCAAGCTCAACACCGCCGACCAGGCGACGGTGATGGAATGGAAAGGCGACGACATCGTCAAGATGAGCCATTGAGAAAGGCAGAAGAATGATGAACAACGGGAGAAAGGGCTTTACCCTCATTGAAATGCTGGTGGTTCTCGGCATTCTCGCGGTGCTGATCGGCGCCAGCCTGGCGGCGTTCACGTCATCGACGAAGAAGGCGCAGAAGGCGAAAGGACAGGAACTCGTGCACAACGTGGCCACCGCCCTTGAGAAGATCTACCAGGAAGAGGGTTCGTGGCCACGCCGAATTCTCACCGGCAGCAACAACGAAAACGGCATCGACGAGAAGATCGCCTACACGATCGCCAAGCACAACGGTCTTTCGCTTTCGTATGACGACACGAAGAAGGAGACGACGGCCCTTGACCAGTGCGGCGTCGTCTCGCCGTGGGCGCAGGACGTGATTCGCCGCATGAAGGGGCAGGGCGTGAGCGAGGGAACGAAAGTCCCGTCCGGCGGCACGATCAAGACGCATCGCCTGCGCTACGCCGTCGATACGGACGGGCGCGGCTTCGTGACGGCGAACGTCGAGGGCGAGTCCGTCACGATTCGCGGGTCGGTCGCGGTCTGGTGCGCCGGCTATGACGGCAAGTTCGAGAAGTACAAGGTTGGCCTTCGCAAGGACGACATCTACAGCTGGGGCCGTGAACAGGTCAAGGAATAATCAGGGAGGCGAAATGATGAAGAAGGGTTTTACGATTGTCGAGCTGCTGGTCGTCGTGGCCATCATCGGCATCCTGCTGGGCATTGTCTCGACGGCGACGGTCGGCTCCATCCGCAACGGGCGCGCCAAGCGCGCGTCCGCGATGGCCAGCGTCCTCAGCCAGGCGATTTCGTCCTACTATGCGCAGAAGGGCGAATGGCCGTCGGCGATCGAGGCCCATGCGCAGAACATGGGCGAGAAGGAGACGGTCACGCTGACGGCCAGCGAAGCCGACAGCGTGTTCCGCGAGATTGTCAAGAAGTCGGTCGGTTCGGGCGCGACGATGCAGCTCGTGGACGCGCAGGCGCTGTTCGTCGCGGAGGCGAACAAGGTGAAGAACAACAACGAGGGATGCTACGACAACCACGACGACAAGACGTACGACTCCTACTGCGGCGACAAGCACTGCGTCAACGGTCAGGACTTCGCGTCGGCGACGCGCGCGGGGGCGAAGAACCGCCTCTCGGTCAACGACATGGCGTTCGGCTATCAGGGCACGCGGGCCGGCAAGTTCTGCCGGTTCTGGATCACCTACAACGGGCGCACCGATTCCGTAAGCGTGTCGCGGCAGAATCCGGGCAGGCAGTATCCCGAAGACTGGGAATGAGCGATGAGAAAAGCGTTCACATTGATGGAGCTGATGGTCGTCGTGGGGATCATGTCGTTCCTCGGCGTCGCGGCGGTCAGCGGCTATAACGCGCTGCAGCGCGGCATGTCGGAGCGCGGCGCGACGGCGGTCGTGACATCCCTCCTCCAGGCGGCAAAGGAACGGGCGATGATCGACCGCTCGCCGACCGTGGTCTATTGCTACAACCGGCTCGTGCGCGCGGCGACGGATGACGAGAACGCCATCGTCGTCGGCGAGGCGGTCGCGGTGCGCCGCGCGGGGCGCGTGACGAGGGCACAGGGCGACCTCATCGCCGACGAGTTCGCCGACCTCGCCAACAGCTACGACGTGGTGACGGACGAGAACGAGGCCAAGGAGGGCAAGGGCATGAAGCTCTGGCGCTTTGACGACAATCAGATCAGCGCCATGAAGTATTCGGTCGTCGCCGATGCGGTGCTGATGCTCGACGTCAACGGCACGACGTATCGCGGGTGGGCCAACAATGCGGACGAGTCGAGCCAGACGGCTTCCGGCCAGACCATCTCCGGCCCGGAGGATATGCAGGACTTCAAGTTTGCGCGATCCGAGTCCGGGGAGGGCGAGCTGAACATCCGGGTCTATGCGTTCGTCAACAAGGGGACGAGCGCGTACGAACCGTCCCAGTGGACGGTCGGCGACGGCTATGGCTTCGAGTTCGCGACCGTCTCTCTGCCGAACGACTTCACGTTCGGCAGCGGGAACGTGCCGAGCCAAGTCGGCGACGTCAGCTTCGTCAAGGCGCTTTATTTCGACCCGGATTCGCCGGATAGCGACAAATCGATCGACGTGTATTTCTGCCGCCCGGATTCCGGCGGCAACCCCAAGCCTGACCACAAGGCCGGCACGGCGACGAGCAAGGAGGATGCGACGATATGACGGCTGTGAAAAAGGGCTTTACGCTCATCGAGGTCAACCTCGCCATCTTCATCATGGCGACGGGCGTCCTCGCGATGGTGTCCCTCTATTCGCTTGGCATGCGCGAAAGCCGCCAGTCGACGGAGGACGTGGCCGTCGCCGGCTATGCGGATGCGGTCTTCGCGCCGCTTGTCGCGAAGCTGTCGGCGACCAACCTGACGTGGCAGGGCTGGACGTCGATCGGCAGCGAACCGCAGGGCGAAGGTTCCAAGGTCTGCGACGGCATCACGCAAAGCGGCAAGGGCTGGGCGGATTACGTCCAGAAGGTCGGCTCCGACGCCTCCGGGCTTTACCGTGTCGATTCCGGCTGCACGGCGAAGGCCAAGCAGGCGTTTCAGGAAATTGCCGGGGCCCAGATGGACGGCAGCCCGAGCCTGTCGATCACGTGGCCGTCGGCCTTGCCGAGCGAGTATTTCTACGGACTGGTGGCGACGCGCAAGGGGGCGACCATTTCGCTCGCGTTCCGGGCTGCGCGTCGGCGGGACGCCCTGATGAGCCAGCCCGTCTACTATACGGAGGTCCGCTATCAGGGGAGGGATGACAAGTGAAACGCGGCTTTACCATACTTGAGCTTCTCGTGGCGTCGCTGCTCTTGTCGATGCTCGTGACGATCCTGACGATGCTCTTCAACCAGTCGTCCGTCGCCTGGACGTCGGGGCTGGCGAGCGTTTCGGACCTGAGCGAGGAGCGGATGTCGCTCGGCACCTACCATGACGTGGAGGACGACCTTCTGCCCGGCATCACCCAGAAGAACGCGCACGGCGGCAGTTCGGACAATCGCGACCTTCAGTACCGCACGGTCTCGATCTGGCAGAAAGGCTCGGTCAACACGCTGCGCCAGGGCAAGCGCGCGTTCGACACCGTGAACTGGGGGCAGGTGTCCACGAAGGTGACGGACATCAGGAGCGCGCTGAACGGCACGGCGCAGACGTCGGGGTCGAGCGCGCGCCACCCGAACCGCGAAGGCGGGGTCGTGGTCGGCGTGTGGAGCGCCGGCCCGGACCGGAAGTGGGGCACGTCGGATGACGTCAACACGTTCCCGGAGGAGGTGAACTGATGAGACGGGCCTTTACGCTGTTGGAGCTTCTTGTCGTGATCGGGATGATCGCGGTTCTCGTCGGAGCTGTCGGGTCGAGCATGGGCCAGGCGCGGCGGCGCGCGAAGATCGCCAAGGCGACGCAGGACGCGAAGGAGATCACGAACGCGATTCTTGGCTTCCGCAACTATGCCAAGAACCGTTCGCTGGTGGACTATGACACCGGCGGATGGAAAGACGCGACCGAGGGCAACCTCGGCATGATTCTCGGCAACGAGAAGTCCGAAAGCGGCGACGACGTGCCGGTTCTCTACAACGCCCAGCTGCGCGGCGGACAGGTCGTCGATCCGTGGGGACAGACGTACAGGTTTTGCATCCGCAAGTTGAATGGCGAGAGCGAGACGTCGGGATCGACCACGTTCACGCGCGCCCCCAACCTGCCAAACTTCTACCGGCTGACGGACGAGGAGCGTCAATGAGAAAAGGTTCTGCACTGTTGATCGTGCTTGGTCTTCTGTCGTTCATGGTGGTTTCCGCCGTGAGTTTCTCGATTTACATGCGCCAGAGCCGACTGCCGTCGAGCTATCTCCGGCGCAACATCGCGGCGCGCTACCTGGTGCGTGCCGCGCTGGCGCGGGCGATCGACGAGCTGGACGGCGCCTACAACGACGACGAGAACTGGGGCAAGTACGAGATGTCCGAGACGGATGTCCGCAAGGGCTTCTACGGCATCTACGACGATCCGTATCCGGGCTGCGGCTACAAGCGTGACGACCAAGCCAATACGGACGGCGACTTCTGGTTCCGCCGCGTGTTCATGCCATTCGGCCCGACGAAGTATGCCGAGGCGACGGTGCCGACGCTGACGCTGGAGGCGCTCGCCTACCTGCCGCCTGCGCTCATCGACGACGTGCGCAAGTTCTCCCGCTATACGCGCACGGCGGCCTGGCGTTCGCTGCCCTATGAGGCGGGGCGCTATGCCTACACGGCGGTCAACGTCTCCGACCTCTTCGACGTGAACCGCCTGCGCGCGGACGCTCCGCGCGACTCCGGCCCGAACCGCATCACGCTTGCGCCGCTCTGTTCGCAGACGGCGGGCGACCCGTTTGACATCAACACGGGGATGGCGACGACGCTCGACACGCTGCAGCAGAAGTGGTCGTCAAGCGGCTACGATACGCCGTTCGTGTCGCTGGCCGACTTCAATCTGCTCGCGGGAACGTCGGGCTTTACGCCGTTCATGAACTACATCGGCAAGACATCGACGAAACTGCTGAAGAACGGCGATGCCAATGCCGCGAACGCGCTGTTCATCACCGACACGTGGTTCCCGGCCGCGACGTCGGTCGCCTCCACCTCTGGCTCGTCGGGCACGTCTGCGGCATCCGTCACCTACGATCTTGCCGGTGCGCATCAGCCGTTCCTGAATTTTGACGCGAGGGATTGGTCTCAGGTGCTGACGAGCCGCAACACGCAGGACAATGTCGGTGACATCTTCGAGAAGAACCTCGGCCTTGGACTGGTCGCGCTCTACGATTACCTCGACAGCGACCAGAAGCCAATCTCCCTCGCCTTGCCGACGGTGGAGGCCGTGCCGATGGTTACGGGCGTCAGCTGTCCGGCGCAGCTTCAGCCCGAAATCGAGTCACGCGACAATGGTAGCCTGGACATTGAAATCCCCAACCCGAACTATGATCCGGAAGACCCTTCTCAGCCAGAGAAATGGAAGATCAAGCGTTCGTGGTCGAAGCTGACGTTTACGGGCTTTGGCAACCGCGTGCAGACGCAGGTGCTGATGGCGTATCCCTTCAAGCGCATGAAGACAACAGATCGATTCGACTCGAATTTCAAGTTGCGCGGTGTTCTGCGCGTCTTCGCTGCGCCGGCGAACATGGGCTGTCGTCCGGCGGACAGCAATAACAACCTCTACCCGTCGCAGCAGGAACAAAACGCCTGGCAGAGCGGGAGCCGCGTACGGAATGGCGTGGCCTCGTTCTTTTGCGAGGCGGCGTCACCGAGCCCCGGATCCGCCTTCAACAAGGACATCGAGAAGACCCAGGACGCGATTGACGACTCGGTGAAACTGACGTTCGACTGCAATGAGATTGACATGCCGATCATGTATGTCGTGACCGAGGAATGCACGAACGGCAAGGGCCCGGATGGCTTCGAGAACAACAAGACCTACCTCACGCTGGATGGTCTCAAGCTGAACGACGCGACGTTCCGTCCGTTGACGGCTGACGGAAACGTCGATGGAACGTGGAATAAGCTTACGGCGAAGCCTCAGGCTGATTTCATGACGGATACGGCGAACCTCGGCGCGGCCGCCCTTTCCGACTCGTTTGCAGGTTTCACGGGCACGTATAAGCTCTATGCGGCTGTTTGGCTGCAGGTCATGGATGGAAATGGGAACGTCGTGGACATGGCGCCGGCTTCGTACAAGGACGACATGGAGTTTTTGAATGCAAGCGGATCGGTGCCGCAGGGCGTCATGGCACGCAAGTGCGGCGACGGGACGCCGCTGCTCAGCTTTTGCGCCGACTACGACGTCACTTTCACGGAGAAGATTGCCGACGACTTGAAGGCTCCGGCGTCTTACTCCCTGTGGAAGACGCTCTATGCCGTCGATCCGCGCTACAACTTTGCGCCGGAGGACTGGTTCGCGAAGAACGCCAACACGGCGGTGTCGAAGAGCGAATGGACGGGTGAGATTTTCCCGCTTCTCGGACAGAACGGGCGCGATCGCGACATCTTCATGTTCGTTTCCGACCAGGAGTATCTGCAGGCAATCGGCGAACTCCAGTTCCTGCCGGTCATGGGCCTGATGGAAGGGAACGAAAACTTTTTGAGCGGCGACTATTCGCCGGATTTCAACGGGGGCAGTTTCGCGAACAGGACGAGCGCGAGTGGCGGCAGCTTTGCCAACGGTGGCCGCTTCTGGCGCACGTATACGGCCTATGACAACGGAGACGGCACGGATCCGATCTATGCCATGCCGTATCAGGGGCGGGAGATTCGCTTCCAGGCGGGCGTCGGCGACTTCAAGGTGAACCCGTATTCGGACGATGATCGCGTCCTCTCCGCCGCGCTTGTGGGGACGCCGTTCGACTACTATGTCGCCTCGACGAACGGCAATCAGCGGCAGGACGGCGGAAAGAAAAACGAGTTCATCGATTCTCTGGACCTGGGCAAGAGCCTCAGCCAATGCTCGTTCGGCGAGGCCCCGCTCGCGAAGATGAGCGCGGAAGACCTCCTGTCGATCATGGATAAGTTCCGCAGCGTCTTCGGCGAGCGGGCGAAGAGTTCGGACGCGACGGTCGTCGCCGACTGGGTGGGCGGCTTCGACCAGATGGAATGGCAGCTGCTGGACTCGAACCAGAAGAACGACGAGAACAAGGCGTTCATGGGTATCAACCCCCTTGAGGCGGCGAGTGAAAGCCCGCTCCATCAGGTTGACCGCAAGTTCCTCTACTCGTTTTGGCGCGAATGCTTCGAGAACCGCCAGCAGCTATTCCTCGTGTTCGTGCGCGCCGAGCCGATGTCGACGTCGGGCGGCAGCGTCGGCAAGGCCATGCCGTCCTCGCAGCTCGGCGGACGGGCCGTGGCGCTGGTCTGGCGCGATCCGGCCGTGCCGAGCTATCAGTCGGGTGAGCGCAAGACGCGGCAGGCGCTCGCGGACGGCACGGGCGACTCGGTTCGTTCGGACATCAAGGACGTCAGGGAAAACTGTCCACCCCATCGCACCCGCGTCCTCTTCTACCACCAGTTTGAGGAATAAGGACCAGACATGAAAAAAGCGTTCTCCTTGATTGAACTTCTCATCGTCATTGCCATCATCGGCGTCTTGTCCGGCGTTCTGCTCACGAGCTTCTCCGGCGGGACCGAATCGGCGCGTGCGGCGAAATGCCTCTCGAACATGCGCAACCTGGCGCAGGGCGCGATCAGCGTCGCATCGAAGACAAGCTACTTCCCTTACGCCGGCAGCCATGCGACGGTCGGCGCCAACAGCGAGGGAAAGACCGTCTACACCGAAAGGGTCGGCTGGATCAGCTGGCTGTCGAAGAACGACGAGTATGGGACGCGGACGCGCGGGCGCTCGAAGCCGACGAGTTTCGTCAACTGCGACAATCCCGGTGCCTATTGCAGTCCGAACGGACAGGACGAAGACGGAGACTTCGCGCTCTCGAACGGCAAGATGTGGACGGCTGTTGGTCGCGAACGCGCGGTCTACACGTGCCCGGAGCATGTCCTTCGCGCCGGCAAGAAGAATGTGCGGGTGCGTTGGAGCTATGTGATGAACGCCGCCTTTGGCTATGACTTCACGAAGGGAAGCGATGCCGTCGGCACGAGCGATGGCAGCGAAGGCATCCATTTCAGCAGTTCGCGCCTTGACCGCCGCCTCCTGTTTGCCGAGCTGCCGATCAGCGGCGAGCCTGTGCCTTCGACCGAGATGAGCGCTAAGCAGCAGGACTCCTATTCGGTTGGCGACGGAAATCCGCTGACGGACTGTGTGCTGCAGTACAAGGCAAACGTCAACGGCAAGGGCTACAACTCCGACTGGAGCGGCGAGGCGGAAGCGATTGCCTTCAACCACAAGAGCGGCAAGCGCTGGTGCGCGCACGTCGTCTTTGCCGACGGGCATGCGGAGAAGCTGCTGGCGCCGCGCACGTCCGGCGGACTTTCGGACGAGCAGCTGACGGCGCTCCTCTGCGCGGGCGTGGACGTCGGCTTCGACGGCTCGACCTATTCGCTCGTCGACAAGGGCGACGAGAATTGACGTCTTGAAGGTCGGCTTTTTCGACAGCGGCATCGGCGGCACGTGCATCCTGCGCGCGTTTCAGAAGCTCTGCCCGGACGTCGCGACGGAATACCTCGCCGACTCGAAGAACTGTCCCTACGGCAACAGGCCGCCGGAGGATATCATCCGGCTCTCGGTCGCGAACACCGAAGAGCTTCTGCGGCGTGGCTGCGGCCTCGTCGTCGTCGCCTGCAACACGGCGACGGCCGCCGCGATCGATTACCTGCGCGCGCACTATCCGCACGTGCCGTTCGTCGGCATCGAGCCCGCGCTGAAGCCCGCCGCACTCAAGTCGGCGACGGGCATCGTCGGCGTCCTCGCGACGGCGGGCACGTTCCACGGTCGCCTTTACAACGAGACGAAGGCGCGGTTTGCGCAGGACGTGACGGTGCTCGCCGTCGTCGCCGACGAGTTCGTTGAGATAGTTGAGAAGGCTGGTTTGGAAGGTTTGGGAGGTTTGGATGGTTTGGAGGTCGAGCGGATCGTCCGTGCGAAGATCGAGCCGCTTCTGAAGGCGGGGGCCGACCGCATCGTCCTCGGCTGCACGCACTTTCCGCACCTGAAGCCCGTGATCGAAAAGGTCTGCGCGGGACGCGCCGAGGTGATTGATCCGTCGGACGCCGTCGCGTGGCAGATCCGGCGTGTCCTGAAAGGAATGAAATGACGGCTGTCCTTCATGCGTGCTGCGGGCCGTGCGCGTCTGCCTGCGTGCCGCGTCTGCGGGACGTCGGGTATGACGTCACGCTGCTCTTCGCGAACTCGAACATCGACACGGCGGAGGAATTCGAGCGGCGCAGGGTCGCCGCCGAGCGGTTGGCGCGTGTCGAGGGCGTCCCCTTCGCCGCGCTTCCCTATGACCATGCCGAGTGGCTGCGCGAAGTCGCCGCCGGCTACGAGGACGCGCCGGAGAAGGGCGCGCGGTGTGCGCGGTGCTTCCGCTACAGCCTTGCGAAGGCGGCGGCGTTCGCGGCGGCGAACGGACTCGACACGTTCTCGACGTCGCTGACCGTCTCGCCGCACAAGGTGAGCGCCGTCGTCTTCGCGGCGGGGCAGGCGGCGATGTCCGATGTGGCGTCCGGCCCGGGCGCGCCGCAGTTCCTGACGATTGATTTCAAGAAGAAGGAGGGCTTCAAGCTGTCCGTCCGCCGCGCGGCGGAACTGGGGCTTTATCGGCAGTCGTACTGCGGCTGCGAGTTCTCGAAACGGGAGACACGGGCATGAATGCGGTTTTCTTTGACATGGACGGTACGCTGATCGACTCGAAGGCCGACTTGGCGGCGACGGTCAACCACACGCGGCGCGACCTGGGGCTTGCGGAGCTGCCGGTCGAGACGGTCATCGGCTTCGTCGGACGTGGCGCGCGCTACCTGCTCGACCACGCGATACCCGAACGGACGGGCGAAGACGTTGCGGCGATCTTCCGCAGCCACTACGCCGAGCACTGCTGCGAGTCGGTCACGCTCTATCCCGGCGTGCGCGAGACGCTGACGGAACTCGCGCGGCGCGGCTGGCGTCTGGGCGTCAACACGAACAAGCCGAATTTCGCGACGCGGATGATCCTCGAGAAGTTCGGCCTCGACCGCCTCTTCGGTTCGGCCGTGGTGGCGGGCGGCGACTGCGCGGAAATGAAGCCGTCCGCCTTGCCGCTCCGCGACTGTGCGGCGCGCCTCGGCGGACACCGCCTCTCGTCCCGCGACTGGATGGTCGGCGACAGCTGGACGGATCTCGACTGCGCGGCGAACGCGGGCGTGAAGAGCGCGTTCTGCGCCTACGGCTTCGGCTCGCTCGGCGACACCCGCTACACGGTTCGCATCAGCCGGTTCGATGAGCTTCTGCGCTATCTGAAGGAGGACGAATGATCTCGCCGGAGACGATCGAGAAGATCAAGGCCCTGATGGCCGAGGCGTCCGTCTTCGAGGAGGACCTGGAGGAGAGTTTCATCCTCGGCGGCGGGCCGGGCGGACAGAAGACGAACAAGACGTCGAACGTCGTCCGCCTCGAACACGAGCCGAGCGGACTGGCCGTCCGCTGCGGCGAGACGCGCAGCCGCGAGACGAACCGCTGGCTCGCGCGGCGGACGCTGGCGGAGACGATTCTCGAACGCGAACACAAGCGCAAGAGCGACGCGCGGCAGAAGCGCGAGAAGATCCGCCGCCAGAAACGCCGCCGTTCGCGCCGTCAGAAGCAGAAGATGCTCGACGCCAAGCACGCCCATTCCGAGATCAAGGCCCTGCGGCGAAAGGTGACGCCGCCAGACGTCGACTAGGCGTGGCGTTGACGTGCGGGACGGAAGTTTGATAGACTACAGGAAACTAATCATACGCAGTCAAGACAGACAGAAAGGACAAATCGGATATGCAGATGATGCTGGTGCTGGCCGCGACGGCGGCGCTGAACTGGACGATGAGCGACGGGCGCGTCGTG
Organism: uncultured Kiritimatiellota bacterium; assembly: GCA_934635385.1. Lineage (GTDB taxonomy): Bacteria > Verrucomicrobiota > Kiritimatiellia > RFP12 > UBA1067 > UBA1067. Next base: position 44,834 of record CAKTZI010000011.1, on the reverse strand, counting down.
ACGGAGACGGTCGATCTCGTGCCGACCGAAGGCGGCGAGACGCTGACCGTGAGCCGCGAGAGGATCCGCGCGATGAAGGCGAAGCGGCTGGACGTCGTGCCCGACTTCGCGCACGCGACGAGGGGCGAGGCGGGCTACTGGTTCACGCCCTACGGCGTCTATGGCGAATACGACCGTGACGACGGCACGTTCTTCGCCGGCGAGGAGCGCATGTCGATGCCGATGTTCGGATGGTCGAATCCGCGCGGCGCCTGTCTCGCGGTCGTGACGTCGCTCAAGTGGTTCGTGCGCGAGACGGTGCGCGCGGAGAAGGGCGCTTACACGGTCGCCGCGACGTTGGAGGAAGGGCTTTGCCGCGACCCCTATGAAGACCTCGTGATCGTCTACCACCGCCGCGCGCCGGGCACGCCGTATGCGGCGCTCGCGAAGATCTACCGGGACTACCAGCTCGCGCGCGGCGCGGTGAAGCCGTTCCGTACGCGCTTCGCGTCGAACCCGACGCTGGAGAAGGCGATTCTCGCGCCGGAGATCCGCATCCGCCAGGCGTGGAAGCCCGTGCCGAGCCCCGTGCCGCACCAGTCGCCGGAGAGCGAGCCGGAGGTGAAGGCCATGGTCACCTTCGACCGCGTCCGCGACATCGTGGACGAGCTCAAGCGGCAGGGCGTGGGCGACGCCGAGCTCTGCCTTGTCGGCTGGAACATCGGCGGGCACGACGGCCGCTGGCCGCAGGTCTTCCCGTCCGAGCCGAAGCTCGGCGGCGACGCGAAGCTGAAGGCGGCGATCCGCCATGCGCGCGACGCCGGCTACCTCATCGTGCCGCACGGCAACTTCTACGAGGGCTACACTGTCTCCGCCGACTGGGACGGCGAGTGGGTGCTGAAGGACGCGGACGGCTTCCTGCGGCCGACGCGCAACGGGAAGGTGACGTGGGGCGGCGGCCGCCCCTACTACATGTGCCCGCAGCGCGCCTACGAGAAGTTCTGCACGCGCGACATCCCGCGCATGGCGGCGTTCGGCTTCACGGGCCTCGGCTACTTCGACGTCGTGTCCATCTGCGAGCCGCTCGCCTGCACGGACAGGCGGCATCCCTGCTCGCCGGCGGACGGCGCGAAGTTCTGGGGCGCGTGCGCGGCGATCTCGCAGCGCGACCTCGGCGGCTTCGCGAGCGAGAGCGGCGGCGACTGGTTCGCCGGCAACCTCGACTACGCGCTCTACGCCTATTTCGGCGACCCGCAGGCGATTGCGCGCGACTATGCGGCGGGCAAGGGCCTCGCGAAGCGCGTCGTGCCGATCTGGCAGGTCGTCTACAACGGCATCATCGCAAACAACCCGTTCACGACGACGATGAATGCGCCGCTCAAGGATCGTCTCACGCAGATCAAGGCCGTCGAGTTCGCGGCGCGTCCGTGCTTCTACTTCTACGCGAAGTTCCTGACGGTCGGGAACAACTGGATGGGCAACGAGGACCTCGGCTGTGCGACGGACGAGGAGCTGCGGCAGTCGGTCGCGAAGATCAAGGAAGGCTACGACGTCTACCAGAAGCTCAAGCACCTGCAGCTGGAGTTCATCGACGACCATGCGGAAGTCGCGCCGGGCGTGTTCAAGACGAGCTACGCCAACGGCGAGTCGGTCGTCGTCAACTTCACGGACGCGCCCGTCCGCGTCGGCGGCGCGACGGTCGCGGCACAGGACTGGGCCCTGCTGGACAAGTAAGGCGTGAGACGATGATTCTCTTCGGGTTTCGCAAAAGGGAAAGGTCCTCGGCGGATGCCGCGCCGTCGTCCGAGGCATCGCGGATCCGCTCCGCCGCGATGAGCGAAACGGGGCTGGCGCGCGCCGACAACCAGGATCACCTCTTTGTCGATGACGAACGGCTCGTCTACTGCGTCGCGGACGGCGTGGGCGGCGGCGCGGAAGGCGCGCGGGCGAGCGAGATCGTGTGCGCGAACCTGAAGATGGTCGTCTATGCGGCGGCGGACACGTTCAAGGCCCGCACGTCGGCGGTGCAGAAGGCCATTGAGGACGCGAACGCGGCCCTGTACGCCTACGCCCGCGAGAAGGGCGTGCCGCTCGTGGCCTCGACGGTCGCCGCGCTTGTGCTCGATCCGGCGAATCCGCGCCATGCGGCGATCTGCAATGTCGGCGACAGCCGCATCTACCGCTTCCGGCGCGGCATGCCGGAACTGCTGACGCATGACCACCGCCTCGGCGGCGGCAGCCATGCGCTCACGCGCGCGATCGGCGCGGCGGAGACGGTGCGCGTCGAATGGACGGAACTCGAGTCGACGGATTCCTCGCGGTTTCTCCTTTGCACGGACGGCGTGCACGATGTCGTCTCGGCCGGACGCCTCGCCGCTTTCGTGTCCGCCGCGCCGACGCTGGACGCAGCGGCGGCGCGCATCGCGGCGGATGTCGTCCGCCACGGCGCCCCCGACAACTACTCCTTTGTTCTGATGGGGGTCTGAGGGCTTGCAGGGCGCGAAGCGTCGTGAAGCCAGTCCTGTCAGGCGTCTGGTGGAACGAGGACGAGGCGACCTATCCCGTCTGCGCGTGGGCGCGGCGATAGGCGCCGGGCGTGAGGCCGCGCGCGCGGCGGAAGAGGCGGCTGAAGTGGCTTTGGTCGTAGAAGCCGCAGTCGAGCGCGACGTCGGAGATGAGCTTGTCCGTCGTCTCCAGCAGCCGCCGCGCGGCGTTGAGCCGCACGCGCAGCAGGTACTGGCCGGGCGAGACCTCGAAAAGCCGGGTGAACGTGCGCTTGAACGTGCTCTTCGACATGCCCGCCCGCTGGGCCAGGGCGTCGAGCGAAAGGGGTTCGGCATAGCGCCGGTCGATCTCGGTCGCGACGGCGCGCAGGGCGTTGTAGTTGCGCGCCTCGGACGAGTCGCGGCTCGTGAGCCGGTAGGCGCGGGCCGTGCCGATGAGGCGTCCGCGCCGGTCGCGCAGCGGATAGACGTCGGAGATCATCAGGCGGTTGGAGTAGTCGGCGGGGTGGGCGGTGACGCGCTGGAGGACGGGGCGCCCCGTCTTCAGGACCTCGTGATCCAGCTCCATGTAGTCGTCGGCGAGCGTCGGCGGAAAGAGGTCGCGTGACGTGCGGCCGATCGCGTCCCATTCGCTGCGGATGTTGCAGACTTCGCAGTTGCGGCGGTTCAGGGCCATGATGCGGCCCTCGCGGTCCTTCATGTAGAAGCACAGCTCGGGGGCGCGCTCCAGCAGTTCCTTGAAGACGGCGGCGTTCGGCCCGAGCGCGGCGAAGAATGCCGCGCGCAGAGCCTCCTTCTCCGGGTCGGTCAGGGCGGTGGTGCCGGCTGGGGGCAAACAGGACGCACGGGACGAACAGGACGCAGGGGACGCTGAAGCAGAAGACCCGCAAGGCGAACAGGCCGCAGGGTTCGCCAAGCCTGTCTTGTGCGTCCTCTGCGTCTTGTGCGTCCTGTTCTTTCGGCCCTGCCCCTGTGTCTTGTCAGATCTCGTCATGCGGGAATTATAGCAAAATCAGGGGCGCGCGGCGATGAGGGCCGTCGGCCCGGACGGTCGGCGCCAAGGCGTCTCCGCCTGTCGCGCCCTTGTATTCCCGCCTTGAAGGGGATGAGCCGATCATACACTTTTTTAGCCCAATCGTGCAAGCATTTGCTGGCGGATTATGCGATAATACGCACACCATGAAAAACGGCTCACAGATTGCTCTCCTGTTCATTCTCGGCTTCGGCGTCTGCTTCGGTGGTGCGTGCGCGGCGGACGCGACGCCCGCTGGCGCGCCGGGACGTCCCGCCGTGCGCTGGCGCGGCTTCAACATCGACGGCAAGGCCATCAAGGGCATGTTCTCCGGGACGTGGGACGAGCGCGACCTCATCCTCATGCGCGACTGGGGCTTCAACTTCGCGCGCGTCATGATCGACCACCGCTACTTCTGCCGTCCCGGCACGTTCGAGCCGGACCCCGCGCTCTTCCCGCCCATCGACGAGATGCTTGGCTGGGGCCGGAAGCACAACATCCACATCCAGTTCTGCTTCTCGATTCCGCCGGGCGTGGACTATGCGGTCAGCCGCTCGAAGAAGGCGATTCTCGAAGCCCCTGCGCTCATCCGCGCGAACGTCGCCTGCTGGACGTTCTTCGCGCGCCGCTACCGCGACGTTCCGGGCGACGCCCTCTCCTTCAACCTCTTCAACGAGCCGAGCGCCGACTGCGACGCGGCGGCCTACGCGGCGTTCATCGCCGCCTGCGAGCAGGCGATCCACGCTGAGTCGCCCGCGCGGTTCGTCGTGGCGGACGGCCTCCAGATGGCGCGGATGCCGCCGCGCGGCGAGATTCCCGCGTCCGTCGGCCTGAGCCTTCACGTGTACGACCCGATGGAGATCACGCACTACGAGGCGCCCTGGTGCAGGCGCGACGGCGCGTGGCCGACGCCGCAGTGGCCGCCCGTCCCCGTGACGAGTCCGCTCTACGGCTCGCGCAAGAAGGGGGTGGACGAGCCGATCGTCATCGAGCGGGTACCCGCCTGCCGGCTGACGGTCGTGCCGGGTCGCGTCAACCGCCTCGCGGAACTCGTCGTGAAGGCCGACGGCCGCGAAGTCGGTCGCCGGCGTTTCTTCCCGCAGGAGAAGGGGGCGGACGGCTACACGAACCTTGTGGCGCGCTCCAACGAGGAGTGGGCGGGTGTACCCGTGGCGCCGTTTGCGGTGGACGTGCCGGCGTGCGCGCGGCTGGAGATCGGCTTGGGTCAGGGCGACTGGATGGAGGTGGACGCCCTCGTGTTCGCGGCGGACGGGCGGTCGGCGCGCGTCGTCCCGTCCTACCGCTGGCGGCTGCCGTGGATGCCCGCGCGGACGCCCGTGCGCTTCGCGGGCTGGGACGCGCCGCAGCCGCTCGTGAACCGGGACGGAGCGGCCTACACGGGCGCGGACTTCCTGCGCGACAACGTCTTCGCCCCCTGGGAGGACGCGCTCGCGGCGGGGCGGTTCGTCATGGTCGGCGAGACGGGCGTCTTCAACCGGACGCCGCACGACGTGTCGCTCGCCTATCTCGAAAGCCTGCTGAAGGAGCTGAAGGCGCGCAACATCGGCTGGGCGTTCTGGAACTTCCGCGGCGGGTTCGGGCTGCTGGACAGCAATCGCGCGGACGTGGACTATGAGGCGTTCCAGGGCCATCGGATCGACCGCAAGATGCTGGAGCTGCTGCAGCGGTACTGAAAGAGGAAGCTCCGATGCCTGCCGCGCGCTCGGAAGGTGCCTCCACCGTTGAAGCCCCGAATGCCTCGAACTGCTGAAGGAGGCCGACATCGTCGTGACGAATCCTCCGTTTTCACTGTTCAAGAAGTACTTGTCCCTGCTTGCGTGATATGAAAAGAAAAGCACTGCCGTTCGAGCGCAAAACCACAGGAAAAGATCATGCGACTTGCCGATTTGACGGCGTTTGGCGGAACGTGGTATAATTCGCGCAGGTTTCGTCGGGCGGGAGGTGCCTCGCCCGGCGCACGGCCAAAACCGTGATGGCTCTTTGAAACGGCTGACGGGCACCGACGTCAGCCCTCGGCTGAACGAGTTTACAAATTTAGGTCTGACCTGATTTTGTAAACTCGGGCGGCAAAACCTTTTACCTACGGTTGCCCAATGGGGCCGAAAGGAGAAGGACTCGCGGAAACCCATCCGAGGCCCGCGAGGCGTACGCATTCTTGCGTATTTGGCTCCATCTGAAAACCGACCAAATCTTCAATCAAGAGCCGAATATGTAAGATGCGTCGCGTGTCGGTCACACGCGGCGTGTCTTCTATTCCGTGTTTTTGATAAGGCGCTTGGTCGTGCCTCAGGTGGAACATGATGTGAAGGCACGCCGTTCCTTTTTCTGCGCCCGGCGACTGTGCCTTCCGTAAAACTTGGGGTGCGGAACCCTATGAATCGGAAAGTCATGAAACAACTGAAGATTAGACATGTGGTAAAACGATCCTACGTGTTCGTGGGCACGTTGCTCGTCGCCGCCAACGCCTGGACGGCGACATGGTACGAGAATGGAACATCTGGAGGGAATGGGAATTCCGGCCTTGAGGCATCTTCCGCCAAGAAGACGCTTCAGGCGACGATTGATGCGGACAACTTGGTTCCAACCGAGGGCTGGCCGAGTTGGGTCTTGGGGACGTGGACGGGAGCGGTCGTGAATGTCGTATATGAGCACGATGGCTCATCCGAAGTCTACAAGGGGAACTATGAGTTGACGCTGACCTCCATCGGGTCACACGAGAAATACATCTTCGACGACGGGGAGACCGACGAAAGCGACAGCGACAACAAGGGATGGAAGATCATCGAGAGTCGCGACTGCCACGTCATCGCAACGTGCTGGTGCTGGAATGACGAGGAGGACGACGAGTTTGACGCGACCTACGTCTTCCGAGACACTATATGCACTTGCAACGACGGAAAGTCCTCATTCAGGATGCAATTGAGAGATGGCGACGACACCGTGGAGGGAACATTGACGAAAGTTGACGTAACCGACCCGGAGAATCCGACCGTCCGTGCGACGGCAGCGGTCGTGAATGTCGGCTATGACGGCGAGGGGCACGGCATCTCCGTTTCCGTCACGACGCCGGCGAGCGGCGCGACGGTCGAATACGCACGCGCCAAGGACGGCCCCTGGCAGGCGGACGCGATTCTCTTCACGAACGTCTGCACGGCAACGAAAGTCTGGTATCGTGCGCTCGCGGACGGCTATGCGGGCGTGACGAACGCGGCGACCGTCACGGTGAATCCGCGCCAAATCTCGAACGCGACGCTCACGCTTCTCGGAATCCCCGAAGCGGGCTACAAGTACGACGGCACGGCAAAGACGCCGACGGTTTCCGTCACGGACACGCTCGCGAGCTTCTCGTCGTCCGACTACACCATCGCCTACGCCGCCAACGTGAACGCGGGCACGGCGAAGGTCACCGTCACGGGCGTCGGCAACTACGGGGGCACGGTCGAGGCGACCTTCGCGATCGCGCCGCGCGAACTGACCTTCACGAGCGCGGACGCCGAATGGGCGTGGGACGGCGCGGCGCATTCCCGCGAGACGGCGCCTGTCATTTCGGGCAACGGGTTCGTCGGCGCGGACGGCGTGACGTTCTCGGACTTCGCGTCCGTGACCGCCCCCGGATCCTACGAGAACACCTTCGCCTATGCGTTCACGGCGGGCACGGTCGCGTCGAACTACGCCGTCACGCAGGTCTACGGCACGCTGCTCGTCCACAACTACCGGGCGACCGTCAAGGCCGACGGCACGATGCGAATCGACGGACTCGGCGGCGAGGCGCTCGGATCGACCGAACTCGTGATCCCGGAGACGATCGACGGCATCCCGGTGACGGAGATCAAGGAGGACGCGTTCGGGAACTCGACGTGCGGCATGACGACGCTGAAACTCGCGAAATACTGCAAGATGATCGGCGAGAGCGCGTTTCATGGCGTCAAGACGCTTCAGCGCGTGGCGTTCGTCAAGGTCTACGAGACCGACGGCGTGACGGAAGCGAAGCTCGAGATCGGCGACTGGGCGTTCTCCGGCTGCAGCGGCCTCACGTCGGTGACGATACCCGATAGCGTGACGAATATTGGTGATTATGCGTTCTCCGGCTGTGACGGGCTTGCGGACTCCGAAGGTTTTGTTATCATAAAGGGGGTTCTATGCGACTATGTCGGAGACAATACCTCGGTGACGATACCCGCCGGCGTGGCGAGCATCGGCGGCGGCGTGTTCTTCTATCGAAAAGGCCTCACCTCGGTGATGATACCCGACGGCGTGACGAGCATCGGCGACGATGCGTTTAGAGGTTGCAGCGGCCTAAGGTCGATAAGGTTACCCAATAGCGTGACGAGCATCGGCGACAGCGCGTTCAAGTGTTGTGACGGGCTTGCGGATCTCGAAGGGTTTGTTGTCATACGGGGAGTTCTGTACGACTATGTTGGAGACGATACCTCGGCGACGATACCCGCCGGCGTGACGAACATCAGCGGCAGCGTGTTCTTCGAATGCAGCGGCCTTACGTCGGTGACGATGCCCGACAGTGTGACGAGCATCGGCAACTTTGCGTTCTGCGGCTGCAGTGGCCTCACGTCGATGACGATACCCGATGGCGTGGCGAGCATCGGTAGTTATGCATTCTACGGATGCAGCAGTCTCACGTCGTTGACGTTGCCCGCTGGCGTGACGAACATCGGCGACGAGGCGTTCGACGGTTGCAGCAGCCTCGCTCGCGTTGCGTTGAATTCGGGGGCGGTCGTAAAGTCGACCACGCTGAAGGACCTGTTCCCGTCGGCATACGCACAACTGACCCATGTCGCGTTGGGCGAGGACGTGACGGAGATTCCCGACGGGTTCTTCGGGGGATGCGTCGCCTTGACGGACTTCTCGTTCTCCGCAGCCGTCGCGGAGGTGACGATTCCGGACGGTGTGGACGTGGCGACGGTGAGAGTTTCGCCCGACGTGAAGTCGGTCGCGCCGAACGGCGCGAAGGTGCGGATCGTGCGCGACGCGGCGGACATCACGGACTATCTCGACATCCCGGCGGCGGTCAATGGCGTCATCGATCTCGGCGCGGCGACGGTGAAGGCGAAGTACGCGAACGAAGCGCTCGACACGGCGAATGGCGCGGAAGTCAGGCTGACGGCGGAAGACCCGGTGCTGAAGACCGTCAAGACGAGGCCCGGCCTCGTCTACCGGCTTTACGAGGGAGCGTCTCTGGGCGAGCTCAAGGCCGGGGCCTCGACCGTCGGCGACGGCGCGCCGTGGATGCCGAAGGTGACGGTGAAGGGCGGCGCGAGCGGCTTCTATTTGATCCGCGTCAGCAAGTAGCCGCTGGGCAAAAAGCAGGGCATCGCATTCTCACTTTTTTAAAAAAGTGAGAATGCGCTTTCTTTAGAAAGCCCGTACGATTCCCTCTTTTCGCGACAAGTCTCGGACAGGTGAGCATTTGCGGGAATCCTCACCAACATGATATAATTCCAGCCAATGAGAACAGTTGCGGAAATCTTTCGTACACCGTACTTCGTGTGGGCTTGCGTGGCTCTTGCGGGCGGATGCCTCGCGGCGGCGACCGCTGTGTGCGCACGAAAGTTTCTGCTTGGGTTGTTGGAGCAGTTCGTTAGGCTGCCGCCGTCCAGCAAGGCCGACCTCGTGACGGCGGTCGTCGTCGCGACGGTCTTCGCGCAGAAACCGGCGAATGTAGCCACGAATCTTCACGAATCGGCACGAATTGAGGAAGTGATGCCTGCGGCATCCGCAGAGGGGTCTGCGACGCTTAATGCGGAGGATGAGGAGATGCGGAGGCACGGAGAGGCATCCACGGATTTCACGGATTCACACGGATCGGGAGAAGGATCATCCACGAATCAACACGAAGCGACACAAATCCAAATCCGTGATAATCCGTGTCAATCCGTGGACAAAACTTCGACAGACAGTAAAGAAACTCCGTGCCTCCCCTCCTCCTACAACTCCGCGTTAGGCGACAGCAACCCCACTCTCTCATCCAACGACGTCGTGCGGGGCTACCGCCTCGAAGCGGTGCGGACGAACAAGGCCGTTTCCTACACGCGACCGACGAACGCACGGCTCGTCAGCACGTGGCATCTCACCGACGCCTACAGGGGGCGTGTATGGGTGATGTTGGGGGAGGAAGGAAAAGGGAAGAAGGGAAAAGGAAGAAGTGCGGAGGACAACTCCTCTGTTGCGGAATCCGAGGCCGTCGGACAGCACAGGAAAGCGGACCGTTCCGCACTTCTTCCTTCTTCCATCTTCCTTTTCCCTTTGGGTCGCCACGTCGTGACGTCGCTCTGGGCGCACACGTGGGGCAAGGTGCGCCCGCAGCTGCGGAACGCCTCGAACGAGATCGCCGTCATCGGCGCGCCGATGTTCGCGCGACACGGACAGTCCTATCTTTGGACGGCGGCGACCACGAACGGCTCGGTCGTGCTGACGTGGGAGAACTTCTTCCTCGGCAACCCGTATGAGAGAGCGGAAGTGTCCGTTTCTTCTTCTCAAACCACGGAAAGAGATGAAACGCCTCCGGTGACACGGAATGGGTTAGAGAAAGGAGCCCTTCGGGATTCCTCAACCCCTGTTCTCCCAACTTCTGGGAACATGTTGGGAGAAAACGGATTGGAGAACCCCGAAGGGCATTCTTCGCTAATCCTTTCTGTGTCCACGAATGTGGCTTCCGTGTCTTCCGTGGTCAAGAGACAGGTTGTTGACCATCCAGCCGTCAACGCGCAGCTCGAGCTCTTCCCGAACGGCGACTTCATCGCGCGCTCCAATGACATCGAGCGCGTCTATCGCCGCGTCAACCCTGACGACTGGGACGACGACGGCATCCCGAATGACGTGGACGGCGCGCCGCTTGTCGCGGCGGACGAGCCGCAGTTCGGCCCGCGCCAAGACCTGTCCTCCATCGCGCATTCCAACAACTACTACTGGGTCGATCTCGTCGCCCCTGCCGCGAACGCCCTCGTGACGTTCACGGGCAGCGGCGCGTCGAACCTGCCCGATCCATCGTTCGTCGCGAAGGCCGGCGAGACGAACCGCGTCGTCCTTCTGCTCGGCAAGTCCTACACCGCCGATTGCCGGCTGACGCTCGTCTGCGTCGGCGCATCCCATCCCGACATCGAAATTGGCGTAGACGCGGACGGACACCTGACGGTCTGCCGCCCTGTCCGGTGCGAGATCGTGGACGGTTCGCCCGTCGCCGCGTTCCGTGCGTCCGCCGTCGCGCCCCGCGCCGCGTCAGGCGGACGGCGCGTGCGCTTCACGCCCGCGCCCGACGGCGCCGACGTGTCGTGGAACGGCAACTACTGCTGCCTTGAGCCGCCGCCACCGCCGTTCACCGTGCCCCTGTTCAGCTGCGACGGGAACTGCGGCTGCGGAGGCTGCGCGGTCGGGACGTACACGTGCCGCTTCGAGGGCTTCGAGCTGTCGTTCGCGGACTGGCCCTGCGGCTGCTCGCACGAGTCGCCGCCCGACAGGCCGACGTATCCCGATGAGGACGAGCCTGACCACGAGCCGCAGGGGCTGTCCGTCTCGGCGACGTTCTCCGAGTCCGCGATCATCTTCGAGGACGAGTACGAGAACGCGCCGGGCGAGACGGTCGCGCGGCGCTCGACGGAGACCGAAGCCGAGTTCAGCGTCTACGGCGGGACGAAGGGCGGCTCGTATTCCTTCGAGCTGCGCGACGGCGGACGGCTCGAACGTGTGGGCGGCTCGTTCCTGCCGCGCGAGGGGACGGTCGAGGCGGGCGAGTCGTTCAAGATCAAGGTGAGGTACCGGGCGCAGTCGGCGAGCGGCGGCGCGGGCGACGTCAAGGCCGTCGCGACCTTCACCGAGGAGGAGAGCGGGGAGAAGATCACGTCCGAGGCGACGCTGACGGCGGTCAAGGTCACAATTAGACCGATTCAGATTGAAGGCGGAAACGGAAGCGAAGGACGACATAAGTTTGGCGTTTATGAATTGATCGACTGCGGTTTTGAACCAGAAGTCGCGAACGTTTCGTGGAATGTGAAAGGCGGTGGCAGGATGCAGAAGGACAAAACATACCGATGCCCGCTTGACGCCGAGTCGAATCCGCTGGAAGTCGTTTGCGGCGGAGTCTCCTATACGCCCTCGATCCTGGTCGTGGAGCCGTCAGGCGTCCGCGCGCTCAATCCCGGCGTAGTCACATACGGGCTTTCGTCGCTTAGCGCGGGCGGAATCGGACTTCAGCTGGACATACAGGTTCTTCCTCTGGACGTCTCGTTCCAGGAGATCTGGGTCGAGGAAGTGCCATCGACGATGGGCGTTCAGACCGGCTATTTCACGCATTCCTACTTTGACGGAGACCGCTGCCACTCACGTGAGAATGGTGCTGGAGTCTGGTTTCGCGTCCTGGACGAGAACATCATTGATGCGCGTGACACGGCGGCGTGTACGCAACCGTATCCGCGCATGACGCCGGGCGGACAGCTCTCCGAATCCCTGTCCGTGGGATGGATTGCAGGGGAGAACGTCTGGTGCATTCCCTTGGGCTGGAATGTCCCCCAAACGACTGACGGCGCGGAACCTTGGAAGTGCTTTGCGGCGGACGAGACGCAGACGTTCACAATTGACGAATTCGGCACGGCGGGCGTGCGCAAGCTGCGGCATGAGGCCGTCCGCGAGGTGCTGGGATCTGTTTATCTTGATGGGGTGAAACTATGGTAAGGCATATCTTATTCGGCATTCTGATAGCACTGACGGTCGTGGGCTGCGACGGAGGAAAAGACCCTTTCCTTCGCAAAGTCGAGAAAAAGGCAGACAGGGCCATTCGGCGGCTGGGCGAACCGAATGTGCGAGACCCGCTCGACCGCGTGGGCGATCTGATCCTGTCGGAGACGAACCGAGCCGTTCGCGCGGCCTGTTATCGGATTTTGGACGACAAATTGTGTGACGTCAAGCTTCAAGGCGAAGACTACGAACGGCAATGCCGTGTGTTCGTAAACGTTTGGAGTTGGCTGATGCCCTATCGGTGGAGCGAGACGGGGCGATGGACGATTGAGGACGAATGCAAAGCCAAAATTCGGCAATTCGGATGGATGAGACGGGAACTCGACCGATGGAAAGCGATGGCCTCAAATGGCGAATCCGTTCGGTTGAGAAAGAATAACCCCCAGAAATTCGAGTCGTGGCGTCGCGCCTATCGATATTGTCTGGGACGATATGAGACGTATGTGGCGTCGTTTGAAAGGATATTCGATTCCGACTGCAAGCGTTACAATGCCACAGACGCGGAGCGTACACGGGCAAAGGCTCTTGTGGAAGCGTTCTTGGGACGACCGATGCGGACAAGGGAAGAAGTACTGCAAGACAGGCGGGAGCGAAAGACGTCAGACGAGATGCTGACACTCCTTTAAGACCATCTACCGCGCCGTCAAGCCAAGCGGCTGCAAGGGCGTCATCGTCGTCACGGCTTTTGATCATTCGACTTCGGCTCGTGGGGATTCGTCGTCATCCGTGTTGAGTAGCGAGGAGGAGGCGAAGCTTTGTTCTTATCGCGCCTCCACGCGGACATTGTATCCCCGATTTGAATGTGATGGTCTGATAATACACATTTTTAGCCCAATCGTGCAAGTATTCGCTGGAGATTTATGCGATAATACGCTCACAATTGAAAACGGCTAACAAGGAGTACACATGAAAAAGATAATCACGCAAAAGAAAAAGACGTGCCGTCACGGACTTGTCGCCGTTGCGGCGGGGCTTGTGTCGCTGGCGGGCTTTGCGGCCCTGCCGTCCGACGGGACGTATGCCGTCCTGACGAAGTCGGACTACAATGCGGACAGCCTCTACGCGAACACGCTGAACGGCGACGCGAAGACGACCGTCATGTCTGACGCGGACTACGGGAAAGGGTTCTTCGGCAGTTCGCTCACGGCCTCCTCGAAGGTCAACCGCTGGACGCTCTACCGCAACGGTGCGGCCGACACGACGGCCACGGGCTTCTTTCCGCCGAACGCCTCCTACGACTACTGGGTGTCGGGGAAAGACCTGCCGCTGGCGACGCCGAACGAAGAGGGCGCGACGGAGCGCTACACGTTCCCCGGCAAGTCGCTCACGCTCTCGTCCGGCACGATCACCCACTGCTCGAAGGGCACGAGCGTCGTCGATCTCGGAACGGACGTGCGCGTGGTCGGCACGGGCAATCAGTACAGCTTCGCCGCGCGCAGCTCGGCCGATCCGCAGACGGTCGGCACGCTGACGCTTGCGGAGGGCGCCGAACTCCTGGTCAAGGCCGGCACGGCCAGTGGCGCACGGACGGTCTACGGCCTCGACTGGACGCTGAACGCTCCTGCGTCCGCGACCGTCACGCTGCGGAACGACGCGGCGGCGCGTGTCGTCTGGAACGGACGGGGCGACGGCTCGAAAAGCGCGGCACGGCTTGTCCTCGCGGCGGGCGCGAAAGCGGCTTCCGAATTCGCGCTTTTCGCGCCGTATGCGGGCATCGTCGAGGTCGGCAAGGGGAACGCGGCGTGGGCGGCGTCCGAAACGGCGACCTTTGGCACCCTCCAGCTGAACGCAGGCGGCGCGCTGAAGCTCGCGGCGGGTACGCAGACGGTCATCGGCACGCTCGACGTGCGCGCGGGCGGCTTTCTCGACGCGACGGATGCCGATTGCGGGACGGCGCGCGTGACGGACACGCTGAAGACGGCGGGGGCGGTGCGCATTCTGCTGCCGTCCAAGTCCGGCTTCGACCGGGCGATCCTGACGGTGCCCACGTCCTGCACCCTGACGGCGGCGGACTTCGTGTGCCTCGACGCGGCGGACGGCGCGGCGCTGGATTTCGCGACGGCGTCGTTTGCGGACAACGGCGACGGCACGAAGACGTTGCGCGTGACGGACGGCACACCGACGGCGCCGGGCCTCGGCGCGGCGATGGACGTGCGCGAGACGGCGTGCGTGACGTCGGTGAACGCGCGCGTGCAGATCACCGTGCGGAACGGGGCGACGCTCGACTATGCGCCGGCGACGGACAACGGTGCGCAGATGCCGATTCGCGGCGAAGACGGCTCGACCATCAACCTGCTGGAACGACAGGCCGAATGGGCGGCGCTTCCGCTCCTGTGGGTGGACGCGGCGGCGGGCGAGACGATCTCCAACCTGGTCGTCACCTACGAGAACTCCTACACCAACTACGCGAGCGTGAATCCGCTTCAGGTCGGGCAGACAATCTCCGACAGGGACGGCAATCCCTTCGTCAAGGGCTGGTCGGACTGCCGCGCCACGCCGTGCGACGTGCGGCTCTGGAACAGTCGCTACGACGCGCTTTACAACGAGAACCACAACGTGATGACCTTCTGCCATCCGCGCCGTGTGCGCGGCGGGCTGAACGGACACGACTACCTGTCGTTCGACCGTCCCAGCCTCAGCTTCCGGGCGACCTTCGCGGACGAGACGGAGGCGCGGGACTGCGAACCGCTCAACCAGGTCCTGCCGCGCATCTTCTTCACCAAGACGTCCTCGGCAGACGATGTGTCGGCGGATGTCGTCCTGAAGCCGCGCGCGGCGATTCTCGTCTACGGATCGCAGCAGGGCGGCGGCGGTGCGCTTCTCGGCGGCAACGCGAACTTCCTGCGCGGCGGCGAGGTCGGCGCGCACACGAAGGAGGACGCGATTCTGAAGGCCAACGAGATCGGTGCGCGCGTCTGGGTCGATGGCGAGGCGGTCGAGCCGACGACGACGGGGCTGAACGGCGGCTGGCAGGTCATCGCCATTGACTTCGGCTCGACGACGAACAGCTTCTCCGGGTTGGGCTATGGGGCGAAGAACAACGTGGACAACGGCGGACAGGCCTATGCCGAAGTGCTGCTCTTCGACCGGGAACTCACGGACGCGCAGCGTCAGCAGATCGAGTGGCATCTCGCGACGAAGTGGGGGCTGACGGCGCAGTACAAAGGCCCGACGGGCACGACGACGCGCGCGGCCCTTTACGGCACCGGCACGGTGAACGTCCGGGCCGACGCCGCGATCGCCGGCGCGTTTTCGGGGACGATCCACCTCGACGGGGCGACGCTCACGATCGACGGCGCGCTGCCGCCGCCCGACGCGACCGCCCTTGACACGAAGGACATGACGGGCTGGTTCGACCCCGACGCGGAAGGTGCGCTTGTCGAGCAGGACACCACGTCGACGGCCAAGCCGAAGTCGCCCGCGTCGCGCGTGACGTGGCTCCATGACCGCCGCTTCGGCGCGACGGCGACGGACGGCGCGTTCGCCCTGACGGCGACGACCACCGACCGCGCACCGTGGAAGGACGTGTCGGCGCACGGGTTCGGCCCGGCGCGCGCGTGGCTCGACTACTCGAACGTCACGACGAGCGACTGGAAGGGCGTGACGCAGGCCAGCGACGGCAACACGCTGCGCTTCCGCGTCGCCGCGAACGGCGCCTGGACCGGGAACGTCGTCACGAACGCATTCCAGACGCTCGTCATGGCACAGGACTCCAAGTACGGCGGCGGCCAGCCGTTCGTGGACGGCAACAGCGTCCTGCCGGGTGCGGCGCAGACGCTTTACAAGGTGCGCGAAGGGCAGTCTGCCGCGTCGCCCATCTACCCGGCCGGCACGGCGGACGTGCTGACGAAGGGCGTGACGCGCCTCGACGGCGAGACGGTGGACGGCTCGGCGCAGGGCTTTCGCGGTCGTCCGGAGATCCTGACCGTCCAGCCGGACGGCGCGTACGGGCCCGTCTGCTTCGAGTACCTTTACAACAGCGAGCGCCTTTACGGCGCGGACACGCGCGCGGCCGTTCAGGGCGAGATCCTCATGTGGAACCGGCGGCTGGATGAAGCCGAGCTGAAGACGGCCGAAGCCTACCTCTCCTGGAAGTGGCTGGGGCTGTTGCCGAGCGGCTACGTGGCGCTGAACGGGGCGACGCTCACGGGCGCAGGGACGGTGCGGGCGTCGTCGCTCCGCCGCCTGCCGCAGATTGCGGACGGTGCGTCGCTCGCGGTCGAGATTTCGGACGAGACGACGCTGGCGTTCGCCTGCTCGGCGGACGGCGTGGCTGACGCGATCGACCTCAAGGCGTCCGCGCTCACGCTGCCCGCCACGTGCGAAATCGACCTGACGGGCAAGCCGAACAAGCTGAAGGCCGGTGACTATCCGCTCATCACCTGCGGAAGCGGCCTCGCGCAGACGACGTTCACGCTCGCGCGGGACAAGGCCGGTTCGCGCATGTTCTCCCTGACGCGGACGGACACGGCGCTCGTGCTGACGGTGCGCTGCGGCGGCGCGCTGCTCATCATCCGGTAAGGGGGAAGGACGGACGATGATGAGCCGGCGGGAATTTGTCGTGGGCACGGCGGCGCTTGCCGCCCTGCCGCCGAATCTGGTGGCCGCGAAGAAGCCAAACCCCTTTGACCGCACCGCCGAGATCGTGGACGGTTCGGGGCTGTCGCGCGCCGACCTGCGCGCGCTTCTCCTGCGCATCGCCGAGGAGACGAAGGGCTGTCCCTTCGTCGTCACGCGCACGAAGCAGCTCGTCGCCTTCTTTGCGCACGCGCGTCTCGCCGTGCGCGCGGACGACACGTTCGTCGATTGGTGTCCCGACGACACGCTCCTGATGGAGCTGCGCGACGTGCGCGTCGCGGCGTTCGCGCGGGGACGCCCCGAGTTCGCCGCGACGGGCGGCGGCACGGACGTTCGGCGCGGCGACACGCACGGCGCCTACCACGCTTGTCTCGACACGAGCCACACCTGTCCCGACTGGGAGTCGGTGCTGACGCTCGGCCCGACGGGACTGGCCGCGCGTGCGCGGACGCGGCGCGAGACGGCGGCGACGGATGCGGAACGCCTGTTCCTCGACTGCGTCGCCGAAGTCTACGACGCGATGTCCGCGTTCGCCCGCCGCTGGGCGGACGTCGCCGACGCGCGGGGCGCGACGGCCTGTGCGGCGACGCTGCGCGAGATCGCGGCCCATCCGCCACGCACGTTCCGCGAGGCGCTGCAGCTGTGGCTCCTCTACGACCGCTGCCAGGAGGCCGAGGGCGAGTACGTGCGCACGCAGGGGCTCTTCGACCGCCTCTTCATCCGCTTCTACCGCGACGACCTCGCGGCGGGACGCCTGACGCGCGCGGACGCGAAGGCGCTCGTGCGGGCGACCTTCGACAAGTACTGGATCCAGAACTTCGTCAACAACAAGAACGTCGGCCTCGGCGGCTGCGACCGCGACGGCGCGCCCGTCTGGAACGAGCTGACGGAGATCGCCTTTGAGCTGCACGATGAACTCAACCGCGTGAACCCGAAGCTGACGTTCCGCTTCGGCCGCCGCACGCCGCCGGAGCAGCTGCAGAAGGTCTGCCGCCTCATCGCGCGCGGACGCAGCTCGATCGTCTTTCTCAACGACGACGTGGCGCAGGAGATGTTCGTGCGGCGCGGAAAGGATCCCGCCGACGCGGCGGACGCCGTGCTGATCGGCTGCTACGAGCCGGGCATCCAGGGCCGCGAGATCATTGCGTCGATGACCGCGTGGATCAACCTCGCCAAGCCGCTTGAGCTTGCGCTCAACGCCGGCTGCACGTTCGACGGCTTCCGACTCGGCCCCGACCTGCCGCTCCCGGCGGACGCCGCCGGCTTTCTGGACGCCTATCTGCGCCAGCTCGACGCAGTGGCGGCGCGGGCGTGCGCGGCGGCGCGCGTCTACGCCGAGAGCTGGACGGATCTCAACCCCTCGCCGCTCATGTCGGGCGCGTTCCGCGACGCGGTGGCGAACGCGCGCGACGCCTGTGCGGGCGGCCTCAAGTACAACCAGTCCGGCGTCATGTGCGCGGGGCTCGCGACCGTCGTCGATGCGCTCGCCGCCGTGCGGTATCTCGTCGACGAGGCGAAGGCCGTCACGATGGCCGAACTGCGCGACATCCTGAAGGCCGACTGGGCGGGACACGAGACGCTGCGCCTCCGGGCGCGCCGCGTGCCGCCCAAGTGGGGCAACAACGACGACCGCGCGGACGCCTTTGCGCGGCAGGTGTCCGACGCTCTCGCGCGCCGCCTCAACCGCGAGCCGAACGGGCATGGCGGAACGTTCCAGATGGGGCTCTGGTCGATCGACAACGACCTCCTGCTCGGACGGCAGACGGCGGCGACGCCGGACGGCCGCAAGGCGGGCGAGACGCTCTCGCGGAACAATTCCGCGACGGCGGGCTGCGGCACGGGCGGCCCGACCGCGCTCATCCTCTCGCAGACGAAGCTCGACCAGGCCGAGGCGGCGGACGGGTTCATCTCGGACGTCATCGTGCCGATGACGCTCGCGGAGAACCCGGAGGCGGCGGCGCATCTCGTCGCGCTCCTCACGGCGTATGCCGAACGGGGCGGGCAGTGCATCCACTTCAACTGCTTCCGCGCGGCGACGCTGCGCGACGCGATGGCGCACCCGGAGCGCTACCCCGACCTGCAGGTGCGCGTCTGCGGCTGGAACGTGCGCTGGGTCGACCTCTCCCGCGCCGAGCAGCTGCACTTCCTCGCGACCGCCGAGGCGCAGGAAGGCCTGTGATTTCGCGGGCGAACCTCACAAGAGAAACTACAAAGGAGAAAAGACATGAAGAAACTGATTCCGATGCTGTCGCTGCTGGCCCTGACGGCGCTGGGCGGCGAACCCGACAAGATCGACGTCCTGTGCATCTACTACCCCGAATGGCACGTCTACCCCGAATGGGAGGCGTATTACGGGAAGGGGACGACCGAATGGATGTGCGTCTCGAACACCGTGGCGAAGTTCCCCGGCCACCACCAGCCGGTCATTCCCCTCATGGGCTTCTACGACGAAAGCGACCCGAAGGTCGCCGCGCAGGAGATCGACCTCGCGGCGGACGCCGGCATCGACGTCTTCCTCTACGACTGGTACTGGGCGAACGGAAAGCCCATTCAGCACGAGGGTCTGGAGCGGGGCTTCATGAAGGCGGCGAACCGCAGCCGCATGAAGTTCGCCCTGATGTGGGCCTACCATGATCGCGACGTGCCGTTCCAGTCGAAGTTCGGCGAGGAGAAGAAGCACTGGCTCTGGAAGCTCGCGCGCACCGAGGAAGACTTCCTCGCCGCGTTCGCCTACTGCGCGCAGACCTATTTCGCCGATCCCGGCTACTACCGGAAGGACGGGAAGATCTTCTTCTCGATGTATTCGAGCGACCGGTTCGTGAAGGACATGGGCGGCCCTGCGAAGACGCGGGAGACGTTGGCGAAGGCGCAGGCGCTCGTGCGGGCGAAGGGACTTCCGCCCGTCCACTTCAACGCGATGGTCTTCAACGCGGGGAACGCCGGCCCTGCGGTCGAGGCGGGCTTCGACTCGACGTCCGTCTACTCCATCAACGGCTTCCATTCCAAGAAAGGCTCGGCCATGGAGCGGAGCCGCCAGTTCGTGATGGAATACGACGATCTCGTGGAATCGGCTGACGCGGTGAACTGCGGGCTCGCGGAGGTGTCGCCGATGCACATCCCGATCGTTCCGCGCGGATGGGACTGCACGGCGCGCTGCGATCCGGCGGAGCCGTTCCCCTGGCGGGCGTCCCACTATCCCTACATGGGCATCTTCGCGAACGCCACGCCGGAGAAGTTCGCGGGGGCGCTGCGCACGGCGCTGCGGCGCGCGGCGGAAGACCCCAAGAAGCCGGGCGCGATTCTCATCAACGCCTGGAACGAGTACACCGAGGGCTCGTGGCTCATGCCTGACACGCGCAACGGCCGTGCGTACCTCGATGCCGTCAGGCGTGTGGTCGGACGGGGAGACGGGAAATGACGCGCGCCGCTTCCGGGGGAAGAGGGGCGGTTGCGCTGGCGGCGGTTGCGGCCGTCGCCTGCCGCGCGGCGCTGGCCGTCGAGCTTCTGACGAGCTGCGAGAAGCCGGGAGACTGGACGTTTGACGTCACGCGCGGCGAAGACGCCGTCGGTCGCGAGGTGTTCACCGTCTCGCTGACGTCGCCCGTCCCGGCGGCGCCGCCCGTGTTCGACGCCTACCTGACGACGAGCGGGGCGGATGCGCACAACTGCTGGGTGCCCATCTCCGAGGAGAGCGAGCGCAGCCGCCTGTTCGCGTCGGAATGGGGCACGGTGCGCCACGTCGCCGCGCTGGCGCAGATGCCGCCGATCAGCTGCGTCTTCAACGAAAGCGACGAGAACCATCTGCTGATTGCCGCGTCCGAGTGCCGGCGGACGGTGAAGTTCGCCATCACCTGCCATTCGACGGACGCGCGGCTGGAAGGGCGCTTCCGCTTCTTCACGCAGCCGGAGGCGCCGCGTTCGTCCTACGAGGTGAAGATCCTCGTCGATCGCCGGCCCGTGCCGTTCGGCGAAGCCGTCGCCGAGGCGACGCGCTGGATCGAGCGGACGGCGGGGCTGACCCCCTGCCGCGTGCCGGAGGCGGCGTTCGAGCCGCTCTATTCGAGCTGGTATGCGTTCTGGCAGGACGTCCACGCCGCCGATCTCGAACGCGAGGCGCGCCTCGCGGCGGAACTCGGCATGAAGTCGATGATCCTCGACGACGGCTGGCAGAAGGAGACGTCGCGCGACGTCTACTCCGCGACGGGCGACTGGCTGCCGGCGAAGGGCCGCTTCCCCGACTTCCGCGCGCACGTCGACGCCGTCCACGCGGCGGGCATCGAGAAGTATCTTCTCTGGCTGTCCGTGCCGTTTGTCGGCGTGGAATCGGCCGCGTACAGGCGGTTCGAGGGAAAGTTCCTCCGCTGCGGCAAGACCGTCGGCGTCCTCGACCCGCGCTTCCCGGAGGTGCGCCGGTACCTGGTCGACACGTATGTCCGCTGCGTACGCGACTGGGACTTCGACGGGCTCAAGCTCGACTTCATCGACGCCTTTTCCGTGGATGCGAACGACCCTGCATTTGCCGAGGGCTGGAAGGGGCGCGACTGCAGGACGGTCTCCGAGGGCGTGGAGCGCCTGATGACGGACGTGCGCGCGGCGCTTGTCGCGGTCAAGCCGGACGTGCTGGTCGAGTTCCGGCAGAAGTACATCGGCCCCGGCATCCGCCCGTACGGCAACATCCTGCGCGCGACCGACTGCCCGTCGGACCTGGTCGGGAACCGCCGCCGCATCGCGGACCTGCGCCTGACGTCCGGCGAGACGGCCGTCCATTCCGACATGCTCGTCTGGAGCCCGGACGACACGCCCGAAGACGCGGGACGCGTCATCCTGAACGCGATCTTCGGCGTCGTGCAGTACTCGATGCGGCTGGCGACGCTGCCCGAGAGCCATTGTGCCGTCATTCGCCACTGGATCGGCTTTGCGAAGCGCCACCGGTCGGCGCTGCTCAAGGGGACGTTCCGTGCGCACCATCCGGAGCTGATGTATCCGCTCGTCGAGTCCGCCGACGCGACGGAGCGCGTCGTGGCCGTCTACGCCGAGGGGCAGGTCGTGCCGTGTGCGGGCGACCGCGCGACCCTTGTCCTCAACGCGACGCGGCAGGCGACGCTCACGCTCGACCTCGCGGCGGCGGCCGAGGCGACGGCGCATGACGTGTTCGGGCGCGCGACCGGCACGGTCGCCCTCGCACATGGCCTCCGGCGCGTGGCCTGTCCCGTCTCCGGGTACCTGTCCCTCGCGCCCGTGCGCGCGGCGGCGGAGAAGCGTCCCTCGCCGGAGGAGGTGTTCGCGAATCCACCCCCGCAGGCGCACGTTGGCGTCTGGTGGCACTGGATGGGGCGGCAGGTCACCGAGGAGGGCATCGTCAAGGACCTCGACTGGATGGCGAGCAGGGGCGTGACGTCGGCGACGATCTTCGGGCTGGCGGACGCGACGGTGCCGTGGGCCAAGCGCATCGCGAACGTCCCGACGGGAATCGGGCAGCCCTACTCGGACGCCTGGTGGACGTGCGTGAGGCGGGCCTGCGCCGAGGGGAAACGGCGCGGCATCGGGATCGGGCTCCACAACTGCCCGGGCTACACGCACACGGGCGGCACGTGGATCCCCCCGCGCCTCGCGATGCGCGAGCTCGTCTTCGGCGTCCGCGACGTCGGCGAGATCCCGCTGGCGGCGAACGCGCTCTTCCCCGTCTACAACGAGGACGCGGGCCGGTACGAGAAGCCGGACTGCGCGGCGCGGCGGACGGACTACGTGCCCCTCGGCACGGTGCGCGGCGTGCCCGTCGGGCACGTCCCCATGGGCGCGTTCACGCAGCCCTGCGACTGGGCGAACCGGGGCCTCGAGTGCGACAAGATGAGCCGCGAGGCCGTGCGATTCCATCTCGATGCCGTCTTCGGCGAGCTGCACCGGCGGCTCGGCCCCGACCTGCGGGCGGCGGGCCTGACGCACATCCTCCTCGACAGCTACGAGGCCGGGACGCCGACGTGGACGCCGGAGATGCCGGAGGAGTTCCGCCGCCGGCGCGGCTACGACCCGATGCCGTACCTGCCGGTCCTCGGCGGCTACACGAACCTCTACACGGCCGCCGAGGCGGCGAGGTTCCGGCGCGACTTCGACCGGACGGTGAAGGACCTCTACCGAGACGTCCTCTTCGCCGAGGTGGGGCGGCGCGTGCGCGCGGAGGGGCTGGAGCTCTCCTGCGAGCCGTACGGGGGGCCGTTCGAGACGGCAGAGGCCGCGCCCCACGTCGACCGGCTGATGACCGAGTTCTGGTTCACGCCGGACAGGCCCGCGAAGGTCGACCGCCGCGCGTGGGCGCGCTGGAGGCGCCTGGACGGGACGCGCCACAACGTCATCGAGGCCGAGGCGTTCACGGGCGCGCCGGAGACGACCGCCTTCACGGAGACGCCGGCCCAGCTGAAGCGGTGCGGGGACGGCGCGTACCTCGGCGGCGTCAACCGGCTCGTCCTCCACTCGGTCGTCCACCAGCCGTGGGGCGACGACGTGAAGCCCGGCGTCACGATGGGCCGGTGGGGCGTCCACTTCGGGCGCAACCAGGTCTGGGGCAGGGCGGAGGAGGCCTGGTTCGGCTACTGCCACCGGTGCCAGGCCGTCCTGCAGTGGGGCGATCCCTCGGAGGCGCGGCTCGACGTCCCGTTCGGGCAGGTCGCGCGGACGGACGGGAGGACGACGGTCTTCTTCCTCGTCAACGCGTCCGGGACGGCCAGGCCCCTGGCGGCGGACGGCAAGTGGCTCGACCCGGCGACGGGGCGCGTGACGCGCGCGCCGGAGCGCCTCGCGCCGACGCAGTCCGGCTTCCTGATCCCCGGCGACGGGGCGGGGCTGCCCGACCCGGAGCCTTACGACGCCGCGCGCTTCGAGCCGGAGGCGACGTGGGCGGAGCTGCTGAAGGCGGATGCCGCCGGGCCGGACGATCTCGCATACGAGGCCGCGCCGCTGGGCGGGGCCGTGCTGAAAGCCTACCCTGACTGGTTTGACGGCGGCCTCTCGAAGCGCCCGACGAAGCGGCGCTGGTTCTCGACTTGGAGGCATGCGGAATGAGTGAAGTGCCGTATCGGACGCCGCTGATGCTGGACGTCAAGCGCATGGCCGTCTACGACGGGCCGGGGCTGCGCACGACGTTCTTCGTGAAGGGGTGTCCGCTCCGCTGCGTCTGGTGCCACAACCCGGAGTCCATCGACCCGAGGCCGCAGGAGGCGCGCTTCCGGCACCTCTGCCGCCGTTGTGCGCACTGCACGCATGACGAGGCGACGTGTCCGACGCGGGCGTTCAGGCTCTACGGGAGGCCGTGGACGCAGGACGCGCTCGTCGTCCGGGCGCTGGAGGACAGGCCGTTCTACGACCGCACGGGCGGCGGCGTCACGCTGTCGGGCGGCGAGCCGCTGTTCTTCTGGGAGTGGGCGGCGGAGCTGTTCGGGCGGTTCAAGGCGGCGGGGCTTCACACGTGCCTCGACACGTCGCTCTACGCGCCGCCCGCCGCGATCGAGGCGCTGCTGCCCGTCGTCGACATGTGGCTGCCCGACTACAAGGCGCACGACGACGCGCTTCACGTCAAATGCACGGGCGTCTCGAACGCGGTCGTCCGGCGCAACCTCGAACGGCTTGTTGTGGCCGGGGCGAAGGTGGAGGTCAGGTGCCTCGCCGTGCCGGGCCTCACGGACGGCGAAGACCTCGCCGCGCGCCACCGCTATCTCCACTCGCTCGGCATCCCCGCCGGACAGGTCGTCGACCTCGCCTACCACGACTACGCGCGCGCGAAGTACCTCGCCCTCGGCATGAAGGACACGATGCCGCCCAGGCGTCCAATTTGACGGCGTTTGGCGGAACGTGGTATAATTCGCGCAGGTTTCGTCGGGCGGCGCGAGCTGTCCGACGGCTAAAAGCGAAAGGCGTGCTGATGGCTGAAGAGAGAAAGAAACTGAAAGTCTATTGCGAGACGTCGTTCTGGAGTTTCCTGAACGGCCGCCCCACGCCTTTGGCGCACATCGCCCTCAAGCAGGCGGCGACGTTGCAGTGGTGGCAGGAGATTGCGCCGAAGTGCGAGATTTACATTTCGCAGTACGTGAAAGACGAGGCGGGATGTGGCGAAGGCGAGTTCGCTGTCCGCCGCGCGAAAAGCATGCAGGAATCCGTAGCCTTGGATGGCAGTGTTCCCGAAGTAATAGACTTGGCCGAGAAGTTGCTTGACAGGCACGCGATTCCGGAGAAGGAGGGGACGGATGCGTCGCATATCGCGACGGCGGCGGTTTATGGCATGGATGTGCTTTTGACTTGGAATTGCAGACACATGGCGAATCCGGTGACATTGCCGAAGACGGCGATGATTATTGGAGGGGAGGGATATGCCTGTCCCATCATCATTACGCCGAGTGAATTCTTGGAACGAAAAGAGGAGTTTTTGAAATGAAGACAGAACTTGACTACGCAGATCCGATGGATTGGGTCTATGAGGTGCGTCGGCGCATCTCGGAGAAATACGGACATGATGTCAGACGCATAGCCGCCGCCGCGGCAGAGCGCATGCGCCGCGAAGAGGCGCGTGGCATCCGCTACGTGCGTCTGCCGATTGCGAGGCGCGCGCCAACTGTGGTCTGAGGTCTGAGCGGATAGGGGGTGCTGAACACGACGGCCCACTTATTATAATATGTGGGCTTTGTGATGGGTTGTTAAACACAGAGCGGCCTGCGGTCGGGCGATTGGAGGCGACAGGGCGGTTCGCTTCGCGTATTTCTGTCGGCTTTGTCGCCTCTTCAGGGCGCCTGGGTTTAACGCAAAGGACGCGAAGGTCTTGGCGGACTTCTGCGTTTGTCATTGAGCAGTCTATGTCCGATTTGACGGCGTTTGGAGGGAAGTGGTATAATCTACGCAGATTCTTGTGGAGCGGGAAGTGTGCCGCGTACTAACAACCGCAAGGAATGAGGTAGGGGGTGTGTATGGCAGAAGAGCATTCAAAACCGAAAGTCTATGTCGAGACGACGGTCGTCAGCGATGCCACGGCATTGCCGACGAATGATCTTGTTCTGGCTGGTCGCCAATATATCACGCGCGAATGGTGGAAAACCTCAAGAGACCGATTTGATCTCTATTCATCGCGAGTTGTGGATATTGAGATTCGTCGTGGTGACGCAGAAGCCGCACAGCGGCGTGTGGCGGCAATGAAGGACATTCCCGAAGTGGAGGTCTCTGAAGCTGCTGTTCGTCTCGCGCGCGAACTGATTGATCGGAAAGCCGTTCCGAAGGAGTATCCTGACGATGCGCTTCATATTGCAGCGGCGGCAACGAATGGCTTGGATTATTTGGTGTCTTGGAATTTCAAGCACATCACAAATGCCAATACAATCCCGTTGGTCGCGCGGATTTGCGCCGAAAATGGCTATCAATGTCCTTGCATTTGTACGCCACAGATGTTGCAGGAAGGAGGTCGGGAATGACATACGACAAGACCTTGGAGGAGATTTGGCAAATCAAGCGTGAGATTGGGGCTGCATACCCAACCTTGGATGATTATTTCAGGGGGATGTTGGATTATCAGGAGAAGTCGCGGGCAAAAGGTGTTCGGTATGTTTCGTTTCGTCCACGACGGCCGATTGCGCGGCACGTTCCAACTGTGGCCTAAGTGGAGAACGAAAGCAAAGCACGGTAGTCCACTTATTATAATATGTGGACTGGTTGGGTGGCGATTGACACTGCGCGAGGGGAAGTGGTATACTGTGCGGCAAATGTTGGGGAGGGGAATCGAGACAAATTCGACGTTGCGCGGGGTGCGCGCGGCAGGATCGACGGAAAGGGCGCGTAGACGCGCTCTGAAGCGTCCGCGCGGTTCTAATACCCCCCCCCCCCTCACAGAACGTAAGGCTCTGTAGGACTTCTACGCGGCGGCTGTGCGCGTTCTGTGATGGGTTAAACACAGAGCGGCCTACGGCCGGGCGAGACGAGGCGACTGGGAGTTTCGCTTCGCGCGATTCAGTCGGCTTCGTCGCCCCTTCAGGGCGTCAGGGTTTAACGCAAAGAGCGCGAAGGGGGAGAGACGCAAAGGTACGCAAAGACCTTGCGTCCGGGTTCTGTTTCACGCAGAGGCGCAGAGCCTTTGGGGTGGCAAATGCACACGGAGCCACGGAGGCACGGAGCGTTCCGAATAGTCTCCGTGTCTCCGTCCCTCCGTGTGAGATCTCTGCGGCTCTGCGCGAGAAATTCATGAACGCGGAGTGGCTGTGCTTATCACTCTTTTCAAAACGGCACGCTGCTCTTTTTGCTCCCAGCGGCGGTGTCGCATTATGTCTGGTGCGGACGTAAGGAGGAAGTGAATGGAACTAACAATCAAGAAATTTAGTCAATATTGTGAGCGGTGGTTTCACGAACTGCTCATGAAGAATACGGTATTGTTTTGTTGTGGGGTGACGCTTGTTGGTGCAGGGTGTATGATTTTTGCATACGGACATATGCGGATTCTGACTACGATCTATGCTGTTGGTGCCATCCTCGCCGCTTCTGTTGCGCTGATTCAATGGGCCTCTGATCGGCGTGTCAAGCGTGCCGAACTGGTCGATCAACTAATCGAGAAGATTACGGCGATAGACCCAAACTCTCTGATGGAAGATCCTGAAAGCGGAAACACAAATGAGTTAGAAAAACAAGACCAAGAGTTTAGTGCCAAGTTGTCTTTTTTGTCTTACATTGCTTACTTGGAGGCGACCGGCATTTTGTCGGATGACGAATTCAATGCGTTGAGGCTGGATCTTGTTCGGATTCTTGAGCATGAAAAGGTTTCGGAGATGATTGAAGAGGCTTGCAACGGCAACAAAGACTCAAAATACATTCCGTACTTTTATCTGGTGAAGTACGGTGCCGAGAATTGCAAGTCGGATTCGGTAGCCAAATACAAGAAGATCCTCGTTTCGCGAAACGATCAACCGCATGAAGGGCGTGAACCAGTTTCTGCTTCTGAACCTCAGGAACAGCTGCTGGAACCCGATAATAGCGAGGCTGTGACTTCTGCTTCTGAAAACATTGAACACGGCAATGAACCGATAGAAAAAGAAACCAATGAAAAGGAGGATAACATGGAAAAGCAAGAGATTATTGATTCTGTATCATCAGGAAAGACGTATCGTACCCATGTGGATGTTCTGAACGGGATCTTCAAGTTTAGCTATCGGGCGCATATGCGTGCAGGTGCCACTTTGCCGGACGGCCGCGAGGTTTGGTTCCCCAAATATTACGATAGCACTATACAAAAACCCGTGGAAGGAAATCCTGCTAAATGGGTCAATATCCTTGACTCAAAAGAAGGCGTCCTTTCAGAATACTGGCCATTAGGGGCAGAGCCAACTGGCGAGAGGTGGGATAGATGGAATATGAAACCTCGCTATGTCTTCGGAATGGATATGTCCAGCTCTCCGGCTGTCTATCGTTTCATTGGCATTTATCAGTTTGACAGGCGAGAAGAAAATCATTTGGTTTACAAACGGAAGGATGTCGATTTGCGCCGAGACGAAGTTGAGCGTTCGCTCAACCCCGGCAATTATTGATTGCCAAAAGAGATTTGTCGATTGCTTTTGAAATGAGGAGAATAACATGACAACCCTAAAACGAATGATTACTTCAGCTGCCCTCTGCATGGGGACTGTAGTTGGTGCTTTTGCTGCCACGAATTTTGAGGTGAAGAACGTGGAGGCGCATCAGCGCTATCCGTGGAATGGGAAGGTCGATATCGACTTCCTGATCGAGAGTTCGGATGCGGATGCCGCGTACAAGGTCACGGTCGTCTGCACGGATCATGTCGGCAACACGAACCTTACGCTGCGGACGATCAAATACAACGACAAAGGCGAGGCCGCGACGGCGTTCACGCTGAAGCCCGGACAGCACCGCCTTACGTGGGATGCTGACGCCGATTTGCCGAACGTGAAATTGCCGCGCATCTCGTTTGCCGTCTTGGCGAATCTGACGGGCGAAATCGACACGGCCGAGTATCTTGTCATTGACCTTTCGGGCGGTGCGGAGGCCGAATCCTATCCCGTCACGACACGTACGGGCGTGCCGGAGGGCGGCTGGACGGACGAGTACAAGTCAACGAAACTCGTGCTGCGCCGCTGTTCGGCAGGGGCCGATCCGCTCGGACGCTACACGCTCACGAAAGGCTTCTACGCCGGTGTCTTCGAGGTGACGGAAAAGCAGTGGACACTCGTGATGGGGTCGAATCCGTCGTCTTACAAGCGCGGCGACACGTATCCCGTCGAGTGCGTTTCCTACAACGACATTCGCGGCGAATCTGACGGCTCAAACTGGCCGCGTTCGTCGGCCGTGGATGCCACGAGTTTCCTTGGCAAGCTACGTGCAAAGACGGGCCTTCCCGAACTTGACTTGCCGACGGAGGCACAATGGGAATACACGTGCCGTGCGGGCACGACGACGACCTACAACACGGGCGATTCGGAAGCCGCCCTCGCGGAAGCGGGGTGGTACAGCGGAAACGCGAACGGACAAAAACACCCCGTCGGCGAGAAAGTGGCGAATGCGTGGGGCCTGTATGACCTGCACGGCAATGTCTGGGAGTGGTGCTTGGATTGGTATCGGGGCGACCTTTCGGGGACAGACCCTATGGGGGCGGCGTCCGGTTCCTACCGCTACTACCGGGGCGGGAGCTGGTACGACGGCGCAGGCAGCGCGGCGTCGTCGAACCGCGACTACGGCATCCCGTCGCGCAGGTACTACTATTTGGGCTTCCGCCTCTTCAGGACAATTCCTTAATCACTGTGCCCGCCTAAAATCGCCACCGCAGCGGAGGCGGTAGTTGCTCATAAACATTTGCCCTTCTGTGACTTCTTAAGAGGAACGAAGAAATGAGAAATAAAATGAAGTGCTCGCTTTGGGTCTTTGGAACGATATTGTTGACTTGCCCTAGGATGGTGCAGGCAATGACAGGTAGCAGTGCAGAGCTGTCGCTCGACACAAGGGATGATATTCGGATCAATACTTGGGGACAGGACGGGAGCGTCGGCTTTCGGTTGTCGATGCGATGGGGAAATGCCTCGACAGGCACCTTGACCATCAATGGGGCGGCACGTGCAGTCTTGTCTGACGACGAGGAAAAGGAATTTGTCGTTGGATTTCCTGCAAACTCCGCCGGAACATATGAGTGCAAATGGGTTGTCGGCGAGACGGTCTACACCAGAACGATTCATACGATTGGCGCGCGAAAAGTCCTATTTGGCGGCGAAGTCGCATTGGACACGAGAACAGGCATTCGTTTGGCTTCCACATTGGGTGAAAAGATCTGGTATGATGTCAAATGGGCTGATGGCGCGACGACAGCGACTGTCTCTGACGATGAAAAGAAACTTGTTCAAGGCGTTACAGGGGCCTGCAAATGGTTGCCGAGACATATCGGCACAAATGTCTTGTCGCTTGCTCTACAAGATTGCGATGGGCTTGAGGTTGCTCATGAACGTGCGCTTTTCATGGTTGAGGGAGTTGCTGTGCGAATTGACGGGGAAAACGCATGGGAAGCCGGACTCTTTGAGGGCTACAAGAGCATTCGGGATGTTGTGCTGGATTGCGATTTGACACAATTCGCTTTGTCTGATGGAAGCTTCGGTGCGCTCACATTGAAAGACGTGTTTCCCGATTCCTATGCAAGCCTCACGAACGTTGTATTGGGTACTGGGGTGACGGCGTTGCCGGATGGATTCTTTGATGGGTGCGTGGCGTTGGAGAATGTCACGTTTCCCTCAACACTGAAAGACTTCGGCGAGAACGATTGGCGGGTTCTGGGCGAACAGCTCGGTAAGCAGGGGCTTTGGGTGGAGAATGATTGGGTGTTGGGGTATTTTGGCACAACGTCGGAGTCTGTCGTCATTCCTGAGGGCATTCAGCATATTGTGCCTCGTGCGTTTGAAGGACAGGAGGCTGTGACGGGCATTTCAATCCCGTCATCCGTGACGAACATCGGTGAAAATGCGTTTGTGGGATGTTCCAATATTGTAGAGGCCACAATCGGCTGTGACCTGAAGGGAACGGTGCGCACGGATATTCTTCATCGCTGGTCGTTCAATGGCGACTTGGCGGATTCGGTTGGAGGGCAGACGGCGGTTGCCGTCGGCAATGTCACGACAGACGGGCAGCAGTACACGACCTTAGGCGGCAATTCGGGCACGTCGTATATCGACTTGGGCGATTGGCTTCTGCCGACGAACGGGTCGCCCGTGACGATTGAGCTGTGGGCGACACAAGATGCTTCGACGTCCTACTCGCGAATCTTCAGTCTTGGCAGCATGCCGAAGGGAAGCGATTTCACGGTTTGTGACTTTTCCAACAGTTCAGACGACTGCATCACGATGAACTGGAGCGGTTTGATTGAGATTCGGGCGAATCCGACGGTTTCGCGCGATCTTGCCAGTTTCGCTGTCGGCAAGGAATATCACATTGCGGCGGTCTTCACGCCGAATGATGACGGCTCTTGGACAATGACCGGCTATCAACAAGACCCAGAAACAGGGGCAACCATCTCGTCGGGCAGCATTACGACATGTGCCGGATGGTCGTTTGCGGACGTCAAGCAGACCGACATGGTTTTGGCTCAGGCGTTGACGACATGGGACCCCTGCGCGAAAAACAGCTACAATGAATTTCGCATTTGGAATCGCGCGCTCACGGAAGAGGAATTGACGCAAAGCGCCTTGGACGGTCCGGATTCGGTTGTCAATCAGGCGTTGACGTGCAAGGGCCTTTTCCCGGATTCTTACGAGAATCTGACGAATGTCGTGTTAAGTTCTGAATGGGACATTATTCCCGATGGGTTCTTCAAAGGATGTACCGCATTGAAAGATGTGCAGATCCCGTCTGGCGTGACAACACTTGGGCGGCAGGCATTTGCAGATTGTGCGGGATTGTCGTCGGTAACGATTCCGTCTGCCGTAACAAATGTCGGGGCGAATGTGTTTGCTGGCTGTACGGGAATTCGGAACGTCGCGTTGGATTCGTGCTACGTGGTGGAGAAAACGACACTGAAAGAACTTTTCCCCGATTGCTTTGGCAGTCTGACGAATGTTGTGCTGAATTCTGAGTTGACCATTCTTCCCGATGGATTTTTTGAGGGATGTGTCGCGTTGGATCATGTCGTCATTCCAGATAGGGTGACGGCAATTGGAGATAAGGCCTTCGCGAACTGTTCGGGGCTTTCGTCCGTGACGATTCCGTCTTCCGTGACGAATATTGCAGCGGATGCGTTTGTCGGCTGCACAGGAGTTTTAGACGTTACATTGGAAACGGTTCCTCAAATGCTCATGCTGTGTGGGCTGAAGCCGATTGATGGTACGGATTGGATTGAAGAGGGGACGTTGGATGGTGCTGCCGTTTACCGCAGCAACCCGATAGACCACAATCAATCGACGGTCATTGAGTTCAAGATTGCGAAAGACCAGACTCAACTTGTGTTCTCGTGGAAGGTTGGTTCGGAGGCGAACTATGACACATTGACGTGGTATTTGGATGGTGCGATGAAGACCTATATCAGTGGCACACGGGATTGGCAGACGAAGACGAATGAGTTAGATGGGGTGGAGCATGTTCTTAAGTTTGTCTATTCCAAAGACGGTTCTGTGTCAGACGACTCCGATTGTGGATGGGTTTCGGTTAAGAGTGAGAGGTGGCAAACTGCGACGTTGAAAGATATCTTCCCCGCTTCCTATGCCAATCTCACGAACGTCGTGTTGGGTGCGGAGGTGACGGCGTTGTCGGATGGGTTCTTTGACGGTTGCACGGCATTGGTGGACATTTGGGATGGTCGGGACTGGCGGCAACTTGGCGAGCGCTCCGGCAAGCGCGGACTCTGGATCGTGAACGGCTGGGTGTTGGCGTATGTCGGCGTGGCGCCGGCGGAGGTCACGATTCCCGACGGGGTGACGGGCATTGCCTCTTATGCGTTCGAGGGGCAGTCGGCCTTGGAATCGGTCTCGCTGCCGTCCTCGCTTCGCTCGATTGGCGTTCGGGCATTCGCGCTCTGCACGAGTCTGGAGTGGCTCGGCTTGCCGGATGGCGTGGCGCGGATCGACGACGCGGCCTTTCAGGACTGCACTTACCTTCAGGAGCTGTCGTTGCCGTCCGGCCTGAAGCGCCTCGGCGATTCGGCCTTTGCGAACTGCACGTCGCTGTCCGGCCTCGTCTGCGCGGAGGGGCTGGTCGAGATTGGTGCGGCGGCGTTCTCGAACTGCTGGCGGATGCTGTCGGTGTCCGTCCCGGCGAGTCTGGCGACGGTCGGCGAGAACGCCTTCTTCGGCTGCAGCCGCCTGACGGGCGCGACGGTGCCGACGCACGTGAAGCCGATTGCCGAGCTGCTGCCGGACGTGGCGGCGCGTCTCACGGACATCGCCATTGCCGAGGGCGAGACGGCGCTCGTGTCGAATGCCTTTGCGGGCTGTGCGGCCCTGACGCGCATCGCCTTGCCGCCGTCCCTCGCGGAAATCCCGGATGGGGCGTTCCGCGACTGCGCGTCCCTCGCCGCAATCGCGTTCCCGTCGGGTGTCGTCCGCATCGGCGACGCGGCGTTCGCGAGCTGTGCGGGGCTGTCGGAACTGGCGTTGCCGTCGTGCCTGACGAACCTCGGCACACGGGCGTTCGCCGGCTTGGACAAGCTGACGGCGGTTGTGATTCCGCCGTCGGTGACGGTGCTGGGGTCGGGCGCGTTCGCCGCGTGTCCGAACGTCTGCGCCGTCTCGCTGCCGGGGAACGTCGCGACGGTGGCCGACGTGTTCCCGGACGCCTACGCGAACGCCCTCGTCTCGGCGGTCGTGACGGGGACGGCGGGCGACCTCAAGGAGGGGATTTTCGCGGACTGCCGCGCGCTGAAGACCGTCACGGTTCCGACGTGCGTGACGAACATCGGGGCGCGCGCGTTCCGCAACTGCGCGCAGCTGGAGCCGTTCGCCCTGTGGGAGGGGCTTGTCTCGATCGGCACGGAGGCGTTCTACGGCGTGGAGACGCTTCTTGCCGTGACGATCCCGGACAGCGTGACGTTCGTCGGGGCGGATGCGTTCGGCGCCTGCCCGAACATCCGCTCCGTGACGATGCCCGTCGGACTGTGTTCGCTTGCGTCCGCGTTCGCGGGCGTGGCGGACAAGATCACGTCCGTCACGCTCACGGGCGTGGGGACGGAGATCCCCGACGGCTTTTTGCGAGACTGTGCGGCGGTGGCGTCCGTCACGATCCCGGAGGGCGTGACGGCGATTGGCGCGGATGCGTTCAAGGGCACGGCGCTCGCGTCGGTCGAGATTCCGTCCACGGTGACGACGATTGGCGCGGGTGCGTTCGCCGGACTCGACCTGCTGACGGAGCTGACGCTGCCGGCGGCGCTTCAGGCGATCGGCGACTGGGCGTTTGCGGACTGCTCGCGTCTCGCGTCGCTCGTCATTCCGGCGGGCGTGACGGAACTGGGGGCGAACATCTTCAGCGGCTGTGCGGCGCTGAAGGCCGTCTACTTCCTCTCCGCGACGGCACCGGCCACCGAGGCGGACACCTACGCGGGTACGCCGGACGATCTTGTCTCGTATGTCGTCAAGGGCTCGACGGCGTGGGACGGGATTCCGACGTCGAAAGCGTTGCCGCAGCTCTGGCCGGAGGCGAACGGACGTGCCATCGAATGGTGGGAGCCGAATGTCTTCGAGGTGACGTTCCTCGGCAACGGCGGCGAGCCGGCGTCCCAGACGGTCGCCGAGACGACGGGCGTGACCTACGTGCTGCCGTCCGAGCCGCCCACGCGCGCCGGGGCGACGTTCACGGGGTGGTGGACGGAGCCCGTGAACGGCGGACAGGTGAAGGCCACGACGAAGGTTGAGCTGACGCGTCCGCACACGCTCTACGCGCACTGGCGTGGACACGTCTACACGATCGCGTTCGACCTGAACGGCGCGGCGGGCGCGTGTCCGTCCCTGTCGATGGAATATGGCGAGGCGAAGACGCTGCCGTCCTGCACGGTACGTCGCCGCGATTTTGATTTCGCGGGCTGGTCGCGGATGCCGGAGGGCGCGGTCGATTTCGCCGATGGGGCCGAGGTTCGGGACTTGACGGACGCGGACGGCGCGACGGTGACGCTCTACGCCGTCTGGACGCCGCGCACATGGACGCTGGCGGACTATCTGAACGCCGGCGGGCTGACGTTTGCTACGGACGGCGACGCGGCGTGGTTCCCGGACGAGAGGACGGGGCTTGACGGCGACGGCTCCCTGCGGAGCGGTGTCATTGGCCAGGAGCAGCGCTCGACGCTGAAGACGTCCGTCACGGGCACGGGCGTGCTGTCGTTCTGGTGGAAGGTCATCTGCGAGCCGGGCGATTCGCAGACGGGCGACCTCTACGACTATCTGGAGCTGACGGTTGACGGGGCGCGTCCGGCGGCGGTTTCGCCGATTGCGGGTGACGTCGACTGGGTGCGCGTCACGGTGCGGATCGACGGCGGCGACGCGGCGGCGCACGAGGTCTGCTGGTCGTTCGTGAAGGACGACTGGGACGAGGCGGAGTTCGCCGACATCGCGTGGGTGGACGCGGTGACGTGGACGCCCGATCCCGTCACGCTGACGTTCGTTGGGAATGAGGCGACGGGCGGCGACGCGCCGGAGGCGATCGTGTCCGCGTGCGGCGCGACGGTCACCTTGCCGGGGGCGGGGACGCTCGTTCGCGAGGGCTTCGGCTTTGTCGGCTGGAGCGATGGCGATCGCACGTATGCGGCGGGTGCGGCGTATGTCGTCGGCGCGGCGGACGTCACGTTTGTCGCGGTCTGGCGCGCGCTGTCCCTCGGCGACGTCCTGAACGCGCCGGATCGCGCGTTCGCGACGGACGGCGACGCGGCATGGACGTTCGATGCGGCGGTCAGCCACGACGGCGGGACGTCCCTGCGGTCGGGCGCGATTGCGAACGGGCAGACGAGCTGGGTCGAGACGTCCGTCACGAACGCGGGCACGCTGGCGTTCTGGTGGAAGGCCGACGGCTTCCTCTATCGCGGCAAGCCGGCCAACTACGTGCAGGTCGAGATCGACGGACAGGCCGTGACGAACGCGACGGTGACGGACTGGGCGTCCGTCTCGGTCGAGATCGCCGGCGCGGGCGCGCACACGGTGCGCTGGACGTACGTGCAGACGCGCACGCAGTCCACGGGCGCGGCCTGCGCCTGGCTCGACGAGGTGTCGTGGACGCCCACCGCGCCGACGGAGCCGAAGACCTTGCGCGTCGGCGGAACAGATGGAACGTATGCGACCATCCAGGCGGCGATTGACGCCGCTCAGGCCGGTGACACGATTCTTGTCGCGCCGGGAACATACGACGCCATCGACACACAGGGCAAGGACATCACGATCCGCTCGACCGACGGCGCTGAGAAGACGAAGATCGTCGGCAGCACGAGCCGTGGGGCGGGGAGCGACGGCTTGGGCGCGACGGCGGCACAGCTGATGTCGAGCGAACTCGAAGACCAGATCGGCGTGAAATATGACATCGCGGACGAATGGCAGACGTGGACGCCAGCTGATTTTCCGGGCAGCACATTGGATGGTTTCACCATCGAGATAAACGGTGTCCCGCCGATCCCAAGTGAGGCTCCTGATAGCTGGTACAATGGTGTAACGGGTGGACGTGTGCGGAATTGCCGCTTCTTGTGCCCTAACAATCTCAGCGGATATACGCATTTAGGGATGGCGGTTGCCGAGAACTGCCTGTTCGTCTCGGAGAAGGTCAATACGGACACGGAGGACATCTGCGATGCCCTGCTCCGAAACTGCACCGTCTACGCGCGGGCGGCCCTGTGTGCCGTCCAGATGGAGAACACGATCGTCTATGGGCACACGGGCACTGTCGAGATGTGGGAGGATGCGAACACCTCTGCTGACAATTGCCTCTTCTATCCGAATGTCTACAGCGAAGCCGGGCGGACGTATGAGACAGTCACAGACCCGCTTTTCGTGGACGCTGCGAACGGCGACTTCCGACTCAGGAAAGGTTCGCCCTGCATCGACAAGGGTGGCACGGCGTCTGGCGAGACCGACCTCGCCGGCAATCCTCGCGTCGTCAACGGTACGGTTGACATCGGGTGCTACGAGTATGAGGGCGCGTCGTCCGATCAGCAGGGCGTTCGCATTGGCGAGACCTATAGGCATCTCGAAGGTCCCTATGAGGTCAAGTTGGTACATCCCTCTGCGCCGCAGATCGTCATGTGCGAAGACAACTATGCCTCTGTCGCAATCGAAGTTCTCGGATGCCAGGACGTCGACCTGATGCCGGAACTCGTCTTCGAGAATTCGTCCGATTCGGACATGGCGAAGGTCTCCGCCGTGAAGACGGATGCGCAGATGAAGGATCTTGTCTATCGGAGTGGGTACGAGATCAAGGGGGACAGGGCGACCTGCGTGTCGGACGGGAGGGAACACAAATGGGAGGTCTCCTTGTGGCCGGACGGAAATGTCACCGAAGACCGAAAATGGATTGTCGTCGCCGTCTCTCGCATCACGGAGAAATGTCCGAGCGGAAAATGGTGGGGCCTTCCGTCCTTTTCGGTGCGCCTGAAGGGGCTGGACATCAGCACGGAAACGTATTACCTCGCGTTTGACGAGGACGTGATGCCCGTACTCAAGGGCAAGGACGTGTTTGGTCTTGAATGTGTGCAGCAGGGCGGAGACAGCGTTACGGGGTTCCAGGGGAAGTTTGGCGGATACGCCTATTCGATGACGGACGAGGCCTGCAAGGGAATTGCGCCTTGGTGGATGTTCGACTGGCACGAGAGTATGACTGAGAGCGTGTCCATGACAGTCAAAGTCCCGGAAGCGGGGCTCTTGACGATTCGTGGGATTATGGCTGGCGGATTCGGCGACATGCACGATTGGTCGGTCTGGCAGATATCCGGCGAGGGCGTTTCGGAAGAGCTGCCGCGTCCAAATTGCTACGAATCCGGCGCACAGCTGAAGATCAGCTGCTCGGGCGCGACGACGGTCACGCTACGGAATGACGAGGACGACAAGTTCACGATGAGCGACTTGGCTTTTTATCCGGCGTCATCCAAATCCGTACACGTCGTCGGCGACTTCGTGGTGTCGCGCCGGATCGAGAACACGTCTGGCGAAGCGTTTTATCCGCTCTACGTCAACGGCTACGTGACGGGCGGCGGGACGTTCAAGCCCGGCGAAAGGCTGGCGATGGTCGCCAAGGTTGCGCCGGGAATGAAGCTCGACCATTGGGAGATCTCGGATCGGGATTCTTGGAATGAACCATCTGAAATTGCGTTCCCCGACGGGACGGACACGAAGCAGGAAACGCTTTCGTTCATCGTGCCCGCGTCGCTCTGCGGGGAGATGGCGGAGATGAAGGTAATCCACGTCCGTCCCATCCTCGTCGAGGATCCGTCGGCTGCCGATTCTGACGTGCCGACGGTCGTGGGCGACCCCGATGCCACTGTCACGGGCGATGCCGAGACGGGGTTTGTCGTCAAGCCGAGTGCGAAGAATGAAAACGTTGTTGTGGAGATCCCGGACGGGGTGGACGCGGCGAAGGTGACGGTTGTTGTCGCACCGGGCGTGAAGACGGTCACGCCCAACGGCGCGGCGGTGCGCATCATGCGCGATGACGCGGACATCACAAGCTTCCTCGACATCTCGGCGGCGGTCGATGGCGTCATCGATCTCAGCGCGGCGACGGTGAAGCCGAAGATTGAACGGGATGCCCTTGATCCGGCGCAGGGGGCACGGATTGAACTCTCGGTGCTCAACCCGCAGCTCACGACCGCCCCGACGTGCAAGGGTCTCGTCTACCGCCTGAAAGAGGGCGTGACGCTGGAGGCAATGGAGGCGAACACGACAGGCGACAGGACCGTTGGCGACGGCCAACCGTGGACGCCGACGATCAAGGTGAAGGGCGGCGCGAGCGGCTTCTACTCGATCCGCGTCAGCAAGTAGTCGTCGGCCAAAACGACAAGCCTAGCATTCTCACTTTTTTAAAAAAGTGAGAATGCGTCCCCGTATACGCCGACATTTCGCTGCAGGTGCAACGGAAGCGCCAAATTATGCTATACGAACAGATGGATTTCACGGATTCACACGGATCGGGAGAGGGGGTGTCCACGAATCTTCACGAATCGACACAAGTCTCAAAAGTGTTTAGACAGGATTGACAAGATTGACAGGACTGTCGAGGCGGACGTGTCAAGCCCTCCAAATCCTGTGAATCCTGTAAATCCTGTTAGAAAGGCTCTGTGCCTCCGTCCCTTCCATCGCCACGCGAGAATCCCGTGTGGAAAATGGTATAATGTTCGCACGAATACGCGATGTATGCGTGTCGCTTCCCAGGTTGTAAACGAATCGAAAGAGGAACCCTGACGATGCAAAAGACGCCGAAGATGCTGGATGTGCTGGCCGAGTCGCAGCCCGTCTACGGACGGACAATTCGGAAGACGGGATGCAGGCTGCGAGTCTTGTTTGAAGGCTCCGTGGTGCTGTGCGTCTGCCTCATGGTCAACGCCTGTTCGCACACACGGGACAAGGCACGGCAACCGTACGCGGAATCCCTGGCACAGCTTCGCGCGTCCGTCGAGTCCCAGACGCCGCCGTGCCAGCCGACGGCCGAGGAGGTCGCGGCGGTTGACGAGATCGTGTCGCGTCTGGGCGCAGGGACGATTGACGGCGAGGCGCTGCTGGACGCCTGCAACGAGAGGGGGCTTTTTACGGCTGGCCTGACGATTGCGCTCCAGAACCGTCTCGCCGGGCGCGCAATCGCGTATCGGCGACTTGGCCTTGATGCCGTTTCCAACCGAAAGGACGACTTGACGGCCAGCGCGTCCACGCCATCCGACAGGTCTTCATCCTCCTATGAGGAGCGTGCCGGCAATCGGATTCATCTTTGCTTTGACGAGAAGTTGAGGGCGTCCGTATCTGATTTGATGTCAGGCGACATCCTGACGAATGTGCAGGGGCGTGTGTCACGTGCGGAGGGACGCGTCGTCTGGATGCAGAACTCCTCTGGCGGCGGGCCGCTGGCCCTTGACGTGACGTCCTTCGGATTGGAGAGCGTCCGCAATCCGTTGCCGGCGTTCGACGCGGCCACGATCACCGGTGACGAATT
The DNA here is from genome assembly GCA_934635385.1 of uncultured Kiritimatiellota bacterium. GTDB lineage: Bacteria > Verrucomicrobiota > Kiritimatiellia > RFP12 > UBA1067 > UBA1067. The sequence continues at coordinate 4,892 of CAKTZI010000011.1, read as the reverse complement.
GTGCAGGCTGTTGGGGACAGGATTCCACAGGGAAAGGCTCTCCTGGCGGCAATGCCGAGAACTGCAGCAAAAGCTGGGCGGGCGAAAGCTGACGCTGCATGATCTGCGGGTGAACGGCAGCGGTGCGACATGGCGCGACGGCAAGGAGACGGGTTTCTTCCTGATGCTGAAGCCGACAGTTGGCGGACGCCTGACGTTTCGTGTCTCGTTTGCCAAGGAAGAAGACGAGGCCGTGGCGCGGCGGTTAAGCTCGGCTTTCCGGGAGACGGTTGCCGAACTCGTGGGGACGGTTGTTGCGGACGCGAGCGAGAGAGAGACGGGCGACGATCCCCCCGTCCTCAAGATGGTGGCCGAGAAGATCGTGCTGCGGCATCCGCTGGAAGAACTGCCGCCGTTTGATCCGACGCGCGTGACGGCCGATGATCTCATGGCGATGTCCGCCTCGCTGACGAACGGATTCACGGATGTCTTGGTCGATGACTTGGCTCAGAAAATCGGAGGACGTGAGTTGACTTTCACCAATCTCACGGTGATCGGCTATCGGCAGCTGAAACTGAAGCCGGGGCGGGGCGTTTTGCGTGCAGAAGTCCGAATGGGCGATTCGTGGAATCAACAGCTTCATTTATGCGCTGAAGTGTCGGCGGCCGATGTCGCGGCGTTGCCGTGGGGATTCGGCAGCAACTGCCGCATCCAACGCCTGACGGGTAAGATTGTCCAACGGAGCGCCAGAGGACTCGAGTCTTGCGATGGCGGCTATATGGGGGAGATCTCGTTGGGTGACGCGACGTTCGAGGCCGGATGGGAGAACGAGAGACTTCCGGAATTCGATGCGGCCACGATGACGGGCGACGGATTCGTGTCGCTGGTCTCGAAGTTAGGTGCGGAGCATCGCGCGGCGCAATCAAGGCAACTGCTCCGAAAGTTCTCGATGCGGCGACTGACGTTTTCGGCGTGTGAGGTCGTGGCGCAAAACGTGCGTCGTTCGGACGGTCGGCAAAGCTGTCGCCTGCGATTCGGGAAAGACAGGCGCTGCGACTTTGCCCTGGAGCTGGACTCGGTTGCACGGGAAGGAGATGGGCGCATCGCCGATCTGGGCGTCGGCGTGCGACTGAAGGATGTTTCGGGGTGCTTGGATTCGGTTGCCGGCGACGACGGAATGCCCGCCTTTTACCTGGCGGACATGACCTTTGCGACGGCGACGCAGTCGGAATCGTTTCCGGCGTTCGATCCGAAGACGCTCACCGGCAACGAACTGGTGCGGCTGCTGTCGGCACGCAGGACGCTGCTTTCGCCGACAGAGGTTCGTAGCCTCCAGAAGGGCCTTGCGGGACGCGAGCTGACGATTGACCTGACAAGGCATGAATTCTTTCGAGCCTTGTCTGGCTCTTCGGGATGCGAAGGCAGAATGCAGGAGATTCGGTTTTCCTTTATTCGTCTGAACAGGGGGATGATGAATGATTCGGTCGTTTTCCGTTTGCGGGTGGGCATTCCGTTCTCATGGGATTCCCTGATCAGGCGACAGAGGACGAACTATCGGCTGACGGCGGTCGTCGCGCCAATGCGCCGCGCCGATGCCGACGGCCGCTCTCTCGTGTTCGAGGACGCCGTCTTGGAAGCGGTCGCGCCTCAAGAGACGCCTGTCGAATGAACTCCGTGCCGCCCCCTCCTCCAACAACTCCGCGTTAAGCGAAAGCAATCCTGACGGTGAAAGGGTGAAAGATTGAAGGGCGCGGGGCCGTGCCGCAATTTGATATAATACGGAGCGATGAAGAAGATCAGATATGTTGTCTTGCTGCTCGTCGTCCTCGCGATCCTGGCCGTGGCGTGGTACCTGCGCTTCGGCGGCGTGACGCACGAGCGGATTGTCGCGGTCGTCGATGACCGGGCAGTGGCGGTCATGTCGCGCGTGGACGCGCGGTGCGAGGCGCTTGACCGCAAGCTGGACCGCATCGAGGCGAAGCTCGACCGCCTGCTGGAGATCGCGACGCGCCCCCTGCCGGACGGCATGCGGGAAGTCCTTTGACGGGAGGTTTCGGATGCCCATGCTCCTGCTTTCGCTGTTCCTGACGAATCCGGCGCCGCTGGAGATGCCGCGCGCCGAAGCCTACCTGGTGCGGGACGGCGCGCGGTCGTATCTGGAGGATCGCTTTGACCGCACCGACCTCTGGACGTCCCGCACCGTCGACGGACGCTGGGTCGATGACGAGGGCCGCGTCTTCACGCTGGCGACGCTTGCCGTGCGTCCGCCCGCGCTCGCGTCCGGCGCGACCGAGACGCGCGTGACGTACGCCGCCTCGTGCGTGCCGATCGACCGTCGGAAGCGTCCGCAGCTGCGCGAGGCGGTCGAGTGCCTCTCGCCGGTCGAAATCGCCGAGAAGCCCGCGCCGCCGCGCCAGCTGCCGCGCGGGTTCGCCGACGTCGACTACTGGCAGGGCACGAACGAGACGGCTCTCGTCTGCGCCTTCCGGCCCGAGGCGTCCGACATCTGGCGCCTGGCGACCTGGACGCTGGCGGACGGCGATGAGATCGCGGCGGCGACGCAGGCGTTCGAGGACGAGTTCCTGCGCAAGGAGTTTGACGCATGGGACAAGGCGCACCGCGTGGCGGACGGTGCGGACGCGCCTACGCGGCGCGATGGGCGCCGGCGGGCGAATGAAGAGGGCTCGGAAGCCGCGCTCCTGCGCCGGGACGCGCGCCATTCGGTCGCGGCCTATGCGAACTGGCGGACGACGGACGCGGCGGCGTTCGCGATTCTCGACGACCTGCCGCCGGACGCGCGGCCGTTCGTCGCGTCGCTGACGAACGAGCTGCCGCGTCTGCACAGGGCCTGCGCCGAGGCGCTGCCGACGCCGCTGGACGGCTCGAACGTCCTTTGCGTGGCGCGCCTCTACGCGAGCCGCGCCGAGTACCTCGCGGCCCTGGACGTGGAAGACCGCACCAACATGTCGTGGAGCGCGGCCTACTGGAGTCCGTCCCGACGCGAGCTGGTCGCCTACCTGCCGGACGGCGACACGGCCGACCTGCTGAAGACGATCCGCCACGAGGCGTTCCACCAGTACCTTTCCTATGCGACGGCGATGCTGCCGACGTCGCCTTGGCTCAACGAGGGGTACGCGCAGTTCTTCGAGGACCCGGAATCGCGGGCGTGGGGTGCGGACATCGACCGGTCGCCGGAGGGCCTGGCGCAGCTGGCGGACTTCCTGCCGACGCTGTTCGACCTCGACTACGCGGCGTTCTACGAGGGGCCGGACGAGGCGCGGCGCCTGAAGTACCGCTTGGCGTGGTCGGTTGCCGTCTTCCTTGAGAAAGGCGCGCCCGACGTCCGCTTCAAGCCGTTCAAGGACGTGAAGCGCGACTACTTCGCGACGTTGCTGGCGACACGCGACTTGCGTCAGGCGACGGCGGCGGCCTTTCGCGATGCGGACACGCTGAAGCGCTTCCAGTCCGAATGGCTGCGCTGGTGGCGGGAACACGCGCGGTGAATTTCAACCGGTGCGCCGAGCGCGGCGTAGAGGCGGTTCGTGTTGCGGTCTTTCGGCGAGATGAAGATGTAGCCGTCGTACATCTCGCGGACGGCTGCGCGCAGGACGCGCGGCGAGTAGTCCGCAAACGAGCGGACGAGGTTCAGGTCCCACGCGCGGCCCTCGCCGAGGAAGCGGTAGACGCCCGTGAGATGTCGCCCGGAATTGTGGTATAATTCACGCATAAGTTATGCGTGAAAACATAATACCTGGAGGAATAATGTTCTGTGAGGTTCCTTGATCGGCAAGAGGAGATGCGGCGACTGATGCGGTTGCATGCGGAGGGGCGTGGCGGCTTCGTTGCGCTCTGGGGGCGTCGCCGCATCGGGAAAAGCGAACTCCTGAAAGAATGGTGCAAGGCGACAGGTGGCCTTTATGCGGTTGCCGATCGATCATTGCCGGCTGTCCAGCGTCAGGATTACGCACAAGTCGTCGAGAGCCGGGTTGCGGGTTTCGCCGCCGTCACGTACCCGACGTGGAAGTCTCTCTTTGAGGAGCTGGGGCGTCGTGCTGCAGCCGATGGATGGCACGGTCCGGTCGCCTTCATGGCCTCTCGGCGTAGCGTTTTCGACAGCGCACCGGCATCCGTTCGCAAGTCCGTCTGGCGCGCGCAGTCAAACGCGCTGTTCGCCGAGGCGTGGGGGGACTTGGCGCGCGGTTTCGTCGTCCGCTCGCCGCAGCTGGCGGCTCTTGCGGGCGAGAACGACTACTGGCGTCCTGCGGGACGTTGGTGGCAGGGTTCGGCGCATGAGCTGGATGTCGTTTCCGTTAGCGGCCCCGAAGCGCGCCGCGTTGGTGACTCCTGGTCGAGTTCGTCGCGTCGCTACGCGATCGCCTTCGGCGACCTTCCCTCCGAAGCGCGTTGCGCTTCGGAGGCGCATTTCGTCCGTCCGTCTCACTCCGCTCGGTGCTCAGCCGTCCCGCCCGCTCCTCACGCAACGCTCTTCTCTGTTCGCCAATCCTTTCGATTCGCTTGGGTGTCGCAGATCTTCGCAAAGCGGCGGCGCAAGCCGCCCGTGGCCCGGAGGAGCCGACAGTCGCACGGGAGGAGCGCAGGGATCGCCTGTCGCCTCGGTGCTTGCGCTTGCGGAGGCGTATTCTGCCGAGGGGAATGCCTCGTCACGCTCGATTGGCTGACGTGCGGCGACAGGTGCGACCCCCGGCGCGACGGTTCGGGCGAGCTGTCGGGCCGACGGGCCAGGATGCAGACGACTGTCGCCCAGTGATAGAATCGTCTTTTCATGCTGAAGCGCTGGAAAGGGTGACTCGCGCGGTTGACACGCGGCAGGAATAATTGTTGGCGGGCGAGCAAAATGAGACAGTCCGGGCGGGCAAAATGAGACAGGCGAAAGGCGGCGAAACCCCTGCGGA
>CAKTZI010000010.1 GCA_934635385.1 uncultured Kiritimatiellota bacterium | reverse complement strand
TGGTGATTGGGATGAAGTCGTAACAAGGTAACCGTTGGGGAACCAGCGGTTGGATCACCTCCTTTCTAGGGAGACAGCCCCGCAAGGGGCGAGGTGAAGCCGCCTCGAGGCCGCAAGGCCATGAGGCGGAGGACACACAAAATGAATCGCGACACGCAAGCGTCACCTGCTGTTTTCTCGGCCGCCCGGTTCCGGGAGCGGAAGGCGCAGGCCCATTCGGGTCTGCGCCTCTCCTTTTTTTCACTTCGACGGACATTCTTTCGTCCGTTAACAATCCGTTAACATCCGTTTTGTATACTGTTGTCGTTCAATCGGGAAACCGAAGAAAGGAAACGACAACATGAAAAACGGAAAGAAATTCACGGGCACGGTGGCCGGCGTCCTCGCCGTCACGGCCCTGATCGGCTTCGCCGCAGCGAGCTGCGACGAGAAGAAGGACGTGTCGCAGAAGTCCTCCGAGGCTTCTGTCGTCACGAACGAAAACGGTTCGGTCTCGCGCTCCTTCACGGAGATGACGGTGACGACGAACGGCAACATGGTCACGGAACACCGCCGCGAGACGCGCACGACGATGGACTCTGACGGCAACATGCTCGCGACGACAACAAGCGAATACGCGCAGAGCTATCCTGTCGGCGACGCGGGCCTGAAGAGCCTCGCCTCCCCGATCCACGCGAAGGTCGATGCCGACGCGAAGGTCGAGGACGGCTTCCTCGGCCTGAAGTTCGGCGAGGTGTTCGCGGGCACGAACTTTGTCGCGGACGCGGACGAGCCGACGCTCCTCAGGACGACGTTCACGCCGAAGAAGGCGCTCGCCGGGTTCGACGACTATTACGTCTACGTGACGCCGAAGACGCACAAGGTCGTGAAGGTCTACGCCTGCGCGAAGGACGCGATCGACCCCGGGACGAGCTGGCGCCGCCACTACCTCATCGAGGCGCTGGAGAAGCGCTACCAGACGTGGGCGCGTCCGCGCAGCTGGTGCCGTCCGGTCTACACGTTCGACCTCGGCGCGGGCCGCTACGTGACGGCGTGCCTCGCGGGCGCGTCGCGCGACTACGAGACGGTGCTCGTCGCGTGGGACGACGCGCAGCTGACGGTTGCGGCGGACGAGACGGAGGCCCTGCGCGCCGAAGCGCGCAAGAACGCCGCCGAACGTCGCAGCCGCCGTGTGTCGGACGCCACGGAAGCGTTCTGACGGTGGGAGGTTGAGAAGAAGTTGAGAGGTTGAGATGTTGTGAGGTTGAGAAGTTAAGATGTTGAGAAGTGGAGAGTAGAGGCAAATGGTTTCATCTAACCACAACCCCCACCTCTCAACTTCTCCACTTCACAACCTCTCAACTTCTCATCCCAATTTTTGCTATAATACCCCAAATTTTTGTACCCATAACAATAGAGAACTATGCTAGAAGTCAAGAACCTGAAGAAGAGCTTCGGTGACTTTCAGGCGGTGAAAGGCGTGTCCTTCTCCGTCAAGGAAGGCGAAGTGCTGGGCTTCCTGGGGCCGAACGGCGCCGGAAAATCGACCACCATGCGGATGATCACGGGCTTCCTGCCGCCGACGGGCGGCACGGCCGTCATCAACGGGCACGACATCGTGACCGACCCGATCGCCGCGAAGCGGGATCTCGGCTACCTGCCGGAGTCTGCGCCGAGCTACCGTGCGATGACCGTGCGCGACTACCTCGCGTTCATCGCCGAGGTGCGCGGCTTTGCGGGCGCGGCGGGTGACCGGCGCGTGGCGGACGTGATCGTGCAGGCGAAGCTCGAAAAGGTCGCCGGGCAGACGATCGACACGCTCTCGAAGGGCTACCGCCAGCGCACGGCGTTCGCGGCGGCGATCATCCACGATCCGAAGGTCCTGATCATGGACGAGCCGACGGACGGCCTCGACCCGAACCAGAAGTTCACGGTGCGCGAGATGATCAAGGCGATGGCCGCGAAGGGCAAGGCGATCATCATCTCGACGCACATCCTTGAGGAGGTTGACGCCGTCTGCACGAAGGTCGTCGTCATTTCGGACGGCGAGAAGAAGTTCGACGGCACGCCGGCCGAGCTCAAGGCGCTCGACCCGAGCGGCAAGCTCGACGTCGTGTTCAGGAAGATGACGGCAGGGGAGGCGAAGTAATGAAAAACATCAAGGCAATCTTCAAGCGCGAGTTCAAGGCGTACTTCGACTCGCCCGTCGCGTACGTGTTTCTCGTGGCGTTCCTCGTGCTGATCGGCTTCATGACGTTCGGCGTCGCGATGTTCTACGAACGCCGCCAGGCGGACCTGACGCCGTTCTTCTTCTGGCATCCGTGGGTCTACCTGCTGCTCGTGCCGGCGGCGACGATGGGCACGTGGGCCGACGAGCGCCGCAACGGCACGGCGGAGCTGCTGCTCACGCTGCCGATCACGGTCACGCAGGCGCTGGTGGGCAAGTTCCTCGCGGCGTGGGCGTTCATCGCGATCGGCCTTGCGCTCACGTTCCCCGTGGCGGTTACGGCCGGCTATCTCGGCGCGCCCGACTGGGGCGTCGTCTTCTGCGGCTACCTCGGCTCGTTCCTGATGGCGGGCGCGGCGGCGGCGGTCGGCGTCTTCGCCTCGACCCTGTCGCGCGCGAGCGTCATCGGCTTCGTCGTGTCGCTCGCGATGGTGTTCGCGCTCATGATCGTCGGGTTCGATCCCGTGACGACGGCCGTCGCCAACTGGGGCGTGCCGTCCGCGATCGTGAACGGCCTCTCGTCCTGCTCGCTCCTGACGCACTTCGAGGCCCTGCGGCGCGGCGTCCTCGACTTTGCGGACGTCGGCTACTACCTCGGCATGATCGTCTTCATGCTCGCGGCGGCGAAGACCGTGACGGACGGACGGCGCGGCGCGTCGAAGGGCGTGGCCGGGCTCGTCATCCTCGCGGCGATCGTGGTCGCGGCGGACGTGATCCTCGCGAACCTGCCGCTCCGGGCCGACCTCACCGCCGAGCGCTTCTACACGCTCTCCGGCGGCTCGAAGGCCGTCCTCGCCAAGCTCGACCAGGACGTCACGCTGAAATACTACGTCAGCTCGTCGGCGGCGGACATGCCGATGCAGCTCAAGACCTACGCGGCGCGCGTGCAGAACCTCCTGAGGGAGTACGAGCGCGCGGCGGGCGGCCATGTCATCCTGGAGGCGTACGATCCGAAGCCGGACTCCGACGCGGAGGAGTGGGCGCAGCGCTACGGCATCGAGCCGCAGACGGTCAACCCGTTCGGCAGCCCGATCTACTTCGGCGTCGTCGCCGTCTGCGGCGACAACGAGCAGACGCTCGGCCAGCTCTCGCCGCGCACCGAGTCGACGCTCGAGTATGACCTCACGCGTCTCGTCACGCGCGTCGCCTGGCCGGAGAAGCCGGTCGTCGGCGTCATGACGTCGCTCGGCGACGTCCTCGGCGGCGGGCCGATGAACCCGATGATGATGCAGATGGGGCAGCGTCCGCCGGAAGGCTGGGCGGCGTTCGCCGAGCTCGGCAAGGACTATGAGGTGCGGACGGTCTCGACGGATGCCGAGTCGATCGACGACGACATCAAGACGCTCGTCGTGCTGCACGCGAAGGACCTCTCCGACAAGGCGCTCTACGCGATTGACCAGTTCGTCCTCCGGGGCGGCAAGCTCATCGCGTGCGTCGACCCGTTCAGCGTGAAGGACATGATCGCGAGCCGCCAGAAGCAGAATCCGATGATGATGCAGATGGGCGGCGGGCAGGACGGCCCGTCCACGCTCGGCAAGCTCTTCGACGCCTGGGGCGTGAAGTTCGACACGTCGAAGGTGACGGGCGACCTCGAGGCCGCGACGAAGCTCAACAACGGCCAGGGCGGCGTGGACGACAATCCGGCGTTCCTCTCGCTCACGCAGGCGAACATGGACAAGGGCGACCTGCTCGTCGCCGGCCTCTCGCAGGTGATGTTCCCGTTCGCGGGCGCGTTCGTCTTCGAGAAGAAGGGCATGGACCTCACGTTCACGCCGGTCATCACGACCTCGAAGGAGAACTCCTGCTCGGTCGACAGGATGTCCGTCCAGTTCGGCGGCGGCGCGAAGGACATGATCCCCGACGGACACGAGCGCGTCCTCGCGGCACGTCTCTCCGGCACGTTCAAGACCGCGTTCCCGAAGGGGCCGGACGGCACGAACGACGTCTCGAAGGCGCTTGCCGAGGGCAAGGGCTCGGTCATCCTCTTCGCGGACTCCGACTTCCTGGCGGACGACTTCTGCGTGCGGATGATGAAGACGCCGTTCGGCAACATCCCGCAGCTCATCAACGACAACCTGACGCTCTTCTCGAACGTGATCGAGCAGTTCGCCGGACGTGAGGAGCTGATCGGCGTGCGTTCGCGCGGCACGACGGACCGTCCGTTCACGGTCGTCAACGAGCTGGAGGCGAAGGCGATGCGCCAGTGGCAGCGCAAGGCGGCCGACTTCGAGGCCGAGCTGCAGATGACGCAGCAGCGCCTGCAGGCCCTGCAGAAGCAGAAGAGCGGCGACGAGCGCTTCATCCTGTCGCGCGAGCAGCAGGACGAGATCGCCAAGCTCCGCAAGGCGCAGGCCGACACGCGCAAGCAGCTCAAGAACGTCCGCAAGGAGCTGACGGCCGACATCGACTCGCTGGGCCTCACGCTCAAGGTCATCAACATCGGCCTCATCCCGGCGCTGGTCGTGCTGTTCGGGCTGCTGAAGGGGCTGAAGAAGAGAAAGTAATCCAAAATCAAATCTGAAATCATGAATACGAAATCTCTCATGACACTCCTCGGCGTGGCCGTCGTTCTCGGCGGTGCGGCGTATTTCCTGCAGCGCGGCTCGCGGCCGGCGGCGGCGAAGCTGAACGGGAAGGCGATCCTGCCCGGCCTCAGCGTCGCGGACGTCGCCCGCGTCGAGGTCGGCGACAAGCTGACGCTCGCCGCCTCGGCGGACGGCTGGAAGGTCGAGTCGCTTCACGGCTATCCGGCCGACCGCGAGAAGATCGCGGAGAACCTGATGAAGCTCGCCGACCTCAAGGTCGGGCAGGTCGCCCACGGGCGCAAGCTCGGCGCCGAGACGAAAGTCTCGCTCAAGGACGCCGCCGGCAAGGAGCTTGCCTCGCTCACGCTGGGCGACAAGCACACGAAGAAGGCCACAGGACAGGCCGCGATGTACGGCGGCGGCTATCCCGACGGCCGCTACGTCGGCTTCGCCGGCGAGACGGTGCTCGTCAAGGACACGCTCGACGCCTTCGACGGCGAGACGCGGCAGTGGTGCGACACGCGCATCGCCTCGATCCCGTCGGCGGACGTCCAGGCGGTCAGGTTCGCGCACGGCGGCGAGACCGTGGAGCTCACGAAGGGCACGAACAGCGTCTGGACGCTGAAGGGCCTCACGGACAAGGAGGAGCTCGACACGTCCAAGACCTACTCGCTTGACTCGGCGCTCTCGTATCTTGACTTCAACGCGGTCGCCGACCCGAAGCTCACCGAGGCCGAACTCGGCTTCGCGACGGGCTTCGTCTACACGGTCACGGTGAAGGACGGCTCGAACACGGTCAACCGCGTCGCCATGGTCGGCAACAAGGTGAAGGACGGCTCCGACCGCTACTTCAAGCTGGACGACGGCAAGTGGATCTACACGATCTCCTCCTACTCGGCCGAGAACATGATGAAGACCCGCAAGGATCTCGTCAAGGCCAAGGAAGAGCCGAAGAAGGACGAGGCGAAGAAAGATTGAAGACAGAACTCTTTCTGCTTGCGACGCTTGCGCTGGCGGACGCCGGGGCCGGGACGAACGACGTCACGGCGCTGGCGCCCGTCGTCGTCTGGGGCGCGCGCGAACGGGCGGCGGCCGTGCAGGACGCGCCGTGGCGGGCGGCGTCGTCCGAACTGGCCGTGCGCGGACAGGGCGAAGCCGGGACGCTCACGGAATTGAGCGTCAACGGCTCCGCGTTCTCCGAGGCGGGTCTCGTCTTCAACGGCGCGACGGTGCGCAACGCGCAGACGGAACACTTCAACGCCGACCTGCCGATGCCGGGCGACTGGCTGGGACGTCCGCAGGTGCTGACGGGGCTCGGCCTCTTCCGCACGGGCGCGGGGCATCCGGCGGGCTCCCTCGCCGTCGCGCTCGACGCGCCGACCGAACGCGGCGGACAGGCGACGCTCGGCGTCGGGCTGAACGGCCTCGTCTTCGGGCGCGTCAACGACTTGGAGGTGTTCGGGCTTGGCGACGCGGGCCGCGCCTGGGTCGGCGCGTTCGCCGAGGCGGCACACGCGGACAGGACGGACGGCTACGGGGCGAATCCGATGGATCGCGCGACGGCGGGCGGGCGCTTCGGGTTCGGGACGGAGAACTGGACATTCGATGCGCTCGTCTCGTGGGCGTGGCGCGATTTCGGCTGCACGGGCGCGTATGGCGCGAACGAGAAGTACCCGGCGTGGGAGGAAGACCAGACGGGCCTCGTCTCAGCCGACTGGCGGTACGACGCGGGCGACGATCAGGCGAGCGAGATCTCGGTACTTTGGACGCGCGGACGCGACGCCTACTGGCTCTACCGCGACAATCCCGACTTCTACGAGAACACGCACCTTGCCGATTCGGTCACGCTGCACGGCACGACGCGGCGGCATTTCGCGGAGTGGGCGTTCATCGACCTGCGCGGCGACGCGGATGCGGAAATCTACTCGACGACGCACCATAACAACTATTCGGGACAGAACCCGAAGACGAAGACGGAAAGCTTCCGTCGCTTCCACGGCTCGGTTGCCGCGCTCCCCGGCGTGCGCTTCGGCGACTGGGAGATTGCGGTCGGTGCGGCGGGCGAATTCTTCAGCGACTATGACGCGACGTGCGCCCCGGCGGGCGGAATCTCGTATGCGGTGAGCGAATCGTCGAAGGTCGCGCTCAGCTACCGCGAGGGCTGCCGGATGCCGAGCTTCACGGAACTCACGTATGACAGCCCCGACAGCAAGGGCACGATCGACCTGCCGCTCCAACGGACGCGCTCGGTGAACCTCGACTGGACATGGGACGAGGTGGGACGCGTCGGGGCGTTCTTCATGCGGAGCGAAGACCTCGTGGACTGGCTGAAGGCGAATCCGTCTTCGGGCTGGAAGGCGACGGCGCTGGAGCCCGTGACGGCGTTCGGCCTCTCGGGCGACGCCGAATGGCAGGCGACGCGGGCGCTGACGATCATGCCGCGCGGTGCGCTTGTCCTGAAGGAGACGTCGACCGACTACTGGGCGTCGCGCTACGCGATGGACTTCCCGATTGCGTCGTTCTCGCTGGAGGCGTCGTACCGGATTCTCGACAACTGGCGCGTCGCGTACCGTCAGGGCGTCGAGGTGTGGAAGTCGAATCCCGTGCGGCGCGGCTCGCGCATCCGCAACGTCTCGCGCGCCGAGACGACGTTTGCGCTGCCGTTCTGCCGCGATGTCGAGATTTCGCTGGGGCTGTCCGACCTCTTCAACCAGGCGTTCGAGGTCTATCCCGGCCAGCGCGCGCTCGGCTTCACGGGCTACGGCGCCGTCACCTACCGCTGGTAGCTCGTTGGCGGCGAAGGGGATGCCAGACGACAGGCGCGCAAGCGATTTTGGTATAATGTTCCCGTCATGAACCTCGGAATGATCTTCAAGGTCGCGATTCTCGCGATCCTCCGCAACAAGACGCGCGCGCTTCTCACGTGCATCGGCATCATCGTCGGCATCGCGGCGGTGATCGCCGTCCTCGCGATCGGCAAGGGGGCCTCGACGATGATGGTCAAGGAGATCTCGTCGATGGGCAACAACCTCATGATGGTCTTCCCCGACCGCCACCGCAAGGGCCAGGTCACGAGCGGCATGGGCGCGGGCCAGACCATGACGGCGGGCGACGCGGAGGCGATCCGCCGGGAACTCGGCCACCTCGTCGCGGCCGTCTCGCCGACGGTGAACGTCAGCTGCCAGCTCATCCGCGAGAACCGCAACTGGAACGCGCGCGTCTCCGGCGTGAGCTGCGACATGCCGGAGATCCGCAACTGGCAGGTCGCGGAAGGGCGGTTCTTCGAGGAGTCCGAGCAGCGGGCCTCGCGGCGCGTCTGCGTGATCGGCACGACCGTGAAGAGCAACCTCTTCGCCGACGACGAGGACGCGGTCGGCCAGACGATCCGCATCGGCGCGATGCCGTTCAAGGTCGTGGGTGTCCTCGCGTCGAAGGGCGCGAACGGCTGGGGACAGGATCAGGACGACACGGTGATGGCGCCCTACACGACGGTCGGGCGCGTCCTCCAGCGCTCGAAGTTCCGCTCGATCAACATGATGAACGTCTCGCTCAACTCGATGGACGACGTGGACGAGGCGAAGCGCGAGGTGACGGCGCTCCTCCGCCAGCGGCACAAGCTTGCGGACTATGAGGACGACGACTTCGAGACGCGCGACACGACGGAGATCATGAACACGATCGGCTCGGTGACGGGGCTGATGACGGTGCTGCTCACGGCGGTCGCGGCGATCTCGCTGCTCGTGGGCGGCATCGGCATCATGAACATCATGCTCGTCTCGGTCACGGAGCGCATCAAGGAGATCGGGCTTCGCATGGCGATCGGCGCGACGCCGGCGTGTATCCTCTGGCAGTTCATCCTGGAGGCGGTCGTGCTCTCGACGGTCGGCGGCGCGATCGGTGTCGGTGTCGGCGTCGGCGTCGCGCAGGCGATTGGCGAGATCAACCACTGGCCAATCGTCATCGAGGCCTCGTCGGCGGTCTACTCCTTCCTCTTCTCGGCGTTCGTCGGCATGTTCTTCGGGTTCTACCCGGCCTACCGCGCGTCGAAGCTCAATCCGATCGACTGCCTGCGCTACGAGTGAGCCGCATGCGGAACGTCATCTTCTTCCAGTATCCCTGGCGGCTCTGGCGCGAGCGCCTGTCTGGGGTCTACCGCTACGCGGAAAAGGCCGGTTGGGCCGTTCAGGTTCAGGAATACGGCCGGACGGTCCTCTCCGTGCGCAAGGCCCTCGCGTTCTGGAAGCCCGACGGCTGCATCGTCGAGGGCGGCTACACGGAGCTTCCCGACTTTCGGCAGTCCGACTTCGCGGATGTCCCGACGGTCTTCTGCGACGCGAACCGGGCGAAGATGGACGGCGCCTTCAGCGGCGTCATCCACGACTCGTCCATCACGGCGACGCTGGCGGTCTCGGAGCTTCAGCGGCTCGGCTATGCGGACTACGGCTATGTCGGACATCTTCAGCCGCGCGACTGGTCGGATCGCCGCGCGCGGGTCATGGCGCGGCAGATGGCGCAGGAGGGGCTGGCATTCCACTTGTTCGAGCCGGGGAGCTTCCGTGACATGGAAATGTTCTCGTCGCGCCTGCGGGCGTGGCTGCGCGCCGTGCCCAAGCCGTGCGGCGTCCTGGGCGCGAACGACATGATGGCCGACCTCGTCCTTCAGGCCTGTCGGCGGGAACGCCTCAAGGTGCCGGAGGAGATCGCCGTCGTCGGCATCGACAACGACGCGCTCATCTGCGAACACGCGCAGCCGACCCTCACGAGCGTCGTGCCTGACTTCGAGCAGAGCGGCTACCTGGCGGCGAAGCTGCTGGATCGGCACATGCGCCGTCCCGAGGCGGCGCCGTCGCTCGTGCGGTTCGGCGCCGACCACGTCGTCCGCCGCAACTCGACGCTGAGGTTCCGGCGGCACGACGAGGCCGTGATGGACGCGGTCGCGTTCATCCGCGCGAACGGCTGCTCGCCGAAAACGACGGCGGCGGCGGTCTGTGCGCGGATCGGCGGCAGTCGCCGTCAGGCGGAATGCCGCTTCCGCACGTTCGTCGGACATTCCATCGGCGACGAGATCCTTGCCGTGCGCCTCGCCCGCGCGAAGAGCCTTCTGCTCAAGCGGTTCCTGCCCATCGACTCGATCTTCGCCGAGTGCGGCTACCGCAACGACTCGTCGCTCCGCCGCGCGTTCAAGAAGGCGACGGGCCTGTCCCTCCGCGCCTGGCGTCGCCGCGCGTAGGCGGGGGCGTTCGTGCTCGTGAGGCTGCGGCATAAAAAGGCGAAGCGGCCCCTCTGAAGAAGTTGGGCGAGTTGTGCATGGCGGAGAATTTTGGGGCAAAGGGGACAGACCCCAACAATGGTGGCGGAAAATAGCTGATTTTCGCGAATTTCGGCGAAGATCGGCTTGCCGTGTGCTGAACCTTAAGAAATCTTAGGGCAAATCTTAAGGTAATCTTAAGGTTTCTTTCCGAAGAATTTGACATACTACCCTCCGTTCGGACGGACAGGCCGTCCGGCTGTCAATCCAACAAGACAAGGAGGCGAGAATGGCACGGACAAACAGGATCAAGGTCGATGGCGACGCGCACTATCACGTCATGTCGCGAACGAATGGGAAGAGGATGCTCTTCGAGCAGGGCAAGACGAAGACGGCTCTCGTCGACGCGCTTAGGCGCGCGGCGGCGTTCAGCGGCGTGGAGCTCAAGGCCTACGCGGCGATGGACAACCACTTCCACGCCGTCGTGAAGGTCGTGAAGCCGGACGGGCCCGTGGACGCGGACGAGCTCCTCCGCCGCGTCGGCGTCCTGAAGGGCGAGCGGGCGAAGGCGGCGCTGGCCCGGAGCTGGGCGGAACTGTCCGCCGCGGGGTTCGAGGCGACGCTGAAGGAAGATCAGGACCGGCTGCGCGCGCGGATGAACGACGTGAGCGAGTTCGTGAAGACGTTCAAGGAGGAGTTCGACCGCGCGTTCAAGCGCGAGCGTGAATACTGCGGCAGCATCTGGTCGGGTCGCTTCACCTCGACTCTGATTGAGGACGGCGCGTACCTCGCGCGGTGCAAGCGGTACGTCGTCTACAATCCCGTCAGGGCGGGGCTCGTCACGCAGGCGAAGGACTACCCCTGGTGCTGGTGCGAGGACGACGGGCCGTTCTTCGCGGGGACAGGCCCCGGCGAGTGGTGCCTGCGGCGGGTGGCGCAGATGGGGGCTGGGAAGGTGTTCGGGAGCGCGGGGTTCGTCCTGCGGACGGCGTTCGCGCTGGGCGACCGGTTCCGGTCGCGAGGCGTGGGGGCGCGCCCGGTCGGCGGGATCGGCTACGCGACGCACGGCTGGCGGCTCGCGAAGGCGGCCGAGGCGAGGGCGCTGGCGGCGGTGGCATGACGCTATGTGGCGGAAAAGGACGCGGAATGGAAGAAAAGAGGAATCACGTTGGGGCCTGTCCCCAAGGGGTTGCCCAAGGGGCTGGGGCTCACCCCAAGGGCGCTCAAAGATGCTTGAGGGGCCTGTCCCCAGGGGAATGGGTTGATTCGTGGTGTGTACGGGAGGGGGATGGGCGGTTGGGGGAGAGGAGGGATTCGCAGATGGCACGATAATTTCTGCGCGAATGGCACGGTTGTTTTGTTGGCATTTGCTATAATGTCCTTGCCTTGGCAAGAGCGATTGTCAGTTGGCATCAAATCAACAACACAGACAAGTGAACAACGGAAGGGCGACCTCCATGAGCCAGAAGACATTATTCATGATTCAGAAGAAGACATTCGAGATGCAAAAGTCATTTAGGATTCAAGACAAGTCCAAACAAGACATGTCGGGTGTCATGCGCGATCGTCCTCGCAAGACGCGCCGGATATGGTGCGCGAGTGTCCTTGCGAGTCTGCTGATGTGCGGGTTTGCGTGGGCCGATTCGGGCGAGAGCTGGACGTTCACACTGAATGCGGACAGCACGACGCAAGGGCTGCTGACGAGCGGCGACTGGGTTCTTCGCGCACAGCTGACGGCGGCGGACGCGCAGACGCTCTGCCTTGGCGACGGCAACTGGACGGATGCGGCGGCGTATGTCAAAGGTAGCGGCGTCCTTGACCTGACCACGCCCATCCAGATGGGGGGGCAAACCTTGTCGCTGACGCGCGTCCTCCGCACGGCGTTCAACAACCTCCCGGACACGACTGTCGTGCGTCGCATCGTCTTGCCGGAATCGATTGCCGACATCGCAACCTATGCCTTTTCGGGTCTTTCGTCTGTGGACAAGCTGATCCTGCGCTCGACGAACGTCACGGCGTTGGCGGAACGCGCGTTCTTCCAAGTCTCGAACATGTACCGCCTCGACTTGGCGTTGCCGTCGCTTGCGTCCGCGAACGTGGCGGGGCAAGTCCTGTCCAACGGAAACGCCAAACGTCTGCTCTGCCTTGACGTGACGGGGTTCGGCGAAATTCCGGCTAAGGCTTTCGGTGAACCCGCCGTGAGCAATCTCGTCCTGAAGACCGTGTTGGGGCAGAAGATCGCCGCGCAGGCCTTTTCGAACGGCGGCAATCTTCGGTGCGTTTCCTTCACGGGTGATCGGCCAGACCTGTCGGCGCGCGGCGACAATCCCGAAAACCAGATCTTCGGCGGCGGCCCGAACTATTCGGCGGCGGGCACCATCCTCTTTCGCATTCCCCACGGCAACGAGACCTATGACGCCTGGCGCGCCGAAGCGGCGGCACGTCCGCTCAGTGCGGACGAGTTGACGCTTTTCCGCCAGCGATTCCCGTCCGAGCCCGACCCGATCGGCTGGCTGTCCGGCGCGACGTGCGGCACCTACTACGATCAGGTTCTCGGTTCGTTCAATCCGCTGGCGCTCGACAATTCGCTTGTCGTGGCGCTGCCGGACGGCTGTGCGGACACGTCGGGCTTCGTCGGCTGCCGGACGGTCTACGGGCTTGACGATGGCGAGACGTGGACGGCCCATGCCCCGGCGACCTTCATCGCGAACGGCGTCAAGTACCAGACGACGGGCGGCACGGTCGCGCGTCCGGCGGTCGATGCGGCGGGCTGGACGTCCGAGACGTTCGACGGGTGCGCCTACACGTTCGTCCAGCATGGTGACGAGGGTGCGCGCCTCACGTGGCGCGTGGAGGCCGTCGGCTACGCCGCGCCGTCGTTCACGACGGATTCCGCGTCCTATCCCGAAACGGTGACGGCGACTCCCGACCGCGAGGCGGATGCCGACGGGTTCTATCCGATCGGCACGACGTGGACGCTGACCGTCGGGGGGCTTCGGACGACGCTTCCGAAAAGCCGGTTTGTCCGCTGGGTCGGCGACGTGCCCGCCGGGCACGAGCATGACCTGCCGCTCGTCCTGACACCGACCGACGGCACGTGTTCCGTCCGCGCGGAGTTCCAGCGCGACTGGCTGCTGACGACGGCGGACGGCGTCACGCAGCTAACGGACGGCGTGTGGACGCTGCGGGCGTCGGCGGATGCGCAGGGGCGCGTCTCGATCGGCAACGGCTGGACGGCGGGCGGCGGCTATCTGTCCGGGCCGTCCGTTCCGACGCCGCTGGATCTGTCGGGTGCGCTGACGGACGCGGACGGGAACGCCCTGACGCTTCACTACATCGGCAATCCGGCGTTCAAGGAGATCGCGAACGTCTCCGCGCTGCGCATCGTGTCGGACACGCTGACGCAGATTGGCGCCGAGGCGTTCTACGGCCTGCCGGATCTCGGCGACGTCCGTCTGGAGATCCCGGCGTGCGAGACGATCGGCTACAACTGCTTCACGAGCAACCCCAACCTGACGAACCTCGTCCTGCACGCGGCGAACCTGACGACCTGCGCGCCGGACAAGCCGTGGCGGCCGTTCGCGAGCAACGCGAAGCTGACCTGCGCAACGATCTGCGCGCCGAAGCTGACGTATCTGACCGACCGTTTCCTGGACGGCGCGCCGCTGACGGCGACGGACTTCTCGACATGGGACTTGACGTCCGTCCGGCGGATCGGCGAATACGCGTTCCAGAAGTGCCGCGTCACGAATGGGCTGTCGCTGCCGGCGTTGCGCGAAGTCGATTTTGCGGCCTTTTACGCGGCGAACGTCGAGACGCTGACGCTCGGCACGAAGTACCTGACGAACATCTGCGCCAACGCCTTCATCTGGTGCAGCGGACTCAAGTCGATCACGCTCGGAAACGCGGCAGACCTCCAGGTCGACGCGACGGCGTTTCTCGGCGACCGTCCGCAGGAGGCCGGCTCGTCGGCCGCCCCGGCAAGCGTGACGTTCCTCGGACCGGCGCCGACGCAGGCGGACATCGACAACGTGCTTGCGTCCGTGCCGGAACGCACGGGCGCGAAAGCCTGCCGCATCTACGCCTCGAAAGGCCGCAACCGGCGGGACGGCCTGCCGAACTGGTGGCAGCTCGCGACGGCGCCGTCGGGCGAGGAGGAGGTCGCGGCCGCCGAAGCCGAAGCGCGCGCACAGGCGGCCGAGGGGCGCACGCTCCTGAGTGGCGGCGTCTATCGCGACGGAAGCCGCAAGGCCTGGCTCATCGGCATCACGACGCCGTACGACCAGAGGGGATTCGCGTTCATCATCCGTTGAGGGATGACAGAAAGACATCCAGATGAAAAACGTGCAGAGATTCCTCACGTCGACTTTGGCGGCTGTTGCCGTCCCGCTGTGCGCCGCCGCGAATCCACTGATGTTCGCCGAATACGAGCAGACGGTGACGGCGACGTTCGCAACGCCCGTCGCCGCCGAAGCCGCGACGCTGCGCGCGGCCGACCTGCCCGAAGGCTGCGCGCGCGTCTTCACGTCGCGGTGGGACGACGCCAACCCGGCCCACGTGGCCAAGGCCGAGATGCTGACGGCGAACGGCATCCGCGCAAACTTCTACCTGAACGACGGGGACGGCGACTACTTGCGTACGGTTGCGCCGAAGCTGCTCGCGCTGGGCCATGCGCTCGGCAACCACACGGTCGGGCATCCCGACATGATGGACATTCCGGCGAACGCGGCGTGGTCCGAGATCCTGCGCGAGAAGATCGCGATCGAGACGCGGCTCTCGACGCCGTGTGTCGCCTACGCCGCGCCCTTCGGCTGGACGAAGACGATCGATCCCGACCGCGCGCCGCTGATCGTGCGCCTGCTTCAGGCGAGTGGGCATTACGTCTGCGACGATGCGCCCGTCTGCCGCGCCGACTGGGACTGCGCGAGGGAGGCCTGGTTCGAGACGGTGCGCTTCGGCGCGGACGACCGCCAGCCGTCGCGCGCGGCATACGTCCAGCAGCTCGCCGCCGCCGAGCAGCGACTCGCGCAGCGCCCGGAGATCGGCCGCCTGACGTTCGGCGTCCATTCCTGGTGCGACGCCGCCGGGACGAAGCTTCAGGGCGAACTGCTGGCCGAGACGCGGCAGGCGCATCCCGACTGGTACTTCTGCCACGCCAACGCCTTTGGGGCGTATCGGTATTCCGCGCGGTTCGGGCGCATCCGCAAGGTCGGGACGGACGGTGCGCGGGCGACGTGGCGCGTGACGCGGTTCGATCCGGTCGATCTGGGCGACGGCATCCCGCTTTCGCTCGTCTTCAGCGAACCGCCGACGGCCTGTCCGCTGCCGCGCGGCCGCAACGGAACCTACGCGCTCGCGCACACGCGCCCGACATCATTTGTCGCGGCGGATGCAGCGGAGTTGGAACTCGTCCTCACGCCGAACGTGCAGAAGGGCACGTTGGCGGTGCGGCTCACGAACAAGACGGCCGAACCGTTGTCGGGCGTACGGCTCACCACCTGTCTGCCGCCGCGTTGGCAGGTTCAGCGGCAGGTCGTCGAGATCGGCGCCGTCGCGCCGAACGCGGCGGTTGAGCGTCGCTTCGACCTGGGCGAGCCGTGCGAGGTCGCGTCCGAGGGCGGCGCGGCGCTTTATGCGGTTTGCGCCGATTTCCTGCGCGGCGAGCGTCGTCTGCGCGCGTGGGGCACGGCGACGGAAGCGGGTGTGCCGACGGCGAAAGGCACGCCGCGCGACAGCTGTCTCGTGATGGGGCCGTTCGACGAGCGGAAGTTCGACGAGGCGGCGTGGCTCGCGGCGTCGCAGCCCGGCGCGGAACTCCCGGACGTTGGCACGGCCAAGAACGAACGCTGGATTTCGCTTGTCGATCCCACGCGCCTGCCGACGTCCATCTACGTGAACATGCCCTACGGGCCGCTCATCGACCGCGACTACCGCGCGACGTCGGGGCCGTTCGTCGGCACGGGCGGCGCGCGCCTCTTCGCCGTCGAGTTCGTCGCGCCGGACGACGGGGACGGCGAACTGTTCGCCACGTTCGATCCGAAGTACCGCAGTCCCGTCATCTACCTCAATGGCCGTCGCCAGCCGTTCACGGGCTCGCCGATGCGCCTCGCGGTACGACGCGGCGTCAACCGCCTGATCGTGCGGGCAGACCTCGCGCAAGACCGCCACCTGAGCTCGGAGCAGCTGACGGTCTGCCGAGGCGGCTTCGGACATCCGTTCACGTTTCAGCGCGTCAGGGAACCGACGAAGCCGGCGGCCTCCGTTGCGGACTGGCTGGAGATTCGTCCGGCGGAATCGATGCGGATCGGCAAGCGTCCGTTCGGCATCGAGGTGTTCACGGATCGCTGGCGCACGAGCAGCCGACGCGGCACGGGCGTCACGGCGGCGGCAGAGGGCTGGCCTCGCTGTCGGGCCGACGGCGGATTCGACTTCAAGGGCACGTGGAAGGTCGGCACGAACGTCTGGGCGTTGGCGGAGCGGCTCGTCGTCCGCGACGCGCGCCAGGCGACTTACGCGCTGGAGGTGCGTCCGCCGATGCCGACGGACATCGACTGCTTCTGGATGAAGGGCATTTTCACGAAAGACGACTGGCGGAAGGCGGGGGCGACGTTCGATGGGAAGCGCGTCGACCTCAAAGACGGGCGGCGCGTCGTCCTGCCGGACGTCAAGGCGATCTCCCTGCCGGCGGTGGGCGGGTGCGTGACGTTGCGCGGTGCGTTCTCGGTCGGGATTGAGGACATTTCGCAGACGTCCTATGCGCCGGATTCCCTGTGCGTCCAGATCATGCCGCGCACATCGGGCGGCAAGGCGCTGGATCGCATCGGGCTCACGTTCGACCTCGCGTACGCGGCGGAAGCCGGCACGCCGCTGGACTTGCGCGCGGCGCTGAACTTCGGCTTCGCCGACGAGGTGGCGGGCGACGGCAAGGGCGGATGGAGCGATCAGGGCGCCGAAAACGACCTGCGGCAGCTGCCGACGGGCTCTCTGACGTGCGACAACGTGTCCTTCGAGGTCGTGAACCCGGCGGCGAACGGCGGAAAGGGCTGCCTGACCTTGGGCGGTGCGCATTCGCCCAAGCTGCCGCGCCGGGCGACGGCTCGTTTCGCCGAGCCGGTCGAGGGACATTGGCTCAACCTGCTCCATGCCGTCGCGTTTCCCGTGTGGGACGGAAAGCCGACGGGCTTCGTCACGGCGACGTATGCGGACGGCGGCGAACAGCGGATTCCCGTCGTCTGCGGCGTGCACGTCGGGAACTTCTGGAATCCGGCGGATCCGCGCGAGGCGAATGTCGGCTGGTGCGGCCGCAACGCCTCGGCGCAGGTGGGGCTGTACGTGACGCGCTTCCGGCTCGAACGGTCGGGGCTCGTGTCGCTGACGTTCGACTCGCGGGAAGACGGCGCGACCTGGATGGTCGTCGCCGCGACGGTGACGGCGGATCGCGTACCGAGCGTGCAGAAGCGAAAGGCGGTCGTGCGTGCGGGAACCGACTGGCGGGCGGTGTCGAACGAGACGGCCGTCAAGCCCGGCACCATCCTCGACTTCTCGTTTCTTCTGGATGCGCCGGCCGGGCGGCACGGGCGCGTCGTGCCGGATGCCGACGGGCGTCTCGTCTTCGAGAAGACGGGGCGGCGCCTGCGGCTGTATGGCGCGAACCTGTGCTTCGACGCGAACTACTTGCCGGACAGGCAGGCGATCGACCGCATGGCGGACAGCTTCGCGCGGATCGGCTACAACTTCGTGCGCTTTCACCATTTCGACGGGGGCTTGCTGAAGCGCGGCGGCGCGTACATGGAACTTGATCCGGTCAAGCTGGACAGTCTCGACTACACGCTGGCGGCCATGAAGAAGCGCGGCGTCTACGCGACGCTCGACCTGTTCATCAACCGCGACGCGAACCTCTGGCCGGTGAAGGGCTTCGAGGGGCAGCGCGTCGACCGAGGCTCGCACAAGGCACTCATCTGGGGCGACGAGGGCTTCCGGCGGCAGTTCCTGGACTACGCGCGGCAGCTGATGACGCACCGCAATCCGTACACGGGGCTGACCTGGGGCGAAGACCCGGCCATCGTCAACGTGGACTGCGTGAACGAGGACGCCGTGTCGTGGACGGTGAACTGCCGCTTCGCCCAACCGGTCTTCACGCGGCACTTCGAGACGTGGCTGTCGCAGAACGCCATCCCGGACGCCGAACGCGCGACCGACCGGGCGCGGCTGTGGAACGCCTTCCTGTGCGACTTCTATCCGGACAGCTTCCGCAAGACCGAGGCGGAGCTGCGCGCGATGGGCGTGCGGCACCTGCTGACGGACCAGAACCACGGGCATTCGCTCGTCGGCATCGTGACGCGCGAGCCCTACGAGGTTGTCGAGAACCACTTCTACCACGCCCACCCGCGCACGATCAAGGGCTCGTGGGGACTGCCGGCGGTTTGCGATCTGGGGTCGTCCAAGGCGACGCTCGAACGGGAGGTCATGGGCCTGGCGCTCACGCGGCGCCTGGGCGTGCCGTTCCTCGTCACCGAGTGGGACTACGTGTCGCCCAACCCCTACGCGGCCGAGGGTGCGCTGATGTGCGCGGCCTACGCGGCGCTGCAGGACTGGGACGGACTCAACCGCTTCGCGTGGGATCACCGCGCCGCGACGCTGCTGAAGGGCGGCGGCGTGCCCGAATGGTTCAACCTCTCGAACGATCCGCTGCGGCAGCTGTCCGAGCGCATCGCCGCCTGCCTGTTCACGCGCGGCGACGTGAAGCCGTCCGACGTGACGGTGCCCGTGCTGGTCAGCCGCCGCCACTTCCGCGAGAGGGGCGCGCGCGACGACATCGAACTGCTGGGCTGGCGTCTGGGTCTGGTCGCCCGGACGGGCCACGTGCTGTTCACGCCGGGCGAGCGGCTGGCGTTGCCGGCGGACGTGAAAGCCGTGCTGACGGTGGATCGGGCCGGCGAGGAGGCCGCCGAAGCGGCGGGGCTTGTGCATCTCGACAGCAACGCGCACCGCGAGGGATTCAAGCTGTTCGCGCGGCGCGGCCTCTTGCGGGCGGACGCCGAAGACGTGGCGCGTCGCCTCTACCGCAGTTCGACGGGGGAGCTGGAACTGGACGGCCGAGACCTGGCGTTCAAGGCCGTGACGCCGAAGAGCGAGGCGTTTTCGCTGGAGCCCGGTGCGCAGGGCGAGGGCCGCTTCGCGTCCGTGCGCGTGAACGGGTCGTTCGGCGTCATCTGCGTGGCGGCGATGGACGGGGAGGAGCTTGCGCGGTCGTCGCGCTACCTGATCCTGCACCTCACGCGTCTGCTGACGACGGACATGACGTTCGCCGACGAGGAGATGACGGTACAGGAGACCTTCGGAAAGCTGCCGCTGCTGCTGCGGCGCGGCACGGCCAGCCTGCGGCTCGCGCGCGACCTCGCGGGGTTTTCCCTGTACGCGCTCAGGAACGACGGCACGCGGCTGCGGAAACTCCCGCTGTCCGTCGCGGCGGACGCGACGACGCTGACGCTCTCGACGGACGAGGCGATGGCCTACGAGTTCGTCCGCGAATAGGCGACGCCCACGGCGGCGACGCGCCCGATTTCGCCCGAACGCTCCACGGCGCAACAGGAACGAAGGGGACAGACCCCCGTTTGGCGGGGGCTGTCCCCAACTAAACGCATCAAAAACGACTGTAAACGATTTGTTTTGATCAGATAATTCAAGATGAGAATCCGCTGCTGAAAATTCTCGTACGGGACATCAGGCAGTTAGGCGTAAGCCATGCTTGCCGTCGGCAAGCTCAAGGCGAAGGCCGGATTGCGAGTGCGTGCCGAAGTCCGTGTGTCCGACTGCGACTGGAAGTGAATTTCTGGGGGATGGAGAGGGGCTGGCGTGCCGTTTGTGGTATAATGTGCGGCATGGGGAAAATGATGAGCTGAAGTCCTTGAATTATGCGCATTACGCCTTTGCCGGCTATTACGTGCGCGTCGGCTGGGCGGAGGTGCGCCGCAGCCGGTTTTTCAGGGAGTTCGGCGACTTCCGCAGCCCGACGTTCGTCCTGGAGGATGTGCGTTACCGGGGCCACGCCGTGTCGGTGCGCTGGCAGCGCGGCGAAGGCTTGTCCGTCACGGTTGACGGACGTGTGGCCGCGCAACGGCCGACGCTTGGACGGCTGGACGTCAGACTGCCCGGTGTCGGGCGTACTATTTCTTCCCGTCGCCTGACAGCGTACCTGCCAGAGAGACCAGTGCCAAGAACAGGCTGGCCGCGCCAGACACCTTATTGATTCGGCAATTAATATAGTGACTCTGTTTTCGATGAATCATAAACTCCGATCCGTATGGCTCTCGCGCGGCCTACGGCTACCCTCCGAAGCAAGCTTCTGCGGCGCATTCCCGCTCCGCAGAATAGACCGCCGAAAGGTTGCAATTCCTCATTCCGCGCCGCCTGTGGGAAAATTGACTCCGATTTGACGGCGTTTGGCGGAACGTGGTATAATCCGCGCCGATTTTCAACAGGGAAAACAAGGTCGGGAACATGAAGAACATGAAAAGCAAGGTTATGGGCGTCGCCCTGTCATCGGCGGTTCTGCTGTCCGCGTTGGTCGGTTGCAGGACGGCCGCGCCGTCCGAGACGATCCGCGTCGGCTCCTACAACATCCGACTGTCGGGCGACTGGGCCAAGAAGGCGGACGGCGAGAACTGCTGGGATTTGCGCAAGGCGGATCTCGTGGCGCTCGTGAAGAAGCTGGATCTGGATGCGTTCGGACTTCAGGAGGTCTGCCCTGACCAGGCGGCGTACCTGCGCGAACACCTGCCGGAGTATGCGTTTGTCGGCGACCATCGCGGCGCCGACCGCAAGTCGGACGAGGCGTCGCCGGTCTTCTACCGCAAGAGCCGCTTCGAGGCGGAGAAGTCGGGCACGTTCTGGCTGTCCGAGACGCCCGACGTGCCCGGCCGCAAGGGCTGGGGCGCGGCCTGTCCCCGCGTCTGCTCGTACCTGATCCTCCGCGAAAAGGCGACGGGACGCCGCTTCTGCTTCGCGAACACGCACACGGATCATGTCTCCGAACTGGCGCGCGAGAAGGGCATGCTGCTCGTCATCTCGCGCATGCGGGAGTTCGGGAAGGGCGCGCCGATCGTCTTCACGGGCGACCACAACTGCCGCTACGGCGACAAGCCGGCGGTTGCGGTGCGGCAGGTGCTGAAGGACGCGCGGGACATCGCCGAGAAGACGTCCGGCCCGCACAACACGTATCAGGGCTTCGGCAAGTACAAGGACGGCCCCGTTGTCGAGAACGGCAAGCGTTACGACGACTACTGCATCGACTACATCTACGTCTCGGACGGCACGCGCGTCCTGGACTTCGCGACGCACGACGATTTCCGTCCCGGCACCCGGCTGTATCCGAGCGACCACTTCCCGGTCACCGCGACCATCGAACTGCCGAGGTGACATCATGAGCGAGCTGAAGACGCCGCCGCACAGCCTGGAGGCCGAGCGCGCGCTGCTGGGGTCGATCCTGCTGGACGCGACCGGGCGCGGCGACGAGCGCGTGATGGACGAGTGCCGCAGCCAGGGCGTGATCGACGAGACGTTCTACGGCCCCGCGAACCGCCTCATCTACGCGACGATGCTGCGGATGGCGATGGTCTCGAAGCCGCTCGACGCGCTGACGCTCATCGAGGAACTGCGGCGCGAGAACAGCCTCGACGCGGTCGGCGGCGTGGGCTACATCCAGTCCCTCATCGACCAGGTGCCGACGACGGCGCACGCCGAGCACTACCTCGGCATCGTGCGGGCGAAGTACCTGCGGCGCCTCCTCATCGAGCGGGCGACGAAGGTCGTCGAGAAGAGCTTTGACGAGAACGAGTATCCCGACCCGCAGGTCGTCCTCGGTGAGGCCGAGAAGACGTTCCTCGAAATCGGCGGCACGCGCGGCGCGACGCTGCCGTGGGAGTCGGCCGTCGAGGACAGCTATTCGCGCATCGACCGCATGTTCGAGTCGGGCGGGCGGCTGATGGAGGGCCTGTCGACCGGCTACCGCTACCTCGACGAGACGCTGCAGGGGCTCAAGCCCGCCGAAATGATCGTCATCGCCGCGCGTCCGTCCGTCGGCAAGACGTCGCTCGCGATGAACATCGCCGAGTCCGTCGCGCTCGGGCAGATGATCTCGACCGAGACGCCCGTGCCCTACGACGACGGCCAGCGGCACCCCGTCGCGATCTTCTCGCTCGAAATGCCGGTCGAGCAGCTGACGAAGCGCATGCTCGCCGGTCGCGCGAAGATCAACATGTGGCGGCTGAACCGCAACCTCGTCTCCAAGAACGAGAAGGTCGAGATGACAGACAACCTGATGCGCGCGCGCGGCGAGCTGAAGGGCGCGCCGATCTACGTGGACGACACGGCCGGCCTCGACGTCATGGACCTCCGGGCGCGCGCGCGCCGCATGAAGAAGCAGCACGGCATCGAGCTCATCGTCATCGACTACCTCCAGCTCTGCAACTGCCGCGAGGGCGCGCGCCAGAGCCGCCAGATCGAGGTCTCGATGATCTCCCAGCAGATCAAGGCGATGGCGAAGGAGCTGAAGGTGCCGGTGATCGTCCTCTCCCAGCTTTCGCGCGCGAACGAGCAGCGCGGCGACAAGAACGAGAAGCCGAAGCTCTCCGACCTGCGTGACTCGGGCGCGATCGAGCAGGACGCGGACGTCGTCTTCCTCCTGCGCCGGCCGAGCCGGACGGCGGGGGCGGACAACGCGGACGACAAGACGCTTGCGATCGTCGACATCGCGAAGAACCGCAACGGCGAGACGGGCGAGGTCGAGATGAGCTTCGTGCGCGAGTGGACGCGCTTCCTCGACCGCGAGCCGGTCTCGAAGTCGGTCGAGAACTTCGAGTCTTCCGAACAGGTGCCCGAGCAGGGCGAGTTCGCGGCCGATCCGCTGGCCTGACGAACCGAGACGTCGCCGGAAGCGTTCAAGATGTAAAAAGGACAAAACGACCTGATGGACAAGCTGATTCAGACATTCTTGGCAGGCGGGCCGGTCATGTGGCCGATCCTTGGCCTGTCGGTTCTCGGCCTCGCGATCCTGATCTGGAAGGCTCTCGCGTTTCGGGCGGGCCGCCGCGACGGGAAGGGGCTGACGATCGTCTCGACAATCATCACGGCCGAGCCGATGCTCGGCATCCTCGGCACGGTGACGGGCATCATGCAGACGTTCGGTGCGCTGAACGGCGCGGACGGCGTCGCGAACCCGATGGCGGCGACGGCGGGCATCGGCGAGGCGCTGATCACGACGGCGGCGGGGCTCATCGCCTCGCTCGTCCTCCTGTTCCCCTACAACATCCTGGAGCGCCATGCCGAAGACTAGGCGGCGGCGCGGCGCGCGGCTGGAGATGACGTCTTTGATGGACGTCATGTTTCTCGTCCTCGTCTTCTTCATCTACTGCATCTTCGACATGACGGTGCACAAGGGCCTCAAGGTCGACCTGCCGAACGCGGCGGGGGCGGACGAGAAGGGCGAGCGGGTCGTCCTGACGATCGGGCCGGACGACGCGCTGCAGCTCAACGGCGAGGCGATGACGCGCGAGGCGGCTTTGGCGAAGGTGAGAAGCCTCTACGCGGCGGACATGAAGCTGCCCGTGCTGATCTCCGGCGACCGCAAGTCGTCGCTGGGCATGGGCGTCGAGCTGCTGTCCGAGCTGAAGGCGGCGGGGGTCGAGAAGGTCAGCTTTCAGGTGAGCGGCAAGCCGTGAGATTCGGCGTCGCCATTTTCCTGTCGATCCTGTTCCACGCGGCGCTCGCGGCGGCGCTGGCGCTCTACGTCGAACAGGCGCCCGCGCCGGACGCGCTTGCGCAACTTGACCTGTCGAGCGTCGATTTGTCGTTTGCCGAGACGGAAGACGAGACGGCGGCAGTCCAGCCTGCGCTCGCGTCCGCGCCGGACGAGCCCGTGCCCGACGAGACGCCGCCTGAGCCGGAGCGTCCGCCGGAGAGCGAGCCGCCGAAGGAGCTGCCGCCGGAGCTGGACGCGCTGAAGCTGCCAGAGCCTCAGCCGGAGCGGCCACCGCTCGAAACGCCGAAGGTCGAGCCGCCCCCAAAAGAGGAGCCTCTGCCGAAGGAAGAGCCGCCGCCGCGTCCGCCCGTCGTCGCGTCAGCTCCGGCGCCGGCCGTTGCGCCGCGTCAGGCGCGGGTCGATGCGCCGCCGCGTCCGCGCAAGAGCATCAGGCCGGACTATCCGAAGGGCGCGCGCCTGCGCGGCGAGCAGGGCGACGTGCAGCTGGAGATCGAGGTCACCGCGCAGGGAACGGTGGTGGCCGTTGTCATTGTCGCGTCGTGCGGCTTTCCCGAACTGGACGAGGCGGCTGTGAAGGCGGCGCGGGCGGCACGGTTCACACCGGCCCGGCGCGGCCGCCAGCCGGTCGCGTCGAAGGCGAGGATTACGCTCAAGTTCAGGCTGAAATGAGTCGGGACGGACGGGCTGCGGCTTGTTCGCGTGGGACGTAAATGGTATACTTTCACGGCAAAAGACTTGACAGGTTCTTGAACACGGTCTGAAAAGGCAATCGCTATGAGTTCTTTCTTGATGATTCTGGTCGGTGCGGTGCTGGTGAACAACTTCGTTCTCAGCCGCTTTCTCGGCTGCTGTCCGTTCCTCGGCGTCTCGAAGAAGACCGAGACGGCGCTCGGCATGTCCGGCGCGGTCGTCTTCGTCATGACGATCGCCGCCGCCGTGACATGGTGCCTCGACCACTGGCTGCTGCAGCCGAACGGGCTCGGCTACATCCACACGCTCGCGTTCATCCTCGTCATCGCCGCGCTCGTGCAGTTCATCGACATCGCGATGAAGCGGTTTCTGCCGCCCCTGCACGCCGCGCTCGGCATCTTCCTGCCGCTCATCACGACGAACTGCGCCGTCCTCGGCGTCGCGGAGATCAACTGCAAGCAGGGGACGGGGCTTTTCGAGTCGGTCTTCTTCTCGTTCTCGGCGGCGGTCGGCTTCGGCGTCGCGCTGCTGGTCTTCTCGGGCATCCGCGAGAAGCTCGCCCACGCCGATCCGCCGCGCTGCTTTCGCGGCATTGCGGTCGCGCTCGTCACGGCGGGACTTCTCTCGCTCGCGTTCATGGGCTTTTCAGGGCTCGTGAAGCTGCCGTACTGAGAAGTCTGGACAAAGGCAAGGGAGCTACGAAAGGTGATTGTCGAACAGGCTAGATGCAAGGAGATGACGCGGCGGAAGTTCTGCAAGGGAATTGCCGCAGCATCTGCCGTTACTGCGCTCCCTGTACAGGCGAACGACATCCCTGCGAAAGGGCTTCGGACGGTTGAGCTGTTTGCCGGAATCGGTGGCTTTCGGATTGCGGCGGATAACTTGGGACTTGAAACGGTTTGGGCCAATGACATCAATGAAAAGGCCGTAGCCGTTTACCGTGACCGCTTCGGAGAGAATTCCATTGCCCTTGGTGATGTCAATGACTTCATAGACGCAGTTCCTGCGCATGACGTCTTGACTGGAGGCTTCCCCTGTCAACCGTTTTCTCGCGCAGGAAAGAAGATGGGAGTCGAAGACTATCGAGGAACGCTGTTCGAGTCAATCGTCCGAATTCTTGACAAACGAAAGCCGCCTTTCTTTGTTCTTGAGAATGTCAACAGCCTGTTGTTCCTCGCTAACGGACGGCATTTCCGGACAATTCTCTTCGCGCTTGCCGAGCTTGGCTACAAGATCGAATGGCGAGTTTTCAATGCGGTGGCCTTCGGCTTGCCACAGCAGCGTCTTCGCGTTCTGATTGCTGGATGTCGTGAAGCCGTGGCAAACGAAACCTGTCTTGTTGCCGAACGCGACCTGGCCTCGCTCTCTTCGCAAAAGCGCGCGCAAATCGAAGATGTGCGGCACTGGACAAAGATTGTCGAGACGAGAGGGAAGTTTCCCCAGTGGGGGCTGGCTTGGGGGGGGGGCTGCGTGTCGGCAGACCTCCAGCCGCCACAGGAATTCGTGCCGATGCGAAAATTGAAAGATGTCTTGCAGGCGAATGTGCCGGATGAGTTTGACTTTACGGCAAACACGCTGAAGCGAATCGAGCAGAGCGTATTCGTCGACAAGTTCTACAACGGAGTCCATATTCTCTACAATCAGGGGCATGGCGCACGAATGGGCTACACGATTTTTGGGACGGACGGTGTCGCGCCGACCTTGACGGCTTCGGCGAGCCGTCATTATGAGCGTTATGAGATAGGCGGGCGATATCGGCGGCTGACGAACGTCGAATACGCGCGGCTGCAGGGCTTCCCAGACAATCATTGTCGGGCGGTGAGCGTCTATGACCAATACAGGCTGTATGGCAATGCCGTGCCCCCGCAGATTGCCGAACATGTTCTGCGGTGCGTGTTGGAACGACAGCGCATTCGGATCAAGGCAGACGAGCTTCCCCTGTTTGCGTGGAAGGAGAATGCATGAGCCAATATCGAGATCAAATTTCGTCGCGATTGGGACTAATCCGAGAATGTCTGAATGAGTTGCTGACCGGTAAGCGTCTTCAGCGGATTGCGTCACCGTTGAAACGCATGAATCGCGGTGGCTCCTTGCCGACATGGTTTGAGCAGTTGGCATCACGGCAGACGCTGCCGAATCTCGACGGCAAGACGATTGGAAGCGTCGTCGAGAAGCTGTTGGCCTGTGTCCTTGAGAAGGATGTGCTGGACTCCCAATTGGAACTGCATATCAATCCGGCAAAGGGCGTTGACATCCCGGAGTTGAACCTTGGCATCAAGTCGCCTTCGGAGAACTTCTGCACAAGCGAGCCTTACTTTTCCGCGTATGAGCGGCTGATTGGAAATGAAAACGACGCATTGGTTCTCTTGACGGATTACCAGAGTTCAAAGAAGGCCGCTGGCCGTAACAATGGATTGCGGCTTCAGATTCTCGACGTCAAGTATCTCCGAGGGGCGGAGATTGCCGATCGCCATTTGTGCGAGGTGGCAGAGGCGCTTAAGAGGGTTTATGCGCATGACGAAAGCATGCTGAGGCGAGCCATCCATTTCTTGGCCTATGTCAATCAAGGGGACTGGGAGGCGGCACGCTTTCTTGAACTGATTCAGCGCGTTGTCATCGAAGATGAGAAACTGGACAGCGCGTTCGCTCGGATAAGCGAGGACTTCAGGCGAAAGAATCAGCAGAATGAAAGGAAAGGAAGGGATTTGATTCCCGTTGAGCAATTGGAGCGTTTGCGATTGGCGACTTCAAGTCGTGAGAATGTTGTGCTACAGGCGGAGGGGTGGGTGCTTCGGACGCTCAATGAGAACTGGCATTCGCCCAGTCAGTCTGTCTGGAAGCGCATCTGCACTCAGCCGCTTGTGGGTAAAATCGGCATGAGCTTTGCGCTTCAATGGCGGTACAATTTCGGTGCGCTTTTCCGTCGGGAAAGCGATTGACTGGTTCGAGGCTTGACGCACCAACGGACAAGGAACCCTAAACTTCTTTAGCTACATATGACAACAGCCATTCTCATCATCGCAGGCATTGGGCTTGTGTCCGCCATCGTGCTGGCGGTTGCCGACAGGTATCTTTCGGTTCGGGAAGATCCGCGCATCGGGCTCGTCACGGCGGCGCTGCCCGGCGCGAACTGCGGCGGTTGCGGATTCGCGGGCTGCGATGGCTATGCACGCGCGCTTGTCGCGGGTACGGCGCCGAACGGGGCATGTGCGGCAGGTGGCGAGGCGTGTGCGGCGGCGATCGCGAAGATCCTCGGCGTCGCGGCGACGGCGACCGAGCGGCGCGTCGCGCTTGTGCGGTGCTGCGGCACACGGTCGGAGACGATCCGCGTCGGCGACTACAACGGCATCTGCGACTGTCGCGTCGCGGCGGCGACGGCGGGCGGCGACAAGGGCTGCACGTATGGATGCCTCGGCTACGGAGCGTGCGCGAACGTCTGCCCGAAGCACGCGATTGCGGTCGTGGACGGCCTCGCGAAGGTCGACAAGCGGCTCTGCATCGGCTGCGGCAAGTGCGTCGCGGCGTGTCCGAAGAAACTCATCGAACTCGTGCCGGCGTCCGCGACGATCCATGTCCTCTGCGCGAACCCGGACAAGGGGCCGGCCGTCCGCAAGGTCTGCGGCGTCGGGTGCATGGGCTGCCACCTCTGCGAGAGGAACTCCGGCGGCAAGGAGGCGAACCACTTCGTCTTCCAGGGCTTTCTCGCGAAGGTCAATTACGCGAACCCGCCGACGGACGAGCAGATCGTGGCGAAGTGCCCTGCGAAGTGCATGGCCGTCGATCCCCATTTCGAGACGGGCCATTGAACGTGCACAATGTCGCGGGGGCGATTGACTTCCGTGCGAACGACATGGTATAATCCCCCGAAAATCCAAGGTCCTGTAGCTCATCCGGACAGAGCAGCTGCCTTCTAAGCAGCGGGTAGTGGGTTCGAGTCCCGCCAGGACCGCCAAGATAAAGAGGAGACTGGGCGATGAACAAGAGTTGTTTTCTGTTGGCGGGCGCGGCCTTGCTGCTGGCGGGGTGCGCGGGCACGGGCGGCGAGGCCGAGCCGATTCGCGTGGGAACCTACAACATCCGCATGTCTCTGGGCGATCTCAAGACGGAGAACGCTTGGGAGAGCCGCAAGGCCGATCTCGTGGCGCTCGTGCGGCGCCTGAACCTGGATGCGTTCGGCCTGCAGGAGGTCTGTCCCGACCAGGCGGCGTATCTGCGCGAGCAGCTGCCGGAATACGCTTTCGTCGGCGACCATCGCGGCGCCGACCGCAAGTCGGACGAGGCCTCGCCAGTCTTCTATCGCACGGATCGCTTCGAGGCGGAGAAGGCGGGCACGTTCTGGCTTTCGGAGACGCCGGAGGTTCCGGCCTCGAAGAGCTGGGGCACGGCCTGTACGCGCGTCTGCTCGTATCTGGTGCTGCGCGACAAGCGCACCGGCAAGCGCTTCTGCTTTGCCAACACGCACACCGACCATGTCTCGGAGCTGGCGCGCGAGAAGGGCATGCTGCTGATCGTCGAGCGGATGCGCGCGTTCGGGCACGGCGCGCCCGTCATCTTCACGGGCGACCACAACAACACCGAGATCGAGAAGCCCGCACGCCGCGTGTCACAGGTCCTGAAGAACGCGCTTTACGTCTCGGCGTCCGCGCCGCGCGGCCCGTGGCGGACGTGGAACGGCTGGCGCTGGCAGGCGGCGGAGGTGTCGACGGCGGAAGCCCTCGCCCTGCCGGAAGACGTCCGCAACATCCCGAACAACGACATGCAGAAGGCCCTGGACGCCGTCGCGGCGGGAACGGCGAATCCCTCGCAGAAGTTCTACGCCCGGTGCTCCGGCCCGCGCATCGACTACATCTACGTGTCGGACGGCGTTCGGGTGCTGGATTACGAGACGGTCGGCGAGCCGCGTCCCGGGCGCACGACGTATCCGAGCGACCATTTCCCCGTCACGGCGACGGTCGTCTTGCCGTGAATGGGTTCGTCTGGCTGTTGTTCGCCGTGTTGACCGCCCAGCCGACGGTCAGCCCGGACGTCCTGGAGCCGAGCGTGCAGAACGAGGTCGATCATGCGCGGCGGCGCGCGGAGACGGCCATAGCTGCGACGAACGTCTGGTCGGTGGCCGCGACGGACTTCGCGCGGCTGTACGAGACGAACGGCCTGAACGCGACCGAGGCGGCGATTCGCCTCGTCTCGACGCAGCGTCCCGACGGACGTTGGCTCGTCGGAACGAACGATGTCACGGCGGCGGCCGTCCAGATTCTCAACCGCCTTTCGGGGGATGCGCCATGACAAGCCGTGAAATCCTCTATCTACACGGCTTCGCCTCGTCCGGGGCGAGCGGCACGGTCGAGATCCTGCGCAAGGAGTTCCTCGGCACGGATGCGCGTGACCGCGTGAAGGTCGTCGCGCCCGACATCCCGGTCGATCCGGCGGAGGCCCTGCCGATGCTGAAGGCGCTCGTCGAGAGCGAGCAGCCGGCGCTCATCGTCGGCACGTCGATGGGCGCGATGTACGCCCAGCAGTTCCATGGCTTCGAGCGCATCTGCGTGAACCCGTGCTTCACGCTCTCGAAGAAGTACGACATCCTGCACGTCGGCAAGCACAAGTGGCTCAACCGGCGGCAGGACGGCGCGCTGGAGTTCCACGTGACGAAGGACACCGTGCGCCACTTCGAGGAGATGGAGGCGCGGCAGTTCGATGGTGTCGACGAGGTTGACCAGCTCTTCTGCCACGGGCTCTTCGGCGACGAGGACGCGATCTGCCTGCCGGAGCGCGCGACGTTCGAGCGGCACTACCCCGGCTGTTCGCGGCTCTTTCACGGCGGGCACCGCCTCAACGCGGAGCTCGTCCACCACGTGCTCATCCCCGCCATCCGCGAACTGGACGTCTTCTGACGCGCCGCGCTTGACATACCTACCGGCCGGTAGGTATAATACGGAACTTATGAAGATGTGGAAGGGGAGATTCTTGGCAGGGCTTGCGCTGACGGTCGCCGTCGGCTGCACGACGATCTTTGACGCGCGCGAAGCGCAGGAGGCGGTTCGCGCGAAGGGCGAGGACGCGTCCGGCGGCGAAATTGCGCCGCAGGTCGACTTCCGCGCGTGGTCGCTGGCGAGGCTGGTCGACTTCGCGCTGACGAACCGACCGTCCGTCGTCTCGAAGGTCCTGGCCGTGCGGGACGCGCGGCTGGCGCTCAAGGCTCTCGCGGCTGACGCGCCCGTTCTGAGCGAGACGCCATGGACGGCGCCGGCGCTGTCCGTCTCCGGCGGGCACAGCGAAGCGAGCGAAGCCGTGCGGCTGGACGACGGCAGCCTCTGGCGGACGAAGGGCGGGCCGTCCGCCGCGCTGTCGCTGGAGCTTCTCGTCTACGATTTCGGGCGGTATGCGGCGAAGGCCCGCGCGCAGGCCGAACAGGTCGTTGCGGCCGAACAGGCCCTGGCGGACGAGGGCTTTGCGGTTTTCCAGTCGGTGGCGGAGGCGTATTTCGACTTCTTCGAGCGACGCGCGCTTCTGGAGGTCGCGCAGACGAACGCGCAGCAGTATGCGGAGCATCTGGCGCGGGCGGAGGAGCGGCGTCAGGCGGGCGAGGCCAACCGGCTGGACGTCCTGCGGGCGCGGCTGGACCTGGCACAGGCCGAACAGGCTGTCGTCGCGGCCTCGAATCGCGTCGACACGACGGGCGCGACGCTGCTGCAGGCGCTGGGCGTCGACGTGTCGCGCGGCACATGGCAGACGGCGTTCGGCACGGAGCCGGTCGGTGTCGGTTCGGTTCGGCGCGGGTTCGCCGCGACAGACGAGGACGTCGGCGCGGCGTTCGCGTTCGCGCGCACGAACGCGCCCGCGCTGCGCGTCGCCCGCGCGAAGCTGCGCGCGGCCTCGCACACGGTTGACGCCGCGATCGCCGACCTGTATCCGTCCGTCTCGGCGACGGCATCGCTCAGCTGGACGGATCCGCTCTGGGTCTTCCGCTGGGGCGTCACGGCGTCGCAGTCGCTCTTTCAGGGCTTCCGCAAGACGACGGCCATCGACCGGGCGGTCGTCGCTCTCGAAAGCGCGGCGGCGGACGTGGACGCGGCCGAGCAGGATCTGTCGGTCTCTCTGGAGACGGCGGTCGCGAACCGCGACAACGCGTGCGAGGCCGTCGCCAGCGCCCGCGCTGCGGTTCGCAGCGCGGCGGAGAACCTCGACACGGTGCGTGCGCAGTTCGCCGTCGGCAGCGCGAGCCGCGTCGACCTCTCGGAGGCGATCGCGTCCGATTCGCAGGCGCGCGGCGACTGCATCTCGGCCTTCTACGACGGACAGCGCGCCGAAGCGGCGCTTTTCGCGCGGACGGGGCGCATGCCGCGCTTTCGCGAAGAGGTCGTGCGCGAGGCGCCGTGAGCGGCGTCCGTCGCCGCACCCCCTTGGCAGACGGCGGTGCGGGATGGTATAATACGCCCGCACGGTACTCGTGCGAATCACCCATAAACCGAAAAAGGAACAGACGGACATGAGCTACGCGGAAGCGAAGAAACGGTATGCGAAGATCGGCATCGACACCGAGAAGGTGCTGAAGGATCTCGCGAAAATCTCCATCTCCCTCCATTGCTGGCAGGGCGACGACGTCGGCGGCTTCGAGACGACGGGCGGCGCGTCGGGCGGCATCCAGACGACGGGCAACTATCCCGGCAAGGCGCGCACGCCGGGCGAGCTCATGAAGGATCTCGAGTTCGCGCTCGCGCTCATCCCCGGCAAGCACCGCGTCAACCTCCACGCCTGCTACGGCATCCACAAGGGGACGGTGACCGACCGCGACCAGCTCACGGAGAAGAACTTCGAGCCGTGGGTCAAGTGGGCCAAGAAGACCGGCGTCAAGCTCGACTTCAACCCGACGTTCTTCTCGCATCCGAAGGCGGCGGACGGCCTGACGCTCTCGAGCCCCGACCCGAAGATCCGCAAGTTCTGGATCCAGCACGGCATCCAGTGCTTGAAGATCGGCGAATACTTCGCGAAGGAGCTGAAGTCGCCGTGCGGCATCAACTTCTGGTGCCCCGACGGCTACAAGGACGAGCCCTCGGACCGCCTCGGGCCGCGCCAGCGCATGGCCGACTCGCTTGACAAGATCTTCGCGTACAAGTACGACAGGAAGGCCGTCATCCCGTTCCTGGAGTCGAAGCTCTTCGGCATCGGCGTCGAGAGCTACACGGTGAACTCGCACGAGTTCGTGATGGGCTACGCGATGAAGGCGAAGATCCTCGCGCTCCTCGACATGGGCCACTTCCACCTCACGGAGTCGGTGGCGGACAAGATCAGCTCGTTCCTGATGACGTTCGGCAAGGTCGCGTTCCACATCTCGCGCCCCGTCCGCTGGGATTCCGACCACGTGATCCGCCAGAACGACGACCTCCGCGCCTGCGCGCAGGAGATCGTGAAGATGGACCCGAAGAACTTCATCATCGCGCTCGACTACTTCGACGCGTCGATCAACCGCGTCGCGGCGTGGGTGCTCGGCATGCGCAACATGCAGAAGGAGCTCATCAAGGCGATGCTCACGCCGTGGAAGGACCTGGCGAAGCTCCAGAACGCGGGCCGCTTCACCGAGCAGCTCGTCCTCCAGGAGGAGTACAAGAACTATCCGGCGGAGGAGGTCTGGGCGGAGTTCTGCGCGCGCGCGGGCGTCGTCGCCGACGAGGCGTGGCTCGATGCCGTCAAGCAGTACGAGAAGGACGTCCTCTTCAAGCGGGGCTAAGGCATGAACGCAACAGCGGGCACGCTCATCTGTGCGCTCGGCGGCATCGCCGGCGCGACCTTCGCGCTGCCGTTTCGCGGCGTGAAGGGCATGAGGTACGAATCCTACTGGTTCGTCTATGCCGTCGTCGGGCTTGTGGCCTTTCCGCTGGCGCTGGCGGCGGCGACGTGCCCGGGCCTCTGGGGGCTCATCGGCGGCGCCGAGCCGGCGACGCTCGCGCGGTGCATCGGCTTCGGTGCGCTCTGGGGCGTCGGCGGCCTCACGTGGGGGCTCATGATCCGCTACCTCGGCATCGGGCTGGGGCTGGCAATCGGCTGCGGGCTCTGCTCGGCGACCGGGACGCTGATCCCGCCGCTCGTGACGGGGCATGCGGGAGACCTCTTCAAGGACACGGCGGCGATCGTGACGTTCGTCTCCGTGCTCGTCTCGCTGGCGGGCATCGTCCTCGTCGGCTGGGCCGGGCAGCTCAAGGAAGGGGAGCTGGACGAGGCGGCGAAGAAGCAGGCCGTCGCCGAGTTCGACTTCCGCAAGGGCATGGTGGTCGCCCTGTTTTCGGGCCTTGCGTCCGCCGGCATGAACTTCGGCCTTCAGGGCGGGCTTTCGCTGGAGCGGGCCGCCGCAGCCGCCGGGGTGGACGCGAAGTGGACGGGCATGCCTGTCCTGGTGCTCGTTCTCTGGGGCGGTTTCGCCGTCAATGCGGCGTGGTGCCTGTGGCAGAACGCGAAGAATCGCTCGTTCGGCGACTATGCCGCCGGTCTGCGGCGAGGTCTGCCGTTCGCGCTCGCGGCGCTTGCGGGCGCCATCTGGGCCTGCCAGTTCGCGTGCCAGAAGATCGGTGAGCCGGCGATGGGCGAGATGCGCTACATCTCGTTCGCCGTGGTGATGGGCAGCTGCGTGCTCTTCAGCTCGCTCCTGGGCGTCCTGCTCGGCGAATGGAAGGGCACGTGCGCGAAGACGAAGGCCGCGCTGGGGGCGGGGCTGCTCGTCCTCGCCGTCTCGATCGCCCTCGCCGTCGTCGCGAAGACGGTCTGACGGCGCGGCGCATCCGCTTTTTTGGTATAATTACGCTTTCACAAGAAGAGAGGGAACATGGACATCCACATTGAAGACCTGCTGCAGGCCACGATCGACGAGGGGGCTTCGGACCTCCACATCCGCGCGCACATGCCGCCCAAGCTGCGCGTCCACGGCGAACTGCTGCCGATTGCGGACGAGGAGCTGAGCGAAGAGGACTCCTACGAGCTCTGCAAGGAGATGGTCGCGCGCTCGGGCGACCCGGACAAGATGGACGAGGTCGAGAAGAACGGCGGCGCCGACTTCGCGCTCGCGCATCCGGACGGGACGCGCTTCCGCGTGTCGATCTTCAAGGAGCGCAAGCGCTACGGCGCGGTGCTGCGCCAGATCCCCTCGACGCTGCTCACGATGGAGCAGCTGGGGCTGCCGCCGGTCGTGAAGGAGCTGCTCTTCAAGCCGCGCGGGCTCATCCTCGTCACGGGACCGACGGGCTCCGGCAAGTCGACGACGCTCGCCTCGATGCTGAACGTCATCAACCAGGAGCGCAACGTCCACATCATCACGATCGAGGACCCGATCGAGTTCTACCACACCTCGCAGAACT
Organism: uncultured Kiritimatiellota bacterium; assembly: GCA_934635385.1. Classification (GTDB taxonomy): domain Bacteria; phylum Verrucomicrobiota; class Kiritimatiellia; order RFP12; family UBA1067; genus UBA1067. The sequence continues at coordinate 53,445 of CAKTZI010000010.1, read as the reverse complement.
CGCTCGTCACCCAGCGCGAGGTCGGCGACGACGTGCCGAGCTTCGCCGAGGCGATCCGCCGCGCGCTCCGCCAGGACCCTGACGTCATCCTCGTCGGCGAAATGCGCGACCTGGAGACGATCGCGGCGGCGATCACGGCGGCCGAGACGGGCCACCTCGTCTTCGGCACGCTGCACACGACGGGCGCGGCGGAGACGATCGACCGCATCGTGGACGCCTTCCCGATGAACCAGCAGTCGCAGATCCGCACGCAGCTCGCGGCGGGCATGCAGGCCGTCATCTCGCAGATCCTCCTGCCGAAGCTCGGCCCGGACGGCCAGGTCCACGGCCGCGTCGCCGCGTTCGAGATCATGACGACGACGGACGCGATCCGCAGCCGCATCCGCGACAACAAGACGAACATGATCAAGAGCGACCTGCAGACGGGCGCGAAGTTCGGCATGCAGACGCTCGACTCGCACTTGACGCAGCTCTACAAGCAGGGCCTCATCGCCTACGAGGAGCTGATCACGAAGTCGCAGGACCCCGACTCGGTCGTCGAGAAGCTGCGCGAAGAGGGCTACGGGTCGTAAGCCATGTCTGAAACGCTCCTCCAGATCCGGAACCTGCGCAAGTCCTTCGGGAAGCTCGAAGTCCTCAAGGGGCTTTCGACGGACATCCGCCCCGGCGAGGTCGTCGTCATGATCGGCCCGTCCGGCGGCGGCAAGTCGACGTTCCTCCGCTGCATGAACCTCCTCGAGCAGCCGACCGAGGGCGAGATCGTCTTCGACGGCACGGACATCGTCCGGGCGGACGAGGCGACGAAGAACCGCCTCCGCAGCGAGATGGGGATGGTCTTCCAGCACTTCAACCTCTTTCCGCACCTCTCGATCCTCGACAACATCACGCTCGCGCCGCGCCTCGTGCGCGGCAAGGCGCGGGACGTCGCGGCGCGCGAGGCGCGCGCCCTGCTGGACCGCGTGGGGCTCGCCGACAAGGCGGCGGCCTATCCGCAGCAGCTTTCGGGCGGACAGAAGCAGCGCGTCGCGATCGTCCGCTCGCTCGCGATGGAGCCGAAGGTCATGCTCTTCGACGAACCGACGTCCGCGCTCGACCCGGAAATGGTCGGCGAAGTCCTCGACGTCATGAAGGATCTCGCGAAAAACGGCATGACGATGGTCGTCGTCACGCACGAGATGCGCTTCGCCCGCGACGTGGCGAGCCGCGTCCTCTTCCTCGAGGGCGGTACGATTGCCGCCGAGGGCGCGCCGGACGAGATCTTCGGGCGCAAGCACGAAGGGCGTCTCGGCGAATTCCTCGGCAAGATTCAAGGTGAACTCAATTCTTCCACAAACTAAGGAAAAACAGAAATGAAGAAACTCATGTTCGGTCTCGCCGCAGCCCTCGCGCTCGTCGGCTGCTCCCAGCGCTCCACCCTCACGGACGGCAAGTTCATCGTCGGCTTCGACGCCGAGTTCCCGCCCTACGGCTTCAAGGAGGGAACGGAATACAAGGGCTTTGACCTCGACCTCGCCCGCGAAGTGTGCGCGCGGCGCGGCTGGACGTTCGTCGCGTGCCCGATCAACTGGGACGCGAAGGACATGCAGCTCAACTCCGCGAAGATCGACTGCATCTGGAACGGCTTCACCATGCAGAGCCGCGAGAACGACTACGAGTGGAGCCCCGCCTACGTCGACAACTCGCAGGTCGTCCTCGTGAAGGTCGGCTCGCCGGTCAAGGCGCTCAAGGATCTCGCGGGCAAGACGGTCGCCGTGCAGACCGACACGCCTGTCCAGAAAGCCCTGTCGGGCAAGGACGAGGAGAAGCCCGCCGTCGCCGCGCTCGGCAAGACCTTCAAGGAGCTGCGCGTCACGGCCGACTACAACTCCGCCGTCATGGCGCTGGAGTCCGGCGCGGTCGATGCGGTCGCGCTCGACGTCGGCGTCGCGAAGAAGAAGATGGCCGACATGCCCGGCAAGTTCGTGCAACTGGACGAGATCATCATGAAGGAGACGTTCGGCATCGGCTTCAAGAAGGGCAACGTCGCGCTCCGCGATCAGGTCGTCGAGACGTTCCGCGCGATGGTCGCCGACGGCACGGCCGCGAAGATCTCCGCGAAGTGGTTCGAGGGCAAGGACGTCATCATCCTGCGCTGACCTTTTGCGATGGGCCTTGCGTCGCTGCTCGTTGACCTGCTGAAGGGGCTTGGCGTCTCCGTCGAGCTCTTTCTCCTGACGCTCGTCTTCGCACTGCCGCTTGGCCTGCTCGTCGCGTTCGGGCGGATGTCGAAGAGCTTCGTCGTCCGCCAGGCGTGCCGCATCTACATCTCGGTGCTGCGCGGTACGCCGCTCATGCTGCAGCTGCTGTTCGTCTACTTCGGGCCGTACTACCTCTTCCGTGTCTCTCTCTCCGGCTATTCGCCGTTCGTCGGGGCCATCGTCGCGTTCGCGCTCAACTACGCGGCCTACTTCGCCGAGATCTACCGCGCGGGCATCGAGTCGATCGATCCGGGGCAGTACGAGGCGTCGGCGTCGCTCGGCCTCGGTCGCGCCCGCACGTTCGCGCACGTGATCTTCCCGCAGGTCGTCAAGCGCATCATCCCGCCGGTCACGAACGAGGTGATCACGCTCGTGAAGGACACGTCGCTCGCGTTCACGCTCTCGGTGATGGAGATGTTCACCGTCGCGAAGATGGCGGCGGCCGCGAACACGACGATGGTGCCGCTCATCGCCGCCGGCGTCTTCTACTACATCTTCAACGGTCTCGTCGCGTGGGCGATGGCGCGGCTGGAGAAACACTACGCCTACTACGAGTAGGCGTCATGTCGCTTCCGATGCCCGATAGGCGGTCGGCGTCAGGCCGACATGCGCCTTGAACGCCTTGCGGAACGCGAGGTCGCTCTCCCAGCCGCAGAAGTTGGCGATGGCCGCGATCGAGAGCTGCCCGCCCTTGAGATAGCCCTTGGCGCGGTCGAGCTTGGCGCGCAGAAGCGCCGCCCGCACGGACATTCCGGTTGCGGCCTTGAACCGCAGTTCCGCGAGACGCGGCGAGCCCGGAAACAGCGCGAGAACGGCGGCGGGGTCGAGTCCCTCGGCCGCACGCGTGCGGATGAGCTCGGTCGCGCGGTTGGCAATCGGATCGGCCCGCCGGAGAACGGCCGACGAGGCCCGGCGCACGAGTCCGAACGGCGCCACTTTGCGCGACGGACGCGGCACGTCCGTCTGCGTCAGGAGCTGTTGCAGCAGGTTGCCGGCCGTGAAGCCCAGTTCGCGGAAGGCGGGGCGCACCGACGAGAGCGTGGGCCTGCAGTTCTCGCAGATCGCGGCATCGTCGTCGACGCCGACGGCCATGAGGTCTTCGGGAACGTCCAGCCGGGCGCGCCGCGCCGCGTCGAGCGTTGCCGCGCCGAGGGCGTCGGTGACGGCGAAGACGCCGAGGGGGCGCGGCAGCGCGGACAGGTGGCGGCTGAGGCGCGTGATGAGCGCGGGCCGGTCGCGCATCTCGCGCGGCGTGGGACGGAAGACGGCGGGGGCGTGTCCGTGCAGCGCGAGGATGTCCGCAAAGGCTTCGCGCTTCGACCGCGCCCAGGCGACGTCGCGCGGCCAGTCGACGAAGAGATAGGCCTGGCTGTCGCGGGCGAGCAGCTCGACGGCGGCGATGCGCGCGATGGCGGTCGAGTCGCTTGTCACGGAGGCGAAGCCTTCCGACGTCCGCTGAGGCGTCATCAGGACGGTCGGCAGGCGGGCGAAGGCCGCGAGGCGAAGCCCAGACGTGTCGCCGCTCGCATCGACGATCGCGCCGCACGGATGCCAGAAGCGGATGAGCCGCGCGAGATCGACGCGCCCGTGCCGCGCGTCCACGACCTGAAGGCTCCAGCCGCGTTCGCGGGCGCAGTCGGCGATGCCGCCGAGCTTTTCCAGCCAGGTTTCGTATTCGCCGGTTCGGAAGACAAGAACGGTTTCCATGCGCGTAGTTTACCATATTTCGTTTCGGTCATGTCACTTTCTTCGCTTCGGTCATCTTGTGGCGGACGAATTCGTGGTATACTCCCGACATCATGAGAAACATTCTGATTACGGGGTCGTCCCACGGCATCGGGGCGGGGTGCGCGGTCGCGTTTGCGCGCGACGAGGGCGCGAACGTCGGCATCACCTGCAACAGGAACCCGGCGGGGGCCGAGGCGGTCGCGGCGGCGTGCGAAAAGTACGGCGTGAAGACGAAGATCTACGCGGGGGACGTGGGCAATCACGACCACTGCCGCGCGATGGTGGAGGACTTCGTGAAGACGTTCGGGAAGATCGACGTCCTCGTCAACAACGCGGGCGGCGCGCTGCAGATTCCCGGCGGGCCGAAGGGCGAGTTCAAGGACATGCCGATGGACTACTGGGACAGCCAGATCGCGCTCAACCTGAACGCCGCCGCCTACTGTTCGCGCTACGCGGTCGCGGACATGGTCGAGAAGAAGACCGAGGGCCGCATCGTGAACATCTCGTCCGTCCACGGGCAGGTCACGTGGGTCCATCGCCGGATGCTGCCGTACTCGGCCGGGAAGGGCGGGCTCAACATGTTCACGAAGGCGCTCGGCGTCGAGGTCGCCAAGTACGGCATCCGCGTCAACTGCGTCGCGCCGGGGCTCATCTTCACGAAGCTCGCCGAGCGCTACTCGAAGGAGGACATCGCGAGCTTTTCGCGCAAGATTCCCGTCGGACGCGGCGGCACGGTGGAGGAGATCGTGCCGATGATCCAGTTCCTCGCCGACGTCGAGAAGGCGCGCTTCATCGTCGGGCAGGTCATCTGCGTCGATGGCGGGCAGTCCTGCGACGGCTCGATCGAGTCGATGAACTTTCCGCTGCGCGAGGTCTGAAGATGACGCTGAAGAGCCAGTGGGAATTTAGCCAGGCGAGCGAGTGCCGGCGCGGCCTCATGTGCGGCATGGGCTACTCCGCCGAAGAGCAGCGGCGGCCCCGCATTGCCGTCGTCAACTCGTGGAACGAGTACAATCCCGGCCACGTCCACCTGAAGGAGCTCGCGGAGCGCGTCAAGGCGGGCATCCGCGACGCGGGCGGCCTGCCGCTGGAGGTCATGACGACCGCGATCTGCGACGGCATGGTCGAGAAGGACCCGAAGTACATCGAGGTTCCCTCGCGCAACTCCATCGCCGATCAGGTCGAGATCACGGTCGAGGGGAACTTCTTCGACGGGATGGTGCTGCTCTCGACGTGCGACTCCATCGTGCCCGGGCACCTGATGGCGGCGGCGCGGCTGGACATCCCGGCGATCATGGTGACGGGCGGCTACATGCCGCACGGCGTCTGCCGGGGCCGCGAGGTCATCCACATCCACGCGCAGGACAAGGTGGGCGCGCGGGAGGCGGGGCGGATCGACCCGGCGGAATACGACGACCTCATCGTCCACTCGTGGGGCTCGTGCGGTGGCTGCACGTCGATGACGACGGCGAATTCGATGTGTCTCGTCGCGGAGGCGCTCGGCATGTCGCTGCCCGGCAACTCGTCCGTCGCGGCGACGTCGAGCGAGATCCGGCTCATCGCCTACGAGGCCGGGCGTCGCATCCTGGGCCTCGTCCGCGAGGGCGTGACGGCGCGCCAGGTCATCACGCCCGCGTCCGTCCGCAACGCGATCAAGATGGACATGGCGGTCGCCGCGTCCTCGAACCTCATCCTGCACATCCCCGCCATCGCCCACGAGGCGGGCTACGACGAGCCGTGGTGGAAGTGCTTCGACGAGGCGTCTCACGAGATCCCGCTTCTCGCGCACCTCGTTCCGAGCGGGCCGCGCTACTCGCTCCACGACTTCTGCCTCGCGGGCGGCACGCCCGCCCTCCTGAAGGAGCTGCTGCCGAAGCTCGACGGCGACTGCCTGACGGTGACGGGGCGGACGCTCGCCGAGAACGTGAAGGACGCGCGGGTCTGGAACCGCGACGTCATCCATTCGCTCGACAACCCCGTGATGCGCCTACCCGGCATCGGCGTCCTCTACGGCAATCTCGCGCCGGAGGGGGCCATCGTCAAGATCGCCGCCGTGCCGCCGAACCTCCTGACGTTCCGGGGGCCTGCGCGCGTCTTCGACGAACTCGACGCGGCGCTCGACGCGCTCAAGGCGGGTCAGATCCGTCCGGGCGACGCCTGCGTCCTGCGCTTCCTCGGCCTCAAGGGCCGATTCGGCACGACGGCGTTCACGTTCCAGGAAATGCTCAAGGGGCGCGACGAGCTCTTCAACTCGTGCGCGGTCGTCACCGACGGACGCTTTTCGGGCGGCAGCTCGGGGCTTTCGGTCGGCTACGTCTCGCCGGAGGCGGCGCTGATGGGCCCGCTCGGACTCGTCCGCGACGGCGACGAGATCGCGATCGACATCCCACAGCGCACGATTTCGGTCGCGGCCGACCTCGACGCGCGCAAGAAGGACTTCGCGTGGACGTTCGACGGCTCGAAGTATCCGCGCTTCCTCAACCTCTTCGTTAAGAACGTGGGCTCGATGGCGCACGGCGGCATCTGGGAATGAGCGAGACGTCGATTGCGGGGGAGGCCGACGTCCTCGTCGTCGGCGGCGGGCTGGCCGGCTGGCGGGCGGCGGAAGCGGCGGCCTTGGCGGGCGCGTCCGTGACGCTGGTCGCCAACGGTCCCGGCAATTCGCCGGACATCCATGCGCTCAACTGTCCGGTCCTGCCGGAGGATTCCGTCGGACGCTATGTCGCGGATACGCTCGCGAGCGGGCACGGCGCGAACGACCGTGCGCTCGTCGAGGCGATGTGCCGTGGTTCGCTCGCGCTCAAGGCGGCGTTTGCCTTCGACCGGGACGCAACGGGAGCCTACAGGACGATCCAGCCGCTCGGCTCGTCCGTGCCGCGTTGCGTGACGGTCGGTCACGCGATTGGCGTCGTCGCCCTCGCGCAGATCCAGGCGCGGCTGAAGGGGCGTGTCGCCGTCGTGCGCCGAACCGTGACGGCCGAAGACCTGCGGACGGCGCGCACGGCGAATCCGCGTCTGGCGATCGTCCTTGCGACAGGCGGCTGGTGCGGGAAGTACGCCTTCTCGACGAATCCGCCCGAACTGCGCGGTGACGGCCTCGCGTTCGCCGCCGCGTTCGGCGCGGCGGTTCGCGACGTCGACGAGGCGCATGTCCAGTACGAGCCGACGGTGCGGACAGAGGGCCCGCTGCGCGGCGTTCCCGTCATCACGACGCTGTTGTATGAAGGGGCGCGGCTTGTGGACGCACAGGGCGCGGACATCCTGCCGGACGCGCGCCGCAACAAGGACGAGCTCGCCCGTGCGATTTTCGCCGTCGGCGGCACGGCGATCTACGACCTCACGGACGTGCCGGCGGAGAGACTTCGCGACTGCAAGATGGATCCGGCAGAGCGACGCATACCCGTCGCGCCCGCACCGCACAGTTCGCTCGGCGGCGTTGTCATCGACGCGCAGTGTCGCGCTTTGGACGCGCACGGACGTCCCGTGCCGGGGCTTTTTGCCTGTGGCGAAGTGACGGCGGGCGTGCATGGTCTCAACCGCCTCGGCGGCAACGGCGGCACGGCGGCCTGGGTCTTCGGCAAGATCGCGGGCGAAAGCGCGGCGGATTTCCGCCGCAACACTAGGGAATGACGGAACATGAACGGAATCGACATCCTTGAACACGCCGGCGACGGCTATCGTCGCCTCGTGGACAACGCCAAGTGGACGCTGGCCGGACTCAACTACGCCTCGCGTTTCGACGAGCGGAATCTCGTCGAACTTGAACGGCACAACCAGACGGACGAGACGTTCGTGCTGCTCGCCGGACAGGCGACGCTTCTGCTCGGCGAGACGGCCGTGCGCGTCCCGATGGAGCCGCTGAAACTCTACAACGTGCGCGCGGGCATCTGGCACCACATCGTCGTCTCGAAAGACGCGCGCGTTCTCGTCGCCGAAAATGCGGACACGTCGAAGGACAACACCGAATACCTTGATCTCGCGACCGGATGCATCTTCCGCAAGCGTCCGGCATTCGAGGAGGTCCTGCCGGACACCTACCTTCTGAAGGTTCCGTTCGGGCCGGTCTGGACGGGCGTCATCCTTGTGCGCGGCGAGACGAACGTGCTGATCGACTCGTCGCATCTCGAACCCGAACGCTACCTCATCCCTGCGCTCGCCGACCTCGGACTGAAGCCGTCCGACATCGGCTGGCTCCTCAACACGCACGTGCACGGCGACCACATCGGCGGACATCACGCGCTCGTCACGCGCTACGGACTCAAGACGGCGACGCTTGCCTCGGCGGCGGACGCCCTGCGCGATCCGGTGAAGGTCGCGATTCGCGTGCGGACGCGCTTTCCGCGCAACTCGCCGCCGCCGCAGTCGTACCTGAAGGGCGTCGAGCCGGATCGCCTGCTCGCGGAGGGCGAACTTCTCGCGGGACGTTTCCGTGCGCTCGCGACGCCGGGACACGACGACGACTGCCTCACGTGGATCGACACGCAGACGAACACCGCCTTCACGGGCGACTCGCTCCAGGGGAACGGTACGCCGACGCAGGGCATCGGCTTCTACCGTTCGCTCCCCGCCTACCGCGCGTCGCTCGCGAAGCTGGCGGCGGCGAACCTCTCGAACATCATGTGCGGACACGCCTACGACGGCATCGGCGACGTGATCCGGGGCGAGCGCGCGGTCACGGACGCGCTGGCCTACAGCGCCGCGCGCGTGCGGCTCTACGGCGAGAGGATCCGCGCCTACGTGGCGGACGGCGTGCCGGTCGAGGACGAGCCCGTCACGCTGGCGCGCAAGCTGATCGGCGAGGTCGGCTGCGGCATGCCGAATGCCTTGTTTCTTGCGCTCCACACGGTGTCGGAGCATCTGAAGGAAATCACGAAAGGAGAACAGGACAATGAAGCCTGAAGAGCTGAGGTTCAGGGGCGATCCCTGGTGGGTGGACGTGCGGACGGCGGGAGACTTTCTCGGCCTTCCCGACAGGACGGTGCTGCACGCGGGGCCGCCAATCGCATTCGGGCGGATGTGTCCGCTCCATCGACGGGGGATGGTCAACGCCTGCCTGCTGGAGGGCTGGGCGAAGACGGCGGACGAGGCCGTGCGGCTGCTGGAGGCCGGCGACGTCCGCTGCGAGGCGGCGTGCGACTACGCGACGAACGGCTCGGGCACGGGCATCGTCACGCCGTCGATTCCGCTCCTGGTCGTCGAAGACCGCGAGACGGGCGGCGTCGCGGGCGTGTTCCCGTCCGAAGGTCGTTTCGGCGGCGGCTTCTGCGGCTGGGGCGTCTACACGCCGGAGATTGCGGCGAACCTCGCCTGGATGCGGGACGCGCTCTTCCCGCCGCTCGCGGCCGTCCTGCGGGCCGAAGGGGGTTTTTCGATGAAGGCGCTTTTCGCGGAGGCGATCCGCATGGGCGACGAGCTGCATTCGTCTCAGAAGGCGATCGACGCGCTTTTCACGCGCGCGATCATTCCGTTCGCGCTCAAGTGTCCGAATGCGGCGGACCTGCTGACGTACTTCGCGACGGCGGACCGCTTCACGCACAACTTCGGGCAGGCCGCGAGCCGGGCCTTGCTGCTCGGACTGGAGACGCGCGGCAAACGCGATTTCCTGTCCGCCGCCGGCGGCAACGGCGTCGATTACGGCGTCAAGATCGACGGCACGTGGCGCACGGCGCCGTCGCCGATGATCGAAGGGCCGTATCTCGTGCCGGGCGCACGGCGCGAAAACCAGCTGCCGTGGATCGGCGACAGCTCGATCGTGGAGTGCCGTGGCTGGGGCGGATCGATTCGCCCGATCAATCCCGACGCGGTTGCCGACGGTGCGGGGCCCGTCATCAACGGCGGGATGATCGACGTGAACGGCGGCTGGATGGGCGCGGGCTCGACCCGCATGCCGACGGCGTGTTTTGGACAGGCAGGAAAGGACGGTGCGGCATGCTGATGCAGGCTTTGGACTGGTGGATGGTCGCGGGGTTCTTCGCGATTCTCGTCGCGATTCCCCTCGTGGCCGCGCGGATGAACCGCGGCACGTCGAAGGACTTCCTGCTGGCGGGACGCTCCATGCCCTGGTGGCTGCTCGGCTTTTCGATGACGGCCGCGTGCACGTCGACGGACTCGGCCAACCTCTTCACGGAGATCATCCGCAAGGACGGCCTCGCCGGAAACTGGGTGTGGTGGTCGTTCCTGATCACGAGCGTGTTCACGGTCTTCATCTACTCGAAGCTGTGGGTGCGCACGGGCGTGACGACGGACGTCGAGTTCTACGAGCTGCGCTATTCGGGGAAGCCGGCGGCGTTCCTGCGGGCCCTGCGCGGCGTCTATCTCGGCGTCATCCTCAACCTGCTCGTGATGGGGGCGGTCGTCCTGGGCGGCCTCAAGATCGGCGTAATCCTCTTCGGCTGCTCGTCGACGACGGTCCTCGTCTTCACGGGCGTGTTCTCGATCGTCTACGTGGCGATTGCCGGCTTGCGCGGGGCGGTCTACACGGACTTCTTCCTCTTCCTCGTCATCATGGTCGGCGCGTTCGCCGCGATGTTCTACGCGCTCGGTCTCCCGGATGTCGGCGGCCTTGCCGGGCTGGCGGCGCATCCGGCGCTCGCGGGGAAGCTCTCGATCTTCCCGGACTTCTCGGATGCCGATGCTGTCTTTTCGCTCCTCGTCATTCCGCTCGCCGTGCAGTGGTGGGCGGTCTGGAAACAGGGATCCGAGCCGGGCGGCGGCGGCTACATCGTCCAGCGCATCATGTCCGCGAAGAGCGAGGGCCATGCCATGGGCGGTACGCTCTTCTTCAACTTCATCCACTACGCGATCCGTCCGTGGCCGTGGTACATCGTGGGCTTCTGCTCGCTGATCGTCTTCCCGGAGCTGTCGGACATCCAGAAGGCGTTTCCGTCCGTCGATCCGAAGCTCGTCGGCGGCGACATGGCCTACTCGGCGATGCTCACGAAAGTTCCGAGCGGCTGGTTCGGCGTCGTCGCAGCCTCGATGATGGCGGCGCTCTTCTCGACGGTCGCCGCGCACCTGACGATGGGCTCGTCCTACGTCGTCAACGACTTCTACCGGCGCTTCGTGCGTCCGCAGGCCGGTGACCGCGAGCTCATCTGGGCGGCGCGGCTCGTGATGGTCGGCTTCATGGCGCTCGCGTGCCTGATCGCGCCGCTCCTCACGTCCGCGAAGACGGCGTTCGACCTCATGCTGCTCATCGGCGCGGGGTCGGGGCCGATCTTCCTGCTGCGGTGGTTCTGGATGCGCATCAACGCCTGGAGCGAGATCGTCGGCATCGTCGCTGCGCTGGTCGCGGCCGTCGCCCTGGAGGTCGTGCTGCCGCTGTGCGGCGCGCCGGCGCTGGCCGCCTGGCAGAAGCTCCTCATCGGCGCGGGCGTGACGACGGTCTGCTGGCTGACGGCGACGCTCGTGACGAAGCCTGAGCCGCCGGAGGTGCTGTCGCGCTTCAAGGCGCTTGTGCGCGCGGACGGACGGGATGCGGGGAAGGGCGTCCTCTACACCTTCCTCTTCTCGGTGGCGATCTTCGTCTCGATGTGGGGCGTCGGCAGGTTCGTCTGCGGGTTCTGAGAAAGTGGTCTAGCCAGTTCGTTTTCGCCGCGCGCAGTATGCTATACTACCCGTCAGAGAGACGAGGAGAGGCAACTTGCGCGAAGAGAAACACAGGCAGATCGTCGAGACGCTGCGGAAGGACATCTCGGACGGTCGCTACGGCCCCGGGCGCCCGTTCCCGAGCGAGCGGGCGCTGGCGCGCCGTTTCGGCGTGTCGCGCGCCACGGTCGGCATGGCCCTGCGCGAACTGCGCGGCAAGGGCCTGATCGTGCAGGAAATGGGGCGCGGCACGTTCCTGACGCGCAAGGCCAAGGCGCTGACCGGCTCGATCGGCCTTCTTCTGCCCGACCTGAACTGCGGCGAGATCTTCCCGCCCATCAGCCGCGAGCTGTCCCGGCTGGCGCAGGCCGCCGGCTTCACGCTGCTCTATGGCGACGCCTCGTCCGAAGACCCCGCCGTCCGTGCGCGGCTGGCGCGCGAGCTGGCGCAGAAGTTCGTCGAGACGCCCGTGTCGGGCGTCATCTACAAGCCGCTGGAGTTCCTGACGGACATGGAGCGCATCAACCGCGAGATCGTCTCGGTGTTCGACCGCGCGAAGATTCCCGTCGTTCTGCTGGACTGGGATTTCGTCGCCTCGCCGGACCGCAGCGCCTATGACGTGGTGGGCATCAACAACTTCGAGGCGGGGCGGCGGCTGGCGGACTACCTGCTGCGCACGGGCGCGCGCCGCATCCGTTTCATGACGTGGCGGAACTGCGCCAACAGCGTCCGCAGCCGCGCGCGCGGCGTGCAGAGCCTTCTGCCGGACGGCGAGAAGGCGGAAATCTCTCTTGACGTGAACGCGCCGACCGCCGTCCGACGGGCGTTTGCGGGGCGGCATGCGCCGGATGCGGTCGTCTGCGGCAACGACACGCATGCGGCGCGGCTGATCGTCACCCTGCGCGCCCTGGGCAAGCGCGTGCCGGAAGACGTGCAGGTGGTTGGCTTTGACGACGTGCAGCACGCCCTGCTCGTCGAGCCGCCGCTCACGACCTGCCACCAGCCGTGCGAAGACATCGCGCGCCTGGCGTTCCGCTGCCTGACGGACCGGATGGAAGACCCGACGCTGGCGCCGCGCGAATGCCTGCTGGACGCGCCGCTGGTCGTGCGCCGCTCGACAAGGCCCTTGGAGAAGAAAAGATGAACACGAAAAAACGATTCACGGCGACAGTCATCCGGGGGCACCGCGTGGCGTCCGGGCTGAACGGCAACCCCGACTTCCCGGGCGGGACACTGCGGATGCAGATGCCCCATTTCAAGAGGCTGGGGCTGGATCTTTCGCCCTGCTATCCCGGCACGCTGAACGTCTCCATCGCGCCGTGCCGCTATCGGGTCGTCCGCGCGCCGTGGACGTTTCCGCTCGTCAAGTGGCATCCGGTCGATCCGGCGGAGACGTTCTCGTTCTTCCATGTCGGACGCATTCTGCCGGACGGCGGCTGTGTCGCGGGGCTAATCTATTATCCGCATCCCGAAACGAAGCCGAAGCACTTTCAGCCTGACGACATGCTGGAGCTCCTGTTTCCGAAGATGGACGACGTCGCCTACGGCACGGCGCTGACGCTGGAAGTCGATCCGAACGAGCTTGAAATTGGGGAGGGCTGACATGACGCGCGGCAGGGGCTGGTTCCTGGCGGCGGTCGCCGCGCTGGGCGGGTTTCTCTTCGGCTTCGACACGATCGTCATCAACGGCGCCGAACAGGATATCCAGCGCCTCTGGTCGCTTTCGGGTCAGATGCACGGATGGGTCGTCAGCTCCGCCCTGTGGGGCACGGTCGTCGGCGCGCTGGTCGGCGGAGCCCTGTCCAACCGGTTCGGACGCAAGCGGACGCTTCAGTCCGTCGGCGCGCTCTATCTCGTCTCGGCCGTCTGGAGCGCCCTTGCGGGAGGTCCCGGCGAAATGATCGTCGCGCGTCTCGTCGGCGGATTCGGCGTCGGCATCTCGACCATTGCGGCCCCGGTCTACATCGCCGAGATCTCGCCCGCCGAAAGCCGGGGACGGCTCACGGCGCTCTTCCAGTTCAACATCGTCTTCGGCGTCCTCGCGGCCCTGACCTCGAATCTCCTCCTGAAGGACGTGGGCGCGAACGCCTGGCGGTGGATGCTGGGCGCGGAGGCGTTTCCCGCGCTCGCGTTCGTCCTGCTGACGCCGTTCCTTGTCGAGAGTCCGCGGTGGAGAGAGATGAAGGAAGCGGGAAAAAGGAAGAAGGAAGAAGTGCGGACGGAAGCGTTCTTCTCGAAGGCCAATCTCCGTCCGATCCTGCTGGCGTTTCTTGTGGCGTTCTTCAACCAGATGAGCGGCTGCAACGCCGTCAACTACTTCGCGCCGCGCATCTTCCAGTTGGCGGGGCTTGGACGTGACGCGGCGTTCCTCTCGTCGTTCGGACTCGGCATCCTCAACTTCGCCGCGACGTTCACGGGGCTGTGGCTCATCGACCGCGTCGGGCGGCGCGCCCTGCTGCTGGCGGGCGGCGCCGGCTATCTCGTGTCGCTCTTCGGCGCGGCGGCGGCGTTCGCCGTCGGGAACGGGCCGCTCACCGCCGCCTGCATCTTCCTCTTCCTCGCCGCGCACGCCGTCGGACAGGGCACGGTCATCTGGGTGCTGGTCTCGGAGGTCTTTCCGCAGCGCTTCCGCGCGCAGGGACAGGCCCTCGGCGCGTTCACGCACTGGATCTTCGCCGCGCTGGTGGCGCTCGTCTTCCCGGTGGCGGCGGAGGCCGTCCCGGCCTGGGCGATCTTCGCCTTCTTCGGCGTGATGATGGTCTTTCACTTTGTCTGGGCGCTTTTCTTCGTGCCGGAGACCAAGGGTCGGAGGTTGGAGGAAATCGCCTAAAGCGGAAAGGAACGCAAGTCATGCGAAGGAGCAAGATCGGATTCATTAAGACAGTGGTCGCGCTGGCGTTGGGTGTCGGCGAGGCGGATGCGGCGACGCCTGCTGATTTTCGTTTGAGCGAGCTGGGCTTCACGATTCGGCTGGACATCGACCTCGATGGCGTGAAGGTCGGAGAACGCCTCTACGAGATTCCCGGCTGCCTCACGCTCGACCTGCGGATGGCGGGGCGGGATCCGGCGCTGCGAACATATGACACGCGCGAGGGGAATTACCTGCCGTTTCGGATGGCGGACGGGCCGTGTCCCGTCTTGGAGGCGCACATGCCGGGCGTGAAGGCGTCGCGCGTCGGATTGCCGCTCGGCTTCCTCGGCGGCACGGGCGGCGTGCGGCGGGTCGTCCTCAACTATGCGAAGACGCACGTCTCGATTGCCGTGGACGGCCACATGGACGACGACATGCTCCTGCGGCCGTGCCCGCCGGCCGACCCGGCGCAGGCGAAGGTTCTCTCCGCGCGCGTGAAGAGGGCGGACTTCGCGACGCCGGCCGACCCGGACGCCCTGCCGTACGTGAAGGGCGCACGGCCGATTGCGGGGAGCGTGCAGTACTGGACGCCCGCCGACCACAACGCCTGGGTCGGCGATGTCGCGCTGGGCTACTACCGGGGGCGCTTCCACGTCTTCTACCTCTACGACCGGCGTCACCATGCCTCGAAGGCGGGGACGGGCGGACACTTCTTCGCGCACATCTCCTCCGCCGATCTCGTCCACTGGGAGGAGCATCCGCACGCCGTGCCGATCGAGAGCTGGTGGGAGACGTTGGGGACGGGGACGCCGTTCGCGTACGACGGCAAGCTGCACCTCGCCTACGGCCTCCACACGAGCCGCTGCACGAAAGACCCGCAGTACCCGATGGGCGCGACCTACGCCGTCTCGGAGGACGGCATCCACTTCACGAAGTCGGGCCGGATCGTCCACGCGACGGAGAACCCCACGATCTGCAACCGCGCGGACGGCACGCTGGGGCTCGTGGCGGGCTACGGCGGCATGGGCGGCATCTGGACGAGCGACCGCCTGGACGGCTGGAAGCTGTACGACGACAAGGTGCCGACGAAGGGGGACTGTCCCTGTCCGTTCGCGTGGAACGGACACCACTACATTTTCCAGGGCTTCAGCCAGTTCGCGTACAGCCCGTCCGGCAGGCCGGGCACCTACGTGGACTGGACGAAGGACGGGCGTGCGCCCTACGAGGGGCTGTCCGTCCCGATGGTCGCGCCGTTCGCGGGCAGCCGCCGCATTCTGGCCGGATGGCTCAGTCACCCGCAGGGCTGGGGCGGCTGGCTCGTCTTCCGCGAGCTGATCCAGTACCCGGACGGCACGCTCGGCCAGAAATGGGTGCCGGAGATCGCGCCGCCCGTCGCGCCGCAGACGTTCACGGCGCAGCCGGGCGAACCGTTCCGCCTCGTCTTTCGCCCGGCGTCCGACGCAGGCCCCGCGCTCGTCTTCGCGATCGACCCCGCCGTGCGTGAGGCCGCGTTCCGCGACGACGTGCCGGAGGTGACGTGGCGCGCGGCGCATCACGCGGAGAACTTCAGGATCCGCCACCTGCCTGTGTTCGCGGCGCCGTATGCGGTGCGGGTCGTGTCGCATTACGACCGCAAGGGCGAGGACACGATCTTCGACGTGGAGATCGGCGGTGAACGGACGATGATCTGCCGCCGGAAAGGGCGTTTCCGCGCGCCAGAGGCTCAATGAGAAAGGTTCCCGCCATGTTCAGACTTGTGACGGCCCTGGCGGTGGCGGGCGTGGCGTGTGCCGCGTCCGCCGTCGAGATCATCCGGCCGAAGGACGCCAACATCAACTACTATGCGGCCGAGGAGGACACGTGGCAGAGCGACGCGATCTGCCATCCGGGAAAGCAGGATCCGCTCACCTTCGAGCCGAGCGGAGAGGACTTCTTCACGCATGAGTTCGGGCGTCCGCTGGACTTTTCGGATGGGCGTGACTGCCTGAAGGAATTCGGCGCGGAGGTGACGGGCAACTATGCCATTCGCGCCGGCGGCGGTCTGCGCCATCCGCGTCTACCACGTGAAGGGCGGCCGCCTCCCCGGCCTCGCGCTGCCGCCGACGAGCCGCCGCATCATGGAGCATCACGAGCGCTTCACGACATGGCAGACGCTCGCGTCCTGCGACAACATGGTCGAACGCGGCCTCTTCCATCCGTGGGCCTATCACCGCCACGCCTGGACGCACTGGTACCATGCCGTCGAACGGAAGATTCGCCAGCTGAGGTTTCAGGGGCAGAACGCCTCCGTCGAGGGAATCCTCATGTACGACCAGTCCTGGGCGCCGTCCGACACGTGCCTCAACTCGCCGCATCGCGGACGCGACTTCGACCTGCCGTACCTCATCAGCTGGATGTATGACGCGAACGGCATCGACTGCTATTTCGGGTGGGAGCAGAACCGGCTCCGCTGTTCGCGTACGGGCGGCACGGAGCGCGGCATCAGCGACCGCAAGATCAGGGCCGGGACGGATCGCGGCATCTACTCGGTCGACACGAATGGCCATCAGGTCGTGTCCTATGCCGACAGCTGCGTGAACTTCCTCGCGAAGGGCGTGCGGGAGGACTCCTACCGCTCGATCCGCGAGCTCTACGACCGCTACGCGCGGTACGGGCACGTCAAGGGCTTCTTCTACGCGCACGGGTTCTTCTGGACGCCGGGCTTCATGCAGCCGGACCGCATTCACAACGATCCGCTGATGGTGAGTTACGACGACGACACGATCGAGTGCTTCGAGCGCGACACCGGCATCCGCCTCGGTACCGGCACGACGGGCGCCGAACGCTTCCGCCGACGCGGGGAACTGTTGCTCGGCACGTACCGCGAACGTTTCCTGAAGTGGCGCGTCGAGAAGATGGGCGAATGGTTCAGGGACGTGGAGGACATCCTCTCGTCGGGCGAACACGCCTGGCCGCTCATGCTCTCGCCGAACTTCTCGCACGGCTACGAGCGCCGCGACCATGATGTCGTCCGCCAGATGTACGAGTCGGGCTGGACGCCGACGTACGCGGGGCTGGACGACGTGCAGTATTTCCTGCCGCTGGGGATCAATCCGCTCTGGAAGTGGGGTTCGCCCGACGGCCAGCGGGACTGGAGCGCGTTCCTCGAAAGCGGGGAGGTTCAGAAGTTGATCCCTCAGGCGAGTGGCGTCTACGCGGCGTACATGCTCTCGGAATCGAACCTCTACCAGTGGAAACGGGACGCGCGGTGGTGGTGGCGCGGGAACAGCGCGCTCTGCCGCTACCAGCGTCCGGCGGGTCGCCTCGCGTACTTGCGCGAACGCCAGATCTGCCGCAGCCACGTGCCGCAGGCACTTGTCATCGCGGGCATCGACTGCAACCCCTACACGGGTCAGGCGGAGGAATGCCGCCGCTTCGCCGTCGAGTTCTACAAGGGAAAGGTGAATCCAGAATGATTGCCGCGTTCGTTTTGATTGCCGCCGTTCACGTGACGGTGGATGTGCAGAACGTCACCACCGACGTGCCGAAGACGCTCTACGGCATCGGCATGGAGGACGTCAACCACGAGATCTACGGCGGCCTCGATGCGCAACGCCTCTTCGGCGAGAGCTTCGAGGAGCCGACGCGCGGCGGCACGGCGGCAGGGCCGAGCCGCATGAGGTTCCTGACCGAGGCGGAGGCGGGCGGCTGTACCTATTGGCAGACGAACCGCTGGCATTGGGGGCGCGCCTCGCAGCAGCTCGTCCCCGGCGGCGGCGTGGTCGCAATCGCCAATCGGGGCCTCAACATCTTCTCGCTCGCAGACCCCGCGAAGCCGAAATGGGTCTCGCGCGTCGACTTCCCCGTCTTCACGCCACGAAACGAGGATTTCTGGACGCCGCGCGTCGCGAACGGCCTCGCTTTCTGCTGCGACTCGCACAACGGGCTCTTCGTCGTGGACGTGAAGGATCCGGCGCGACCGAAGGTCGTGGATCGTTTCTGCGTGCCGCAGAAGGGGAAGGAGGACTGGCCGTCGGGCGCGATCAGTTCCTGTGCGATTGGCGAGGGATGCGTCTACGTGACGTCGTTTCCAGGCGGACTGTGGATTCTGCCGGTCGATGGCGTGAAGCCGCCGGTGCGTCCGAAGGGAACACCGCCCGTCCATCCCGAGTGCCGCGAGCCCTATCCGACGGACACGGCGGCGTTCCACGTGTACCGTCCGGCGGCGGCTGGTCAGGCGCGTACGGTCGTGCTGCGCGGTGACATCGCCTACGCGGCGTTCGGCGACGCGGGTTTGCACGTTCTGCGGCTGTCGGAAACGGGGTTCGAGAAGTTGGGCACGTTGCCGGGCAGACGGCGCGTGACGGGCTGCTGTTTCGTCGGAGACTGCTTCGTCACGGCGGAGGGTGTGGACGGCTTTGCGGTCTACGAGCTGGACGGGCCGACGGGCTTCCGCGAGATTGCGCGACGCGCCGCCTCGTCGCGCGCCGACCGCTCGGTCGCGTTCTGGTGCTGGCCGACGATGGACGACAAGGTGATTTTGACGGCGCGGTGCGGCCCGTACGAGCTGCACGATGTCACGGACTTCGGCGCGGCGCGTCCGATTTTGTCCTTTCCCAGCACGTGCCTCTGGGACAAGTACCCCGCCGACGGCGCAATCGGCGGACGCTTCCCCGTCTTGAAGCCGTACAACGGCCTTGGCTGGCTGGACTTCACTGGGCCGAAGCCCCGCTTCGGGAATCAGGAGAACGCCCGGACGGCGTCGTTCTTCGGGTCGCAGAACGACGGCATCTGCCGTCTTGGCGCGAATCGATTCCTCTACACGATCCAGCAGCCGCAGTCGAGCGTCTATGACTACGGGGCGGCGGCGTATTACGTACTGGTCGAGGCCAACGGCACGTATTCAGGGCCGTACGCGCTGCCACCCGTCCCGGCGTTCGGGAAGGGACGGGATGCGCGCTTCAGCGGCATTCCGCGCGCAGACGGCAACCTCGTGCTGATGACGAACCGCAGCGGCCGCAAGGCCGTCGTCTGGGACTTCGCCGATTCGGAGAGACCGAAGGTACTGCGCGCCTACACGCTCTCCGGTAATCCCGACCTCGGCGCGTTCTTCAGGGGCAAGGCCGTCATCCCCGCCGGACACCAGGGCCTCGTGATGGAGCGGTAGAAGTCGTTCGGCGGCTCGCTTTTCACTGGACGCGACGGGCGGCATGGATGCCGTTTATGGTATAATGTGCGGCATGGAGAAGATAGCGACAGACACCTATTCGTTCAGAGACGTCCGTGAGGGCGGCTTCGTCTACGTGGACAAGACGGCGATCCTGAAGACGCTCGCGGATGGGTCGCTCGGCAAGTTGTTCTTCGTCGCACGCCCGCGCCGCTTCGGGAAGTCGCTCGCCGTCTCGACGCTCCAGTGCCTCTTCGAGGGGCGGCGCGACCTGTTCAAGGGCCTTGCCATCGAACCGGACTGGGACTGGTCGAAGACGTATCCCGTCCTCAAGCTCGACATGGCGGACTGCCAGGCGGACAGCGCCGCCGAGCTGAAGGAGGCCATCGCCTCCCTGCTGCGTTCGGAGGCCGCGCGTCTTGGCGTGCCCGTGCGCGAGGGCGAGCCGCTGGCCGGACGCTTCAAGTTCCTCATGATGGACATCATCGCCGCCGCTGACCGCAAGGCGAAGGAACGTGATGCGGGAGCGTCCGTCAATCAGCTTGTCCTGCTCGTGGACGAGTACGACAAGCCGCTCCTCGGGCATCTCGGCAATCCGGACGTCGACGAGATCCGGAAAGTCCTCAAGTCGTTCTACGGCGTCATCAAGACGTGCGAGGGGCTTCAGCGCTTCGCGTTCATCACCGGCGTGTCGAAGTTCTCGAAGGTGTCGATTTTCTCTGACCTCAACAACCTCAACGAGTTCTCGATGGACGCGCGCGTCGCGACGCTCTTCGGCTACACGCACGAGGAGGTGAAGGCGAACTTCCCGGAGTCGCTTGCGGCGCTCGGCGCGAAGCAGGGCCTTGACGCCGAGGCGACGTTCGCGCGGCTCGTCCACTGGTACGACGGCTACCGCTTCGAGGAGAACGCCGTGCCGGTCTTCAATCCCGTCTCGGTCGGCAAGTGCCTCTCGTCAGGGAAGTTCGACCCGTACTGGTTCGAGACGGGGACGCCCACGTTCCTCCTGAAGCTCATGGAGCGGAACCCTGTCGTGATGGACGAGATCGAGGTTCCGCAGACTTCGTTCTCGGTATACGAGCCGGACAGGCCGGCGCTCATCTCGCTCCTCTACCAGACGGGCTACCTCACGATCAAGTCGGCCCGGCAGGACGGCGGCATCCGGCTCTACCGGCTCGTGCCGCCGAACTTCGAGGTGGCGACCGCATTCAGCGAGTCGCTCTCAGCCGACTTCGCCCGGCTGGACGGAGAGGAGCACGCCTCGCTGCTGACGCAGATGGTGGAGGCCCTGCGCGCGGACGACGTGGACGACATGCTGGACGCGCTCTCGTGCTTCTTCGCGAACATCCCGGCGAACGTCACGCTGAAGCGCGAGAAGTACTACCAGTCGCTCTTCTACGCGGTGTTCGTGCTGATCGGCGCGCGCACCCACGCGGAGTGCTGGACGAACCGAGGCCGCGTGGACGCGGTCGTGGAGACGCCGCGCAACGTCTTCGTCTTCGAGTTCAAGCTGAACGACACGGCCGCCGCCGCGCTCGCGCAGATCAAGGCGAAGGGCTACCACGAGAAGTGGCTGCGGTGCGGCAAGAAGGTGACGCTCGTCGGCGCGGCATTCGACGCCGAGATGCGCAACCTCTCCGACCGCCAGATCGAAGTCGCGGCGAACGGATAGGGCTAGAACAAGGAGGAAAATCCAGATGCGGGATATGGTCGTTTTGTCAAAAGGCGTTTGTTGCGCAGCGGTGCTTGCGCTCGTCAATCTGTGTGGCGTGGCGCGCGTCGCAGCACAGGAGGAGGCGGCTGTTTCGGGTGCGTTCGTGACGAACGGCTGCCGCGTCGCGTGGACGGACAGGACGCTGGAGGTCGGCAACCGCCTGTTCACGCGACGCTACGTCGCGTCGGGCGGCGTGCTGCGGACGGTCTCGTTCGCGCGCACGGGCGGCGCGACGTGGGCGGGGCGGGCGTCCGAGAAGGATGCGAACGACGCGCTGGTGGTCGCGGCGGAGCCCGCGCGGTGGAGCCCCGTCGGCGTCGCGGGCGTGCGCGTCCGCGTGACGGCTGGCGGGCAGGTGACGCGGCTCGACCTCTACCCTGACATGCCGGGCGTCATCGCGACGCGTCCGGGCGTGACGGCGTTCGCGCCCGTCCACGACGCCGACCGCGCGTGGGATCTCGCGTCGAACAGGGGCCTGAAGGCCGCCGCCGCCGCGAACGACACGATTTCCATCGACCGGCGGCACGTGAAGGCGACGGGCTTCACCTGCCGCGACCAGACGGACGTCCGCGACCAGCTGCTGGACGTGGACGAGCGGCTGCTCATGCTCTACGACTGGCCGTTCTCGCTCGCGGCGAGCGGCCTTGACCTGCGGGACGTCCTCGCGGACGAGGGGCTCGTCTTCGTGCGCCTCGCGCCGATGCCGTCGAGCCGTCCGGCGCCCGTCGACGACTTCATCGTGAGCGGCGCGGACAGGGGCGTCTCGCTGCTCGCGAACGGCTTCCCGCTCGTCGAGCTCGCCTATGCGGGCGGCGAGGCGGGGCGTCTGCGCGCGCTCGTCGCGTTCCAGCGGTCGATCCGCCCGTACCGTCCCGGACGCGACGGCCTCCTGCTCTCGAACACGTGGGGCGCGGGCAACCGCGACAGCCGCATCTGCCAGGACTTCCTGCTGAAGGAGATCGCGGCGGGCGCGAAGATCGGCGTCGACGTCATCCAGATTGACGACGGCTGGCAGCGGGGCCGCACCCAGAACTCGCAGAAGAGGGTCGCCGCCGGACAGAGGAAGGTCTGGAACGGCTACTGGGCGGCCGACCCCGACTTCTGGAAGGAGGACCTCGAACGCTTCCCGGACGGGCTCGAATTCCTCGTGAGGGAGGCGCGCGCGAAGGGCATGCGCTTCGGCCTCTGGTTCGGGCCAGACTCCAGCGACGACGCGGCGAACTGGGCGCGCGACGCGGACTGCCTCCTCGACTACCACCGCCGGCTCGGCATCGACTACTTCAAGATGGACTCGATGAAGCTGCTCTCGCCGCGCGCGCTCGTCCGCAACCGGAAGATGTTCGACAGGATGCTCGCCGAGTCGGACGGCGACATGGTCTTCGACCTCGACTGCACGGCGGAGGTGCGCCCCGGCTTCCTCGGCCTCCTCGACATCGGCCCGCTCTTCGTCGAGAACCGCTACACGCGGCGTCCCGTCTACTGGCCGCACCACACGCTCAAGAACCTGTGGGACCTCTCGCACGTCATCGACCCCGTGCGCCTGCGCTTCGAGTTCAACAACCCCGACACGAATCACGCGAACTACGAGTGGAGCCCGCTCGGCCACGGGAACTACCGGCCGGACGCGCTCTTCGCGACGGTGATGGCGGCCTCGCCGCTCGCGTGGATGGAGCTCTCCGACGTGTCCGAGAAGTCGGTGGCGGCGCTCGCGCCGCTCGTGCGCACGTGGAAGACGGAGCGCGCGCGCTGGCACGGCGGCGTGATCCACCCGGTCGCGAACCGTCCGGACGGCGTGGCGTGGACGGGCTTCGTCTCGGAGGCGGCGGACGGTGCGGGCGGCTACGCGCTCCTCTTCCGCGAGCTGAACGAGAAGGAGTCTTATGATCTCGACCTCGCGCCGATCTTCGGCGTGGCGAGGCTTTCGGACGCGGCCGTCATCGGCGGTCGCGGCACGGCGCGGTTCGACGGGACGCGCCTCGCGGTCACGGTGCCCGAACGGCTGGACTTCGTGTGGGTCAGGTTCGCGGCCGCCCGGAATCCGTGATCTGACTTGCGTCATGGAAAAGCTCGCGACGGACAGCTCAACGTTCGAGAAATTCGCCGCGAAACCGCTTGGCGGCAGTTTATGCTATAATATGCGCTCTTTTTCGGGGAAAGCCCGAAGAGGAACGTTCAGACTCAGAGGAACCTGCTGCAAAAATGAAAACGTATCTCGGCATCGACATCGGCTCGACGACCTTCAAGGCCGTCCTTCTCTCGGAAGACGGCAAGGTCTTGCGCTCCGTCTACAAGCGCACGCAGCCCGTCGAGGCCGGCAAGGTCGCCTGCACGGGCCGCTGCAGCGCGTGCGGCTGCTGCTCGGGCGGCGCGGTGAAGCGCCTCGCGCTGGAGTTCCTGAAGGTCGCCGGCACGAGCTTCGACCAGATTTCCGCGATCGTCGTCACGGGCAGCCAGATCGTCGAGGACACGAAGCGGTTCATCCCCTACGACTTCCAGGTGAGCGAGGTGACGGCGCACGTCGCGGGCGCGAAGTTCCTGCACCCCGACGTCGACGCGATCATCGACTGCGGCGGCCAGGACTCGAAGTGCATGGTCTACAACCCGCCGATGAACCTCTGGACGAGCATGATGAGCGGCGTCTGCGCGGCGGGCACGGGCAGCTTCCTCGACTCCGTCGCCCAGAAGCTCGGCGTGAAGATCGAGGACGTCGCCGACCGCGTGAACTACGACTCGAAGACCGAGTTCAGCTCCGTCTGCGCCGTCCTCTCGGCGACGTCGATCAACAAGTTCAAGAACCGCGTGCCGATCGGCGACCTCCTGGCCGGCGCGTGCAAGGCCCAGGCGCGGACGATCCTGAACTCGGTCGGCCAGCTGCTCCTGAACGCCCCCGGCCGCAAGATCCTCTTCCAGGGCGGCGTCGCGTTCAACAAGGCCGTCGCCTACTTCCTCGGCAAGCTCACCGGCAGCGAGATCATCATTCCGCAGTACCACGAGGTCATGGGCGCGCTCGGCGCGGCGGTCATCGCCAAGCAGCTCGACGGCCTGAAGGACACCGGCAAGCTCGATCTCGCGAAGGTCGAGTACGAGCCGACGCGCGGCAAGTCCGTCCTCCTGCGCATCAAGTCGACGAAGCACGACTTCTTCTCGAAGGACACGTCGAAGCCGCTCGTCTGGCGCAACCTCTTCTTCCCGACGGAGATCCTGAACGCGATGGACTGCCGCGTGCGGACGCTGGAGACGTACGCCGCGCTCTTCGGCCGCCGGGCGGACAAGGTGAAGGAGGCCCTCGGCCGCGCCGCGCAGAAGGGCTTCGACGGGCAGACCTGCTCGTTCCTCCGCATGCTGGAGGGCATGGATCTCGACAAGCCCGACTTCATCGTCTCGACCGTCCAGCCCTGCCAGCAGGCCGAGCGCGTCTTCGCCGACCTCGCGCGCGAATACAAGATCTCGGACCGTCTCTACTCGCTGCAGACGCCGATCAACGCGCATTCCCGCAACGCGATCGAGATGATGGCGGACGGTCTTGCGGAGGCCGTCTCGGAGATGGAGAAGGCGTTCGGGCGCAAGCTCGACCCGGCGCGGCTCGAGGAGGCGTGCGTCCTCTCGAACGAGGCCGCCGCGCTCGCGAAGCAGTGCCAGGCGCTCCGCTTCACGTCGCCGCCGCTCGTGCGCGGCAGCGAGGCGGTCTACAACGCGATCGTCTTCTCGCAGCTCTGGGGACGGCAGGAGCTCGTCGACATCCAGAAGGCGTACCTCGAAGAGCTGCAGATGAAGAAGGAATGGGCCGAGAAGCGCTATTCGATCGGCGACACGCACCGCCTCCTCTGGCTGCACCTGCCGCCGTTCTACGACACGCGTCACCTCGACTACATCGAGAAGACCTGCAACGCGCCGATCGTCTTCGAGGAGACGAACTTCGTCGGCTGGGAGCCGCTGGATCCGAAGGATCCGTACCGCTCGCTCGCGAAGAAGCTGCTGCAGTCGGGCTTCCTCGATCCGGAGCTGCGCGTCGAGTACGTGAAGCGCGCCGTCCCGGCGGGGCAGTTCAACGGCGTCATCCTCTACACGCACGGCTTCGGCCGCTGCTCGCTCGCCGACCGCGCGCTCTCGAAGCACCTGCGCGAGACGCTGGACTCGATCAACGTGCCGCTCCTCGCGCTGGAGGGCGACTGCATGGACGCGTCCATCGACCCGTGCTCGACGGTGACGAAGATCGCCTCGTTCGTCGAGGCGCTGAACGTCAACCGCTACGGCAACATCTTCGGCAAGGTCAAGGCCTGAGCGTCGCATGGCTGCTGAACTGACACCGATGATGCGGCAGTACCTCGCGATCAAGCGCGAGGTGCCGCCGGGCGCGATCGTCATGTTCCGCCTCGGCGACTTCTACGAGATGTTCGGCGAGGACGCGATCGTCGCCTCGCCGATTCTCGGCGCGACGCTCACGCATCGCAACGACCAGCCGATGTGCGGCGTGCCGCACCACGCGCTCAACGCCTACCTCGCGAAGCTGATCCGCGCCGGAAAGACGGCCGCCCTCTGCGACCAGGTGGAAGACCCGAAGACCGCGAAGGGTCTCGTGCGCCGCGAGGTGACGCGCATCGTCACGCCCGGCACCGTCACGGAGGACGGGCTGCTCGACGAGACGACGAATAACTACGTCGCGGCCGTCTCGGGCCTGGGGCTTGCGCTCCTCGACCTCTCGACGGGCGAGTTCGTCGTGGAGGAATTCGCGACGCGAGAAAAGCTCGACGAGACGCTCGCGCGCGATTGTCCCGCCGAACTGCTGAAGCCGACGGACTCGAACAGCTGGACGTTTTCGCTCGACGCGGCGTGGGACTGCCTGACGCGTCACTTCAAGGTGCTGGCGCTTGACGGCTTTGGCCTCACGGGGCGGACGGATCTCATCTGCGCCGCCGGCGCGCTGCTCTACTACGTCGGGACGACCCTGCACCATTCGCTCGGCCACGTCCGCAAGGTGCGCATCCGCCAGTCCGACGACGGGCTCGTGCTCGATTCGGGGACGCTCCGCCACCTGCAGTTGCTGCCGGGCGGTGACGTCGCGAAGGAGTCGTCGCTCCTCGGCGTGCTGGACGTCACGAAGACGCCGATGGGCGCGCGGACGATGCGCAACTGGATCGCGCGGCCCCTTGCGCGTGCGGCGGACGTGAACGCGCGGCTCGACGCCGTGCAGGCGTTCGTGGACGACCGCGCCGCGCTCGCGCAGCTGCGCAGCCTGCTGACGGGCGTCAGGGACCTGGAGCGGCTTGTCGCCAAGGTCGATTCCGGCCGCGCGAACCCGCGCGACCTGAAGGGGCTCGCCGCGTCGCTCCGTCCGATCCCGGAGATTCAGGAGCGGCTGAATGACGTGAGGGACGCGAGAGGCGAGAGGGGGGCGAGGCCACATCCCACACCTCTCACTTCCCATCCCGCACCTCTCACTTCTCACCTCTCATCCCTCACCCCCCAACCCGAAGTCGTCTCGCTCATCGACCGCGCGATTGCCGAAGACCCGCCGGTCATGTTGTCCGACGGCGGCTTCATCGCGTCCGGCTACGCGGCGGAGCTGGACGAGCTGCGGCAGATCGCGACCGAGGGCCGCCAGTGGATCGCCGAGTTCCAGGCGCGCGAGCAGCAGCGCACGGGCATCGCGAAGCTGAAGGTGAAGCACGTGCCCGCCTTCGGGTTTCTGATCGAGATCCCGAAGGCGTCCGTGGCACAGGCCCCGGCGGACTACATCCGGCGGCAGACGCTGACGACGGGCGAGCGGTACGTGACGCCCGAACTGAAGGAATACGAGCAGAAGGTGCTGGGCGCGCACGACCGGGCCGTCGCGCTGGAGCAGAAGCTCTACAAGGACATCCTCGCGACGATTGCGGCGAAGACGGTCGAGATTCAGGAGACGTCCCTTGCGCTCGGCGCGCTGGACGCGACGCTCGCGCTCGCCGACCGCGCGCTCGCGGCGGGCTACGTGCGCCCCGAAGTGGACGACTCGGACGTGCTGGAGATCGTCGACGGGCGGCACCCGATCGTCGAGCAGCTGCCGGACGCGGAGCCGTTCGTGCCGAACGGCACGTTCCTCAACACGACGACCGACCAGATCATGCTCATCACCGGGCCTAACATGGCCGGCAAGTCGACGTACATCCGTCAGGTCGCGACGCTTGCCGTGATGGCGCAGATGGGCTCGTTCGTGCCGGCGGCGAAGATGCGCCTTGGCGTCCTCGACCGCGTCTTCACGCGCATCGGCGCAGGCGACGACCTTGCGCGCGGACGCTCGACCTTCCTCGTCGAGATGCAGGAGACGGCGAACATCCTCAACAACGCGACGCCGAAGTCGCTCATCGTCCTTGACGAGATCGGGCGCGGCACGTCGACGTTCGACGGCATCTCGATCGCGTGGTCGGTCGCGGAATACCTCTACGGCAAGGCTCAGGCGAAGGCGAAGACGCTCTTCGCGACGCACTACCACGAGCTCACCGACCTCGCGGACACGTTTCCCGGCATCAAGAACTATACGGTAAAGGTGAAGGAGGAGGGCGGGCGCATCGTCTTCCTGCGGCGGATCGTCCCCGGCGTCGCCGAGAAGAGCTTCGGCATCCACGTCGGCGCGATGGCGGGGCTTCCGGCGGAAGTCGTCGCGCGCGCGGGCGAGATCCTGAAGAACCTGGAGGCGAACGAGCTGGACGTGAACGCGCCGAAGGCCGTGCGCAAGCCGCGCAAGCGCCTCTCGGACATGCCGGGGCAGATGACGTTCTTCTGATGGCGCGCATTCCCGTGCGGCACTTGATTTGGGCCTTTGGTTTAGGCTATACTACACGAAACGAAAACATGAAAGCGACACAGACAATGAAGAAGACCTCGATCCTGACGGCGGCGCTGGCCGCGACCATCCTCCCGGCCTCGGCCTTTGACGCGCTCAAGGACCGCCCGACGCCCCCCAAGAGCATCTTCGGCGAGACGGCCGAGCAGCGCGACGCCCGCCGCGCGTGGTGGACGCATGACCGCTTCGGCATGTTCATCCACTTCGGGCTCTATTCCGCGCTGGGGCGGCACGAGTGGGTGCAGTCGATCGAGCGCATCGCCCCCGATGCCTACGAGAAGCGGTATATGCCGCGCTTCGACCCCGACCTCTTCGACGCGAAGGACTGGGCGCGCCGCGCGAAGAAGGCCGGCATGAAATACATGGTGCTGACCGCGAAGCACCATGAGGGTTTCTGCCTCTGGGACACGCAGACGACCGACTACAAGATCACGAAGACCCCGTTCGGGCGCGACCTCGTGCGCGAGTACGTCGCGGCGGCGCGGGCGGAAGGGCTCAAGGTCGGCCTCTATTTCTCGATCAAGGACTGGCATCATCCCGACTACCTCATCGACCAGACGCATCCGCTTCGTCCGGCGGACGACAGGTTCACGGACGAGATCTACGAGAAGCTCAACGCCGGCAAGGACTGGAGCCGCTACCGCGCCTACATGTACGCGCAGGTGAAGGAGCTGCTGACGAACTACGGGAAGATCGACATCATCTGGTACGACTACACGGTCAAGTCAAAGTACGGCAAGAACTGGAAGCACTGGGAGTCGGTCGAGCTGATGAAGCTCACGCGCTCGCTCCAGCCCGGCATCCTCGTCGACAGCCGCCTCGACCTCATGGACACCGAGGACGGCTGGGACTTCGTGACGCCGGAGCAGTGCCGCGTCACCCAGTGGCCGCAGGTGGACGGCAAGAACGCGCCGTGGGAGACGTGCCAGACGTTCTCCGGCTCGTGGGGCTACTACCGCGACGAGGAGACGTGGAAGAGTCCGCACCAGCTCATCGAGCTGCTGGTCAACTCGGTTGCGTTCGGCGGCAACCTCATCCTCAACGTCGGGCCGACGGGGCGCGGCGAGTTCGACTACCGGGCCTGTGACCGCCTCGACGCGATTGGCGACTGGATGCATTTCAACAGCCGCTCGATCTACGGCTGCACGGCCGCGCCGGCCGCGTTCAAGACGCCGGTCGATTCGCTCCTCACCTACAACCCCGAGACGAATCGGCTCTACATCCACCTCGTCAACTACCCGATGGGCGCGCTGCCGTTCGACTTCGCGGACAAGGTGGAATATGCGCAGTTCCTGCATGACGGCTCGGAGCTGACGATCCGCAAGGGCGCGGCGATCCAGCATTCGCAGGGCGGCGACCTCGGCCGACGCGACAACATCGTGCTGCCGATGAAGAAGCCGAACGTCGAGATTCCCGTCATCGAGCTTTGGCTGAAGAAGTAAAGGAACGCCTGTTCTGGACCCGACGCCTCGCGTGGCGGGCCCCTTGGCCATGCTCGACTTCAAGGGAATATCCGTCCATTACGGACATCAGGACGTCCTCTCGGACGTCACGTTTCGCGTCAACAAGGGCGACCGCATCGGCGTCGTCGGCCCGAACGGCTCGGGCAAGTCGACGCTCTTCAAGATCATCCTCGGCGAAATGTCGACGGACACGGGCGAGCTTGTCATCGAGTCGAATCCGCGCATCGGCTTCACGCGGCAGAATCCCGCGCCGGACACGCCGGAGGAGACGCTCTTGGACTACGCGCTCAGGGGCATTCCCGGCCTGAGCGAGATGGAGGCCGAGATGGCGGAGCTGGAGGCCGACCTGGCGGATCCCGTGAAGATGCGGCGGTACGGCGAGCTGCAGACGAAGTTCGAGCATCTCGGCGGCTACGACATCGAGACGCGCGTCAAGATCGCGCTCGGCGGCCTCGGTTTCACGACGGAGGAGTTCGCGAAGCCGTTCAAGTCGTTCTCCGGCGGGTGGCGCATGCGCGCGGAGCTCTCGCGCGTCCTCGCGTCGAAGCCCGACCTGCTGCTCCTCGACGAGCCGTCGAACTACCTCGACCTCCCCGCCGTCGATTGGCTGCAGAAGTTCCTGAAGGCGTACGACGGCACGCTCATGCTGATCTCGCACGACCGCTACCTCCTGCGGACGCTGACGAACATCATCGTCGAGGTCGATGCGGGCACGGCGACGCGCTACGAGGGCAACCTCGACTGGTACCTGACCGAGCGCGAGGTGCGCTACGAGCACCTGAAGGCCGCGAAGGAGAACCAGGATCACCACCGCGAGCAGCTGCAGCGGTTCGTCGACCGTTTCCGTGCGCAGGCGACGAAGGCCGCGCAGGCCCAGTCGCGGCAGAAGCTCATCGACAAGATCGACGAGGCGCGGATCGTGCTGCCGAAGCGCTACACGAACTCCGGGCGCCTGCGGCTCGCGGAGCCGCCGCCGAGCGGCATCGAGATGTTCCGCTGCGAAAACCTCGGCTTCAGCTACGACGGCGTGAAGAAGGTCTTTTCGGGACTCGAATTCAACATTACGCGCGGCGACAAGGTCGCGCTGATCGGCTACAACGGCCTCGGCAAGACGACGCTGATGCGCATCATCGCCGGGACGCGGCAGCCGACGGAGGGCAAGGCCGTGCTGGGGCACAACGTCGTGCCGGGCTACCTCTCGCAGGAGTTCGCCGAGACGATCCCGCCCGACCTCACCGTCTACCGCAACGCGAAAAACGCCTGGGACGCGCACGGCGGCGGGCCGGAGAAGGTCTTCCGCAACCAGCTTGGCGCGTTCGGCTTCGACGAGAACGACGTCGAGAAGCCGGCGGGCGTCCTGTCGGGCGGCGAGAAGATCCGCCTCGCGTTCCTGCGGCTGTTCCTGACGGCGCCAAACTTCCTGCTGCTCGACGAGCCGACGACGCACCTCGACCTTGACGGACGCCGCCTGCTGCAGGACGCGCTCCAGAAGTACGCGGGGACGATTCTCCTCGTCTCGCACGACATCGACTTTGTGCGGGCCGTTGCGACGAGCATCCTGGAGATCACGCGCGAGGGCATCCGCCAGTATCCGGGCGGCTACGACTACTATTGCGAGAAGAAGGCGGAGCGTGAGAGAAATAATCGAATAGTCGAATTGCCGAATAATCGAGTGGCGGAATCCGCCAATGGGGGTTCGCGCAATCAGGTACCGGAACGACCGAAAGGACAAGCGCCTCGGCTTTCTCAGAAGGACTTGCGAAAGCAGCGCGCGGCGGAGCGGGCGAAGATCGCACCGAAGCTGCGCGAGCTGAAGAAGCGCGTGGCGACGGCGGAGCAGAAGATCGACGAGCTGCAGAAGGCTCTCGACGAGGCGTCCGCCGAACTCTTCAACCCGAAGCCGACGACCGACTTCGCCGAGGCGAACCGGAAGGTGCGGACGCTCCAGTTCGAGATCGACCGCTACACGGCTGACTGGGAAGAGGCGGCGACGGAACTCGAATCCCTTGAAAAAGAACTTTGACTGAAGAGGTACGTCATGCGTTTTCTCATCCATACCTACGGCTGCCAGATGAACGTGCGCGACTCGGAGGCGGTCGCGGCGATGCTCGTCGCGGCGGGCCATGAGGAGGTCGCATCGGAGGACGCGGCCGAACTCGTCCTCATCAACAGCTGCACCGTCCGCCAGAAGGCCGAGGAGAAGGCCGTCGGCAAGGCCGGGAACCTCTTGGCGGCGGGCAAGGTCGTTGGCCTGATGGGCTGTGCCGTCAAGCGGATGGGGGCGGACGTCTTCAAGCGCCTCCCGAAGCTGCACTTCGCCGTCGGGCCGCGCCGCTTCGGCCTCATCCCGAAGATCGTGGCGGACGCGCAGTACCCGACGCTGGAGCTGGGCGACGACGAGGTTCCGCAGGGGCTGGACGCGCACTTGGACGCGCGCCGCGCCGGGGCGTTCGCCGCCGTGCAGAGCTACGTGACGGTGCTGCTCGGCTGCGACAACCGCTGCAGCTACTGCATCGTCCCGGACGTGCGCGGTCACGAGTACTCGCGCCCCGCGAAGGAAGTCATCGCCGAGGTGAAGAGCCTTGCCGCGCGCGGCGTGAAGGAGGTCTGCCTCCTCGGACAGAGCGTCCTCCGCTACGGCATCCGCAACTGGGCGTGGGAGACGGACGAAGGCGAGGCGTTCCCGCGCCTCCTGCGCGCCTTGCAGGAGATCGACGGGCTGGAGCGCATCCGCTTCACCTCGGCGCACCCGAAGGGCTGCACGGACGAGCTGATTGCCGTCTACCGGGACTGTCCGAAGGTCTGCCGCCACCTGCACCTGCCGGTGCAGTCCGGCTCCGACCGCATCCTGAAGGAGATGGGGCGGCACTACACGCGCGCCGAGTATCTCGACGCGGTGCGGAAGCTCCGTGCGTTCGATCCCGAATTCGCGGTGACGACGGACGTGATCGTCGGCTATCCGGGCGAGACGGAGGCGGACTTCGAGGCGACGCGGTCGCTGATGGAGGAGGCCGGGTTCGACAACGCCTTCGTCTTCAAGTATTCGCCGCGTCCGGGGACGCGCAGCGCGGCGCTGCCGGACGACGTGCCGACGGCGGAGAAGGAGCGCCGCGACCAGGTGCTGCTCGCCGACCAGGAGGTTCGCGGACAGCGCCGCAACGACGCGCTCGTCGGCACGGTGCGCGAGGTCATGGTCGAAGGGCCATCGAAGCGCAACAAGGCGCGCCTGTCGGGACGCGACTCAGGCAACCGCATCGTCGTCTGGGAGCCGCCGGCCGACGCCGCCTGCGCGCGGCGCACGCCGGCCATCGGCTCGCTTGTCCGCATCCGCATCACCGAAGCGCACCCGCAGATCCTGGTCGGCGTCCCCGCCTGAAGAGGCTGCGGAAGGAGCAGGCACATGGCCAAACGCCACCGGGGAACGACTGCCGCGCGTCCGTGCGTGCTGGTTTTGCGAATTGCGGTGGACGAGTCGTCCGTGCGTCTTGTGAAGGGCATTCGGCACTATGCCGACGCGGCGGGCTGGACGCTGCTCCGCATCGACTACAGGGACATCCTGGGCGGGCTTGTTGACCAGTGGCGTCCGGTTGGGCTTCTGGCGGACGCGGGGCTTTCGGTCGAGACGCTGTCCGAAGTGCCTGGACTGAACGGGATTCCGGTCGTGTTCTGCGACAGTTCGCCGGACGCGGTTGGTGCGGATCGTGCGCCGTTCGCGTGCGTGTCGAGCGATGCGGAAGCCGTGGCGGGTGCGGCGTTCGACGAGCTTGTCCGGCAGGGGCTCGTCCATTTCGCCTATGTGCCGTTCGTCGCCGATCCGTGTCGCGCGTGGAGCGTGGGGCGCGGAGACGCGTTCGCGCGGCGGGCGCAAGCCCACGGCGCGACGTTCAGCCGGTTTGCCGTCCCGGCAACGACGGCGGCGCGGCGGATGCGCGCCCTGCGGACGTGGCTGACGGCTCTGCCGAGACCCTGTGGCGTGTTCGCCGCGAACGACGTGGTGTCCGAGTGCGTCCGCAGCATCTGCCTCGCGGAGGGCATCGGCATCCCGGACGAGATCGCGCTCGTGGGCGTGGACAACCGGCGCGACATCTGCGAGAGCGGCGACCCGACGCTGACGAGCGTCGAGCAGGACTTCGAGTCGTGCGGCTACCTGTCCGCGCAGACGCTGGATCGTCTGCTGGCGGGCGAGGACGTTCGGGGACAGGCCGCAACATTTGGCGTCGCGCAGGTCGTGCGCCGCGCATCGACGCAGCGCCTTCCCGTCTGCGACGGGCGTGTCATGCGGGCGCTGGAGTTCATCCGCCGGCACGCGACCGACCGCATCACGTCGGCAGACGTCATCGCGGTCATGGGCTGTCGGCGTTCTTACGGGCATCAGCGTTTCCGCACGTGCTTGGGCCATACGATCCTGGAGGAGATTCGCAGCCGGCGCATTGCGCGGGTGAAGGAGCTGATCCGGGGCGGCGACCACGACCTTGCGTCCCTGCCCGACTTCTGCGGCTTTTCGTCTCTGGTTGACCTGCGCCGCGTGTTCAAGGCGGCAACGGGACACACGCTCACGCAGTGGCGCGAGAAGTCGCGGCGGACATAGGCTTCGGATGGCCGGACAATTTGTTTGCTTTTCGTCGGACAGACTGTTCTCTTTTGCGTGACCGAATTTGGTATACTTCAAATGCCTTTGAAGGCGGGTTTCAAATTCTAAGAGGAGAAGTGTATGTTCAACAGTCAAAAGGCGGTCGTCAGCATTGTCACGGCTCTATTTGTTCCGTGTACGCTTTTGTTTGCGCAAATTGCGGAAAGGGAGGGTGACACGTGGGTTGTGGATGTCCCTGCCGGAGCGTGCGTAAGGCCGACGGCATCGGACTTTGCTTCGCTTGCGGGCGAGACCGTCCACAAGCGTGGCGAGGGACGGCTTGCGCTGACGAGGACTACTGCGCGAGACCTTGATCTTGTCTACGAGGCCGGTTCGCTGGAGCTGGTGTGCGCGAGGGAAGTGCCTGAAGACTGGTATTATCGGGCCGAGACGGCGGTTCGGGTCGGAAACGAGACCCAGTCAATACGGACCGAGACGGGCGATCCCTTTGATCTTGGCGGTGGTGCGATTGCCGTCGGCACAAATGCAAGTTGGGGATCGACGGTCACGTCCCGAAAGGTGCCCGTGCGCTTGGACGGCAAGATGTCGATCTCCGGGCGTGTCACGCTGTCCGGCGCCGGCGCGTGGGGGCTTGCGATTGTTCTCCACAACGATCCGCGTGGCTACGAGGCGAAGGGGACTCAGGCCGGCAACGAGGGGCTGTGCTATGCCCAGACGACCGATCCGATCATGAAGAGCTTTGCCGTCGGCTTCGTCAATTTCCACCAGCAGAACTACTTTGGCCGCTACAGGATTGGACGGAACGGCAGCTGGACGGAGACGGCGACGACAGACCCGATGATCTTCTTCAACACGGCGGATACGACGGTGTCGCCAGAGGTCGCCCATACGCGTGTGTTTGATTTTGTACTCGCGAGCGACACCTCGTCGAAGACGGTGACGCTGACGCTCACGCAGGAGCAGGATGGAGAGAACGTGACCTTTACGCGTACGCTGGAGAACACGGACCTTACGGAGATCTGCGAGGGCAACACGGCGTACCTGGCGTTCACGACGGATTCGGGCGGACGCACGACGTACGGCACGGTTTCCGACCTCATGATTGACGACGGGCAGGATGACACGTTTCTGAATTCGCTTGTCGTCACGACGGCATCGCCGAAAATTAGGGTTTCGTCGAACAGTCTGTTCGCGACCAACCGCCTGGCCAAAGCCGTTCGATTCGCGGCGCCACAGACGGATGTGTCGCTCGTGAATCTCGATTCCCGCGATCAGGCATTGAACCTCGGCATCTGCTCGTCGGATGGCGACATCGCGTTTTCAAGTCTGCCGGAGACGGTGTCGGTGCCGTCCGACGCCACGAACGGGCTTTGGCATTATGACCGCTTCAATGCCAACGGCGATTCTGTCGCCGCCGCATCGGATTCTCCCTACCAGCAAAATGCGGATGGCACGATTGGCCTAAAGGTCGGGAGTGCGGCAGGAAACAGCGTGTCCCTGACGGCGCGGAAGCGTCCCATCGCGATTGAAGGGCGGATGCGGGTTTCCGGCCGAGCGACGATGTCCGGTTCGGGCGCATGGGGCTTTGCGCTCGTTCTCCACAACGATCCGCGAGGATTTTCGGCGTGCGGCGAATGGAACGTGAGCAGTGACATGGGCTACTATTCGGCGACGAACGCATCCGCCTCGATCACGAACAGCTTGGCCATTGGCTTCGTCAACTACAACATGGCTGATCATATGGGGCAGTACCGCTTCGGGAGAAACGGCAGATGGGAGGACGCCTTTGACAGGAAGAGTCCAGATAACCGCTACATCACGGACCCGATGATCTACTTCAACACGTATGCGGGTGAGAAGGATGCGAACGGCAAGGACGTCCTGTTGACGCGCGTCTTTGACTTTGCGCTTGAAAGCGATACGGTCGCAAAGACGGTGACGCTGACGCTCACGCAGGAACAGGACGACAAGGTTGAGCCTGTCGTGTTTACTCGCACGTGGACGGGGGTAGACCTCTCGGAAATCTGCGGGAACGAGAACGCCTACCTTGCGTTCACGTCTGCCGCAGGCGGACGCACGACATCCGTCGTGATCGATGGCCTTGAAGTCGCGTATGCGGCCGACCATCGGTTCGGACTCGTGACGGACGGCACACTGTCGCTTCCGCCTGATTCTGTCCTGTCGTTCGATGCCGTGGATTTCGGCATCGACTGCAACGGTAAGGTCGCGAGCGGAACCCGTGCGGCTCTTTCACGCGGGGCGAGGCTGTCTGTGTCGCCGGGTGTGTCGGCATTTCTCCGCAGTGCGACCGTGTCGGGCGAGAAAGTCCGGCGCGGCACATGGACGGCTTCGGACTGCGACTGGGTGGAAGGCTTAGGCTCGGTGACTTTGGGTGTGGGCTTTGCCCTGATCATTCGCTAAACATGAACAAGAGAGAGGAATAGAGATGAATAGACGCGAATTTCTTTTTGGCGCGACGGGGGCGGCGATCGTGCCGTCTGCAATGTCGGCGAGGGCGCAACCGGCGTTGGCCCCTTTGCCGAAAGGCGCAAAACCCAATCTGGTCGTGGGGGTTCTTTCTGACATCCACGTCACGCGGGACGACAACGCCAATTTCTTCGAGAAGGCGTTGCGCTTCTACGACAGCCGCAAGGTCGATGCCGTGCTGATCGCCGGAGATCTCACGACAACGAGCCGCAGATGCGAGTTCGAGTCGGTGGCACGTACCTGGCGCAAGGTCTTCCCGAATGACTGCCGTTCGGATGGTGTGCGCATCGAGAAGCTTTTCGTGACCGGGAATCACGACGAGGACGCATTTGCCGGAAGCTGGTACAAGACGTTCGACGAGTCGAAGGCCGAAGCGTTCCATTGGCGCAAGCAGGAGGTTTGGCAGAGCTGTTTTGGCGAGGATTACATGCCGATCCGCGCGAAGACCGTGAAGGGGTACACGTTCGTCCTGCGCAACTGGATGAGCATCCTGGGCGACGAGCAGGGCCACAAGTACGCCAAGGGCTTCGAAAACGAGCGTACGCCGCTGCCGGAGTTCCTGCCCACGCTCGATCTTCCCAAGGATCGTCCGTTCTTCTACGTCCAGCACGAGTATGTGGAGGACACGACATACGCCACATGGCTCCTGCGCGGCGAAAAGTGGATCAAGTCCTTTGACAGGGGCCTGACGCGCAAGGCGCTCAACGGCTATCCCAACTGCCTCGCGCTCACGGGACACGAACACCAGTCGCTTACGGACGAGAAGTGCATCTGGCAGGGTGAGTTCACCTCTGTTGGATGCTCCTGTGCGCGTGGGCACGAATTCACAGTTCCTGGCAGGGAAAACGGCTTCAACTGCGCCGACTTCAACCGCAAGCCGCCACAGGAGATGCCGAAAGTGGACGTGCACAGTGTCCGTCAGGGTATGCTGATGTCGGTCTACGGAGACCGAATCGTGTTCGAGCGGCGCGAGTGGACGCACGACCAGTCGCTCGGACCGGACTGGGTCATCCCTCTCTACGGCGGTCGCACGGTTCCGCCACAGGGCGTGGCGGCGTTCGACTTCCGCCGCCGCGCCGAGGCTGCGAAGGCTACGCCTCCCCAGTTCGCGCCGGGCGCGAAGGTGACGGCCGTGCGCGTGAAGGATGGACATCGCCGGGCGAAGGACGGCTACTATGACGACAAGACGCCACGCGAGCAGGTCGTGGTTTCGTTCCCACCCGTCACGACGCTCATCGGTTCGCCAGTGCGGGCCTACGACTTTGGCGTCCGCTGCGAGGTGCGCGATGCGGATACGGTGCGGACGGTCGCCGAGAGCCGGGTCTTTCCGCCAGATGGCATGCAGGCCGAGTCGCGCGAGAAGGGGCCTTGCGCCTGTGCGTTCTTCGGCGACGTGATACCGCGCAACCGCAGCGTGCGGTTTGTGGTTACGCCGGCAGACTGCTGGGGGAATGAAGGTCGTTCCGTCGTGTCCAACTGGATGAAGTTGGCCTGAATGGCGTGATGCCTGAAAGCTGGAGGGTCGGATGAGAGTTTGGCTTGCTGTTTCGGCGATCATTGTTTGTGCGCTTCTGGTTGCCAAGGGAGAGGTGCGGTGCGAGAAGGGGCGTGTCGCGGCACGAGATGTCCACGGGAAAGCCTATCTCGAATCTGGTGAACATGGCCTCTGGCGCGTGATGTTCGCCGAGACGAATTGGCTCTCGGCGGCGCAGGTCGAACGGGAGGACCGCATCGGGGGACGGTTCTCAGAGACACGACACGGCGATACGGTCGTGTCGAAGTGGGTGTCGCCCATCTTGGACGTCACCGTAACGACGATGCGCAAGAGTGACGGAT
Organism: uncultured Kiritimatiellota bacterium; assembly: GCA_934635385.1. Taxonomy (GTDB): domain Bacteria; phylum Verrucomicrobiota; class Kiritimatiellia; order RFP12; family UBA1067; genus UBA1067. The sequence continues at coordinate 14,985 of CAKTZI010000010.1, read as the reverse complement.
CCTTGACGATGAAAGCCCGCTTGACGGCGAAGAAGGGCATCGTCGAGGAATTCCACTTCCCTGCGAATCTGCGTTTCCGTCCGAGCGATGTGGCGCGGTTCGTCTTTCCGGGCCGCGGCAACGAGACGACGGGCATGGCGCTCAACGAGAAGTTCTTCACGTCCAAGTGCAATTACTCCGTTCCCTATCCGCCGCTCTTTGCGGACTGGGCGCGTCTTGAGACGAAATCCGGCGCGTCCATCCAGGTCTATGGCGTTCAGCGTCGCGGCGACTTCGCGCCCTGGAAGAATCCGCATCCGTTCGTTCCGGGATCGGCGACTGTGGCCGGAGATGGCCGTGGCGGCTGCTATTCGCATGCCTCGGCGTACTGGCTGAAGCCCGGTGAATCGGTCGAGACGCCGACGGTGCGGATCGTCGAGGGCGGAACTGTCGATTCGTCCCTCTCGGCGTACCTGAAGGAAAACGGCCTCGGACGCTCACTCGCGTCGAAACTGCCGCCGCGTGACGGGGCGGCGTTTCTGCACAGGCTGGCCGCCTCACCGCTGTTGCTTGTCCTCGCGGCCGACGCGAAAAGGATTGCCACGCTTGCCGAAGACCTGCCGATGCCCACGCTCGTGCATATCCACGACTACATGCCGCATGGCTTCGACAATGCGTATCCGGATTTCTTTCCGCCACGGAAAACGTTTGGCAGTTCCGATGACTTCAAGAACATGGTTGCGGCCATCCATGCCCGTGGCGGACTGTTCATGCCGTACACGAATCCGTGCTGGTGGGGCTCCGAACCCTTTAAGTCGGAGGTGTTCAAGAAGGCCGGCATGGAGCCTGTTGCCAGAAAGCGCGACAGCAGTCCGATCACGCTCAAGTACGGGCCGCACAAGGGCTACAACATCACGTACTGGCATCCGGTCGTGCAGGCGGCGAATCGCGCAACCCGACGTGCGGCACAAGAGACATACGGCTCTGACATCCTGTTTCAGGACCAGTGCGGCTCCATGCCGTGGTTTCGCGACTTCAGCCCACATTCACCGTCCGTCACGGCGCATGAGGAGGGCATGATCTCGATCGTGGAGGAGGACAGCCGCCACATGCCGCTCTTCACGGAGGACGGGTTTGACATGGTGGCAGATTCGGAACTCGGGCTGACCGGTTGCGCTTGGGGGACGGTTCCGCTTGAGGACATGGTCGGACGGAAGCTGCACAAGGAAAACCGCTTTCCCGCCGACACGTGGACCCTCGAACCTGTGGCCCAGCGCCTCTTCAGGGACAAGCTCCTTTTCTACCATCACGACCTCGCGGGCTTCACCCGGAACGAGCGCGTCCTCGCGTGGGTGCTCGCGCTCGGCTACAACATTGTCGTGGCGTACAAGGCCGATGAGCTGACGAAGGATGATGGCATTCGGCGTTGGTATGCCTGGTTGCACGCCTTGCAGTCCCGTGTGCTTGCGCGGACTGTCGGTGGCCGTGTCACGGAGTTTGTGCACGACAGGTCTCCCCTGTTCGCGCGCGGCGTCGATCCGGCCACGCCGGCCGACGACGGAACCGTTGTGGCGACATACGGCGGTGTGCGCTTCCTCGTGAACCTTGGCGATGTGCCTCGGACGATCGAGGGGCATCGTCTGGCGCCCTACGGCTGGTTGGTCGAAGGACCCGGCGTGAAGGCCGGAATGCCGGAGAATGGCGTGCCATTCATCGAAGCGGACGGGGAGAGGATTACGTATGTACGCTGAATGCGCGCGAAAGATCGTCATGTCGCTCGTCTGCATTTTGGCGGCGGCATCGACAGGCGCGTTCGGGATGTGGAGTTCACCGGATGACCGTGCGTCGTTCGGGCCGCTGACGCCTTCGGCAAGTCCGGCCCTGCGTGAATACATCTGGCCCGAAGGCAAGATGCCGGACGAGCAGCCGCACCAGATCGCCGCGACGACGGAAGAGGCTCAATACCCGACGTTTCGTGCAGACGACTTTCGGCGACCGTACATCGACTGGTATGCACCGAATCCGTCCAATCGGATCGATCTTGCCGTGCTCGTGGTCTCTGGCGGCGGTTTCGAATCCTGCTGCGACGCGGAACGTCTGCAACCGGCCATCGACCGGTTCGTCCGCGCGGGCGTGACGGTCGCGAACCTGACGTATCGCACGCCGCGTCCGAAAGGGCTTCCCATACACCAGTCCGGCTGGGAGGATGCGCAGAGGGCCATACGGTTCATGCGGGCGCATGCGTCGAAGTGGGGCTTCAGTCCGGAGAAGATCGGCGCCACGGGAATATCGGCCGGTGCCAAGCTCGTCCTTCTCCTGGCCACATCGTCGGAGACGGCGGCGTATGCCCCGGTCGATGAACTCGACGCCTTGCCGTGCAACCTGCTCTTTGCCGTGCCGCAGGCGGCGGCATATGTGCTGACCGACGGCGAGGGCGTGCCGAACGCCCGTGATGGGGATGCGCCCGACGTCGCGCTCGTGAAGGAACTCGCGTTCGACGGCAAGACCTGTCCGATGTGCCTGTTCCACGGCGGTGCGGACGACTTTTCGCCGTTGGGCTCAACGCAGGTCTACCGTCAGCTCCGCCGGATGAAGATCCCCGTCGAACTGCATCTTTTCGCGGATCGCTGGCATGGGTTTCACGGCGACATGAACCGTGGTAGCGACGGTACGGCATGGGATCACTGGTTTGACCGTGTACTTGAGTTCATCCGCCAGATGAATTTCGATGGACGGCTCGGCGAGGAGGTCGGCCTTGACGTGCGTTTCCCGGACGATGACGATCGGGGGTGCTACGAACGGATGCCCCTCTGGCCGGAGGGCAAGATGCCGAATGCGCAGACGAACCAGTGCGTTCCGTATCTCGAATGGCATATTCCGAAGACGCCTCGCACCAAGGGCATCCAGATCATCTATTCTGGCGGCGGCTACTTCGATAACCGTCCGGATTCTTGGGATGGCGTAACGCCGGCGCGGCGCTACCTGAACGAGAAGGGCATGACAGTCGTGACGCTCAAGTACCGCACTCCGCGTCCAACAGGCCTCGCGAAGCATACGAGCGCCTGGCAGGATCTTCAGCGAGCGGTCCACGTCGTGCGCCGCGAGGCGGAAGCGCGTCACCTCGACCCGAACCGCATCGGGATCATGGGCGCCTCCGCCGGTGGACATCTCACGATCATGGGGGCGACAAGTTCTCGACACAGGTCCTATTGGCCAGTCGATGAGACGGATCTTCTTCCGTGCAATGTGCAGTGGGGCATTGCGCTGTATCCCGCCTATGCGCTGACGGACGGTCTTGACGAGCCGAACCGCACGGGCGGCAATGACGATGCGGCGCGTCTCGCCCCGGAGTTCTCCTTCGACCTGGCGGCCTGTCCGATGCTGTTCCTGCACGGCGATGCGGACGGATGGGCGGCGATGAACTCGGTCAAGTGCTGGGAGCAGTTGCGCCGCATGGGGGTGCAGGGCGATCTGCATACGCTGGCGACGCGGGACCATTGCTTCATGACCGCCGCCGCACCGGGTACGGGCAGCTACACGTGGCTGGATCGCGTGTGGGAGTTCCTGAACCACAAGAAATTCAATGCGCCTGATCTGTTCCTTGCCGCACAGGCGGTGTGGCCGAAGGGTGCGGGCGACACGATGAACGAAACATTCACATTCGAGACGGAACTGACGGCGGTGGAAGGCCCGGCGGAGTTGCGGATTGCGGCGGCATCCTGCTACAAGGCCGAGGTGAACGGCACATTTGTCTCGGCCGGACCGGCGCGCGCACCGGTTGGCTTCGCGCGTGTCGATGCAATTCCGGTGCAACTGAATGCCGGGCAGAACCGACTGCGCATTGAAGTGAACTCGTATCGGTGCAACAACTTCGTGTACATGAACCAGTCCCCGTTTCTCGCGGCGGAAGTCATGCAGAACGGACGCGTCCTATCCTCGACCTGCGGCACGAACTGGAGGACACGGGCATCCGAACGCATCGTCAAGACGCCGCGATCCAGTTTCCAGAGAGGCTTTTCGGAAGCTTACCTGATCGGCGGTGCGCCGGCACCGTTGCGAGAACTAGAGGCGGTTGCAGCACCGCGCTTCATTGCGCGGGAGGTGCCGCTTTGCGACTTCAGTCTCGACAGGTCGTTCGCCGAGGTCGATGCCTACGACATCGTCTGCGACGAATCGACGCCTTTGCCCAAGACGCGATGCTTCGAGAATGTCGCGCCGCCCGTCTTCTGCGGATACAAGGCGGAGGAATGCGACGTAAACGTCTGGCACGAGCTGGCAAGGTGGCGCCGGGTGACGCCGGACGTGTCCGGCCGAAAGGTCCCGGCGAAGCTCTATGCCGGAGAGCATAACACAACTGGATTCCTTCAGGTGGAGTTGGCGTGTACGGAGCCGGGGCGGTTCATGGCGGCCGTGGACGAGTTGCGTACGCCTGACGGAGACGTGAACCCGCTGCGCATCGAAATCGCGGCCGGCGCAATATGGGACATCAAGCGTCCGGGACGATATGTGCTGGAGTTCTTCGAGCCGCAGACGTTCAAGTTCGCCCGTCTGGCGATGCTCTCCGGCAAGGCGACGTGGAAGACCCCCGTCGTGCGCCGCTATCGGAATGCCGAGGTTTTCAACAGCGTTTATGTGGGGGCGGATCCGGTGGCCGCCAAGGTCCTGTCGGCCGCCGCCCATACGCTTGCACAGTGCGCGACGGACGTGCCGATGGACTGTCCGAGCCGCGAACGCGCCGGCTGGCTGGGCGATTCCTATTTTTCGGGTCCAAGTCTGCAGCTGCTGACGGGAAATGCGTCGGTCGAGCGTGCGTTCCTTCGCGACTATGCGCTTGCGCAGGAATTCCCGCATCTTCCGAAGGGCATGGTGGCGATGTGCTATCCGTCGGATCATACGGATGGACTCTACATCCCCACGTATGCACTGTGGTTTCTCCTTGAAGTCGAGGACTATGTGCGCCGAACCGGAGATCGCGAGACGGCGAAGCTGCTGGAGAGGCGCGTGAGGGAGCTGTTGAAGTGGTTCGACGGATATGCCAACGCAGATGGACTTCTTGAAAAGCTTCCGTCATGGGTGTTCGTCGGCTGGGATGAGTCCAACGCCTATGTGCAGGACGTGAACTATCCGGCGAACATGCTCTATGCCGCCGCTTTGGATGCGGTCGGGTGGCTGTACGGATGGAAGCATTGCGTCCGTCGTGCGGATGCGATCCGTTCCGCTGTCCGTGCGCAGTCATTTGACGGCGCACAGTTCCGCGACCATGCGGTGCGCGGAAAGGATGGTTCGCTCGCCGTGCGACCTGAAGCGACCGAGACGTGCCAGTACTATGCGTTCTTTACGGGCACGGCAGACTCTGTCCGCGATGCCGGACTTTGGGGGCGTCTGGTGCGGGGTGAGCGCGGTACGCTGAAGAAGGCCGGCCTCTTCCCCGGCATGCAGTTGCGCTTCCACTGCCTTGCGCGTGCGGGGACGCCCGAACTCGCTCGAAAGGAAGCCCTTGCCTACTATGCGGGCATGGCAGACCGCACGGGAACCCTTTGGGAACATGACGCGCCACAGGCAAGCTGCTGCCATGCGTTTGCGACAGGCTTCGTTTTCCTTTTTGCCGATGAAATCAAGCCGCCCAAGGTCGCGGACTGGTGATTGTCGTCCATCAGACTTGCCGCGCTGGCGATAGGTCTCTCGCGCTGTCCCGTCCGTGTGCGCGTAGCGGCTAAGCGGCTTGGTTGGCCGACGGTATTCATCCTTGGCGGTTTCATGGCCTTTGCGACGATGGAGGGCTCGGTGACGCGGGCTTACAAGCAGGGAGTGTCTGCGACGCTGAACACGGAGAATGAGGAGGAACGGAGGCGCGGAGTGGACGGGGGTGTTTTAGACAGGATTGACAAGATTGACAGGATTGACGAGTCGGATACGCCAAATACCTCAAATCCTGTAAATCCTGTCAAAAATACTCCGCGCCTCCCCACCTCCGATTCCTCCGTGTTTAGCGACAGCAACCTCTGTTTCTTCGGCATAGAGAAAGAAACTGACACGGTGACGCTGGGGCTGGCGTGGCCGGACGGCTTCTCCCTGCCCAACGGCTGTCTCGACGTCTTCGGGCACTGGCGGCTTGCGCCGACCGGCTGGACGCGCCTCGCGCAGGTCGACGTGTCCGACGCGCAATCCCCGGTGGCCGTCGAGATCGACGTGGGCAGTTTCCCGACGAACGCGATGGAACGCGCGGCGTTCTTCCGGCTCGCCACACAGGCCGACACGGACGGCGACGGCCTCACGGACGCCTACGAGGCGTGGACGCAGGGGACAGACCCCGTGAACCCGGACTCCGACGGGGACGGGCTGCCGGACGGCGTGGAACTATCTTTGGGGACAGACCCCCTGGGCGCGGACACCGACGGCGACGGCCTCTGCGACGGCGACGAGACGGAATACATTGTCAAGGCGGACGATTTCGAGTGGCATGACACGACGGGGTGGGCGACGGGCTACGGAACTTCCTACGGAGATGGCCTGCACAGTTACTGGGGGCGTTTGCGCTTGCTTCGCTGCCAGACGGCTTGACGGTCCTCGGCAGCCTGATGTCGAAGAACGATATCAGTTCTACAGATTGTTCCACTCCTCACGTTATTCGTGCCTATTCCGAATCCTCAACGGGGACGACTTGGTATGTGTCTGTTAAACTCCAGTCAGGGAAGACGTCGAGGGTTGATGTATCACAAATGGATCTCGAGTTGAAAAACTGCAATGGAGCGTGGCGTATAACCAAATGGGACGTTGATGAATGAAACAACTGAGGCGCCAGGCCCCGCCGTCAAGACGGCTGGGGATGATTTTGCTATAATACGGCCTCAACAGCGGAAAACGGGAGAAGTCACATGAAGATCGCAATTGTCGGCGCCGCCGGGCGCATGGGAAAGAAACTGGTTGAGCTGGCCAAGGACGCCGGACTGGAGGTCGTCGCCAAGGTCGATGTGGCCGAGGGGTATGAGCGGACGTGGCCGAAGGAGACCGAGGGCGTCATCGACTTCTCCTATCACGCGGGCGTGCCCGGCTTCGTCGCGCAGGCGGCCGAGCAGGGCATTCCCTACGTGATCGGCACGACGGGCCTCACGCCCGACGAGCAGAAGGCCGTGGACGCCGCCGCGCAGAAGATCCCGGTCGTGCAGAGCGGCAACTACTCGCTTGGCGTGAATCTCCTGCTGGAGCTCGTCCAGCGGGCGGCGACGATCCTCGGCCCCGAATACGACATCGAGGTGACGGAGATGCACCACCGCCACAAGAAGGACGCGCCGTCGGGCACGGCCCTCATGCTCGCCAAGGCGGCGGCGCAGGGGCGCGGACAGGGCGACGGCTTCGTCTACGGGCGCCACGGCGACATCGGGGAGCGTCCCGTCGGCGAGATCGCGATCCACGCGCTGCGCGGCGGCTCGGTCGTCGGCGACCACACCGTCATGTTTGCGGGCGAGCTTGAGCGCGTCGAGCTGACGCACAAGGCGCAGGATCGCGCGGCGTTCGCCGCCGGGGCCCTGAAGGCCCTCGTCTGGGCGCGGGGACAGGCCCCCGGCATCTACACGATGCGCCACGTCTTGGGGTTCGTCTGAGCGGAGAAAGGTGGGCGGACATGGACTTTCGCGCACGCTATCTGGACTGGATGAAGGGGCGGTGTCCGACTCTCGGTGGATTGCGGTTCGCCGTCGACTGCTCGAACGGCATGGCCTCGCTGCTCGTGCACGAGCTTTTCCCGGAAGCCGTCGTCCTCAACGACACGCTGGACGGGACGTTCCCAAACCATTCGCCGAACCCGCTCAAGGCCGAGGCGCGCGAGCAGGTCGCCGCGTGTGTGCGCGAGCGGGGGCTTGACTGCGGCGTCATTTTCGACGGCGACGCCGACCGCGCGATGTTCGTCGACGAGACCGGCGCGTTCGTTCAGCCCGACTATCTGATACCCGTCGTCGCCGAGGCGACGCGGCGGGCTGACGCGTCCGCCGCACGGGACAGGAAAACACGCGCGTTGGGCGCACAAGAGCCCATTGAAAACAGGAAAACGCGCGCGTTGCAAGGCAAGAGGCCGATTGTCTTGCACGACGTGCGTACGTCGCGAGGTGCGATTGAGGTTTTGCGCGAGAAGGGCTTTGAGCCGGTGATGGTGCCGGTCGGGCATGCGTTCGCGAAGCCGAAGATGCGCGAGCTGGGCGCACTTTGCGGCGGCGAGCTGGCGGGGCACTACTACTTCGGCGAGTTCTTCGGCTGCGATTCGGGCGTTCTTGCGGCCTTGCGGATTCTCGGCGAAGTCGCCGCCGCGAAGACGCGCGGCGAGACGTTTTCCGCGCTGATGCGTCCGATCGTCTCGCGCTATGCGAATTCGGGCGAACTCAACTTCAAGGTCGAGGACAAGGGCGCGGCCATCGCGCGGGTTCTCGCGGTCGCCCACGCGTTCGGCGCCGAGACGGGTCGCAGCGAAATCGACGGTGTGCGCCTTGAATTCGCAGACGGCTGGATCAGCGTGCGCAAGTCGAACACCGAGCCGTACCTGCGTTTGCTGGTCGAGGCGGACACGTCCGCGAAATGCGCGGCGTGGGTGCGCACGCTGGAACGGGCAATAGGAAACGGCTGAGGCAGGGGAGGCGCGTTCCATGACGGTTGACTTCCATGTTCACTCGACGGCGTCGGACGGCACGTTTGCGCCGCGCGAGCTTGTCGAAAAGGCCGCGCGGGAAGGCTTTGCCGCGCTGGCGCTCACCGACCACGACAATACGGACGGCGTGGCGGAGTTCTTGGCGGCGGGCGCGCAGTTGGGCGTTCGGACGGTTGCCGGCGTCGAACTGAGCATCGAGCCGGGGAAGACCTTTGACCGCTTCCATCTGCTGGGGCTCGGCATTGACCCTGCGAACGCTGCGCTCAAGGCGTTCCAGCGGCGCATTCTCGACGGGCGCAACGCGCGCAACGAGCAGATTCTCGCAAACTTCCGGCGGCTCGGCATCGAGATGGGTGACGAGATCGCGTCCTACGCCCACGGCGACGTCTTGGCGCGTCCTCACTTCGCGCGGTGGCTCATGGAACACGGCTACGCGAAGTCGATCTTCGCGGCGTTCGAGACCTACCTGCTGCCCGATTCGCCTGCCGCGACACGGTGCTATGAGGAACGTTACCATCCGCCGCAGGAAGAGGCGTTCGCCGTTGTCCATGCGGCGGGCGGCCTGTGCGTGATGGCGCATCCGAAGTATTGGCGCGTGCCGTGGCAGCACGTCGGGTGCGAGTTTGCGGTGGCCGAACGCGAACTCGCGGCGCTGAAGGAGAAGGGCCTGGACGGACTGGAGTCGCTCTATCGGGCGAACCGGCCGGAGGAGAACGTCGAGTTCACGCGCATGGCGACCCGGCTCGGCCTCCTCAAGTCCGCCGGCAGCGACTTCCACGGGGCGAACAAGCCGTCGATTCCGCTCGGCATGCGGGTCTCGGAGGATTTCATCGCGCCGTTGCTGGAACGGCTGTGAAGCCACCACGCGGGACGGCGGCGATTATGCTATAATAAGCAACCACGGATTTCAAACCTTCGGGAACGAAAAGAATGGACAAGCTTACTGAAATCAGCTGGGAAGACTACGCGAAGCTTTCGCTGGACGCCAAGCGTCCGTATCTGGAGCGTGAGGAAGGGGACGGGCTTCCCTACCACACGCTCTTCGCGCAGCAGTTCGACCGCGCGCTTCTCGAACGGCTCTGCGCGCTCGCGAACCGCATCCGCTTCATCAACAAGTCGAAGGAAGGCGCGCTCTACCTGAAGAACGTCCTCGCGCACAAGCGCGCGATGCTCTACTTCTCGCAGCCGAGCTCGCGCACGTTCCTCTCGCACCTCGCCGCCTGCCAGCTGCTCGGCATCACGACGGGCAGCGTGCGCGACGCGGCGACGTCGTCCGAGTTCAAGGGCGAGTCGAAGGAGGACTCGATCCGCACCTTCTCGTCCTACTTCGACATGATCATCATGCGCAGTCCCGAGCAGGGCCTCGCGGAGAAGATGGCGTGGGAGCTCTCGAACTCGGATCGCCCGATCCCGATCCTGAACGCCGGCTCGGGCAAGGACCAGCACCCGACGCAGGCGCTCCTCGACATCTACACGCTGCTGCGCTCGTTCGAGAAGTCGGGCGGCATCGACGGCAAGACCGTGACGTTCTGCGGCGACCTCATGCGCGGGCGCACGGTGCGCTCGCTCTCCTACCTCCTCACGAACTTCCGGGACGTGAGGCAGGTCTTCGTCGCGCCGCAGGAGCTGCAGGTGCCGGCGGATGTCGTGATGATCCTCGCGAAGAAGGGCATTTCCTTCGAGGTCTGCGACAACCTGCGCGACGCGGTGAAGATTTCCGACGCGGTCTACATGACGCGCATCCAGGACGAGTGGGACTCGTCGAAGGGCGCGTCCGCGCGCATCGACACCTCGCGCTTCAAGTTCGGCGCGGAGGAGCTGAAGCTGCTGAAGCCGACGGGCGCGATTCTCCATCCGTTGCCGCGCCGCGACGAGATCGCGACGTGCTGCGACCGCGACCCGCGCGCGATGTACTGGCGGCAGATGCGCAACGGCATGTGGATCCGCGCGGCGCTCATTGCCGCGACGTTCGGCTTCGAGCGGACGATCATGGACTGCGGCTACTGACGGGCGATTGCCGGGCGGGGCCGATTCATGGTATAATACAAACCATTATGGAAGAGAAAATCAAGGCGAAACTTGAGGAGCTGCGCGCCGGGCTGCAGGCCGACGGCGGCGACCTCGAACTGGTGAAGATCGACGGCAAGGTCGTGTACCTCAAGCTCGTCGGGCACTGCGGCAGCTGTCCCTTCGCGATGATGACGCTCAAGCAGGGCATCGAGGTGGGGCTTCAGGAGATCGACCCCGAAATCACGGTCGAGAGGGTCGAGGCGTGAAGACGGTCAACGTTTCGCTCGTCGGCGTCGGCGGGCAGGGCATCATCCTGACGGCCGACCTTCTCGCGAAGACGGCGGCTCTCGCGGGCTACGACGTCAAGAAGTCCGAGATCCACGGCATGTCCCAGCGCGGCGGCTCGGTGACGAGCCAGGTGCGCTTCGGCGCGTCCGTCGCCTCGCCGATCATCCAGGAGGGGACGGCCGACGTGCTCGTCTCGTTCGACAAGCTGGAGGCCCTGCGCCACGCGGGCATCCTCGCGAAGGACGGCACGGCGTTCGTGAACGACACGTACCTGACGCCGGTCACGGTCTCGTCCGGCCAGCAGGCGGACGTCGAAGACCTCGACGGCAAGCTCAGGAAGGCGTTCAGGCGGCTCGTGCTCGTCGACGCGATGAAGGTCGCGACGGAGGAGGTCGGCAACCCGCGCACGATGAACATGGTCATTGCGGGCGCGCTCTCGGCGTTCTGCCCGTTCGAGGAGAAGATCTGGCACGAAGCCCTCGCGCAGCTCCTGACGGGGCCGAAGGCGAAGCTTCTCGACATCAACCTGAAGGCGTTCGCGCTCGGACGCGCGGCGGCGGCGGCACATCCGTGAAGATCGGAGACAAAGAAAGGCGAGATTCGCATGAACATCGTTGAAACGTTGGGCAAGGCGGGAATCATCCCGGTCATCGTCATTGAGAGGGAAGAGCAGGCCGTGCCGCTCGCGCGGGCGCTCGTGAAGGGCGGCTTGCCCGTCCTCGAAGTCACGTTCCGCACGGCGGCGGCGGCGGGCGCCATCGCGGCGATCAGGCGCGAGGTGCCGGAGGCCGTGCTGGGCGCGGGGACGCTCCTCACGCCCGACATGGTGAAGGCCGCGAAGGCGGCGGGCGCGGTCTTCGGCGTCGCGCCGGGCTTCGATCCGGTCGTGATGGCGGCGGCGAAGGCCGAGGGGCTGCCGATGTGCCCTGGCATCGCGACGGCGAGCGAGCTTTCGCAGGCGCTGACGGCGGGCTGCACGATGGTCAAGTTCTTCCCGGCGGAGGCGGCCGGCGGCGTCAAGATGATCAAGAACCTCCTCGGCGCGTTCCGCTTCACGGGCGTGAAGTTCATGCCGACGGGCGGCGTCAAGCTCGATAACGTTGCGGACTACCTCGCCGTGCCGGAGATCGTCTGCTGCGGCGGCACGTGGATCGTCCCGAAGGACGCGCTCGCGGCGGGCGACTATGCCGCGATCGAGAAGCTGGCGGCAGACGCCGCCGCGCTTGTGAAGAAGCTGCGCGGCTGAGGCGATGGTCGCCGCCGCGCTGTTTCTGCTCGCCGCGTTCGTCGCGCCGAGTCGTCCGCCGGATTTCGCGGACGACTTCGACGGCGCGGCGCTCGATGCGTCGAAGTGGACCGACTGGGTCGCCTCGTTTCAGGGGCGGTCGGCCGGTTTCCTGTTTGCGCGCGACAACGTGTCCGTCACGAACGGCTGCCTGGGCCTGACGGCGCGACGGATGCGGGCGGACGAGAAGACGGTCGAGAACCTGCGGCGCGGCTTCACGACCTACGCGACCGCCTACGTGCGCGCGAAGGAGAAGACGTTCTACGGTTACTACGTCTGCCGCGCGCGGACGATGCGGTCGAAGGTCTGCAACGCCTTCTGGCTTTACGACCCGCTCTCCGACGCGCCCGAAAGGAAGTTCCGCGTCGGTGACTTCAGCGAGGAAGTCGACATCTTCGAGATCTTCGGTTCGCTGCGCGACTGGTACGGAACCGTCCACCGCCTGAAGACGCCGTATCTGGAGGGAATCGTGAACGGCGGCGTCGAAGCGCTGCCGACGAAGAGCCGCAAGATCGCGCTCGCGTTCGATCCGGCGGCGGACTTCCACGAGTACGGCTTTCTCTGGACGCCGACGGAACTGAAGTGGTTCATCGACGGCGAAGAGGTCTTTGCGCGGACGAACGACCATTTCTATCGTCCGCTGCACGTCACGTTCGACTGCGAGATCATGTACAGCTGGGTCGGCGAACCGGAGCCCGCCGAACTCCCGGCCACGTTCGAGATTGACTGGTTCCGGCACTGGAAAATGGAAGAAGGGGATACGACGAAATGAAAAACGGCTACAAGTGGGTGATGCTGGCGATGCTCAGCTGCGCGTTCTTCTTCCATCAGGCAGACCGCGCGCTGTTCGGGCTGCTGACGATCCCGATTCAGGACGAGCTGGGGCTCACGGACGTGCAGATCGGCTGGATCAACACGGTGCTGTCGTGGACGCTCGCCGGGATGGCGTTCGTCGCGGGGCCGGTCGGCGACCGGTTCTCGCGCAAGTGGATCATCACGCTCTCGCTCATCTCGTGGTCGCTCATGACGTTCATGATGGGGTTCGTCGGCAACTGGACGCTCTTCGGCGTCGTCATCCCGGCGTTCTTCGTCGTGATGTTCTTTCGCTCGATCGCGACGGGCGTCGGCGAAAGCTTCTACGGGCCGTGCTATCCGCCGCTCATCGCGGCGTTTCACAAGGAGACACGCTCGATCGCGCTCTCGATTCACCAGGGCGCGCTCTACTTCGGGCTGATGACGTCGGGCGTCATCACCGCGTGGGCGCTCGGCATTCTGGGAACGTGGCGGCACGTCTTCATGGTCTTCGGCGGCGCGGGCTTCGCGCTCGGCGTCTTCTTCATCTTCGCCCTGCGCGACACGACGGCAGAAGCCGCCGGCTTCGATAAGGCGAAGGGCGGGTCCGATCAAAATCAACCCGATTCGAAGATTCGAGAATTCGACGACTCGATTATTGTTTCTCATCCCTCGTTCTTCGCCGGGCTGGTCTACTTCTTTAGGAAGCCGTCGGCGTGGTGCGCGATGGCGGGGTTCGTGGCGATCGTGTTCGTGAACAACGCCTATCTCTTCTGGGCGCCGAAGTTCATGGCGATGAAGTTCGGCACGTCCGTCGGCGAGGCGGGCACGCAGACGATGCTCTATCACCACCTCTTCGCGTTCCTCGCGATCATGACGGGCGGACTGCTGACGGATCGCTTCGTGAAGCGGATGCCGCGCTTCCGCCTCGGTTTCCAGATTCTCGCGCTCCTCTGCGGCGCGCCGTGCCTCGTGCTGATCGGGTTTGCGGACGCGGCGGCGGCGATGATTGCGCTGACGGCGGCCTACGGCGTCTTCCGCGGCTTCTTCGAGGTGAACACGCACGCTTCGCTCTTCGACGTCATTCCGCCGCAGTACCGTTCGACGTCTGTCGGCATCTTCACGGTCTTCGCGTTCTTCTTCGGCGGGCTTTCGGGCGTCGTGATGGGTGCGCTTTCGCAGCGCTTCGGCGTGCGCGGCTTCGAGGTCGGCTTTGCGCTCATGGGTGGCGCCTACGTGCTTGGCGCGCTTCTCATGATGGTCTCGTTCTTCTTCACCTTCCGCCGCGACCGCATCGTCGAGTGAGGTTTTGAGATGAGCTTCTTCAAGGCATATGACATGCGCGGCACTTACGGGGTCGACTTCGACCTCGAAACGGTCTGCCAGGTGGGGCGGGCGCTCGTGCGGGTCTTGTCCGAAAAGTATCCGGACGCATCGGGTCGCGCGTTGCGGATTCTCGTCGGCCGTGACTGCCGCGTCACGTCGCCGGATGTGCGCGACGCGCTTGTAAAGGGACTGACAGAGGCGGGTGCGGACGTGACCGATCTCGGACTCTGCACGACGCCGATGGTCTATTTCTTCACGGCCGAGGACGGCTACGACGGCTCGGTGATGATTACGGCTTCGCACAATCCGCCGTCCGACAACGGGTTAAAAGTCTCGATGCGCACAGCCTTGCCAGTCGGCTTTTTGAACGGCCTCAATGAGGTTGAGCGGCTTGTCCGAGCCGAAACGGCAAGCGATTGTTGCCCCAAAGCGAACTGTTGATTGTTCAAAAATCGCAAGATATGTCGATTTTTATTGACATTAAGAGTGAAAAGCAGTTTTCTTCAAATACCCCCTTGCGCGCCGTCCGATTTTTTTGATATACTATGCACCCGTTGCGACCGAACGGGTCAACCGCGAGAAAGTAACGCTGATCTTTGAAAACCGGGAGTTGGAGATTAAAGAGAATTACAACTCATATACGAGACGAATCGGACGGAGAGATCCGTTC
>CAKTZI010000009.1 GCA_934635385.1 uncultured Kiritimatiellota bacterium | reverse complement strand
GTCAGCCGTGCTCACGCTGTTGTTGTAGTACCCGACAATCGTCGTCACGCCGTTGCCCATGTCCAGCGTCTCAAGCGACGTGCAATTCGCGAACGCACCATAGCCGATGCTCGTCAGCGAGTCAGGCAGTTCGAGCGCCGTCAGCGACGTGCAGCCGAAGAACGCATCGGTTTCGATTCGCTTCAGCGCGCCGGAGAACGTCACCGAGGCGAGCTTCACGTTTCGGCTGAACGCGGCCTCGCCGATCGTCAACAGCGGCGTCTCGGTCGGACGGAACGTGACCGCCTGCAGTTCGGGACACGCGGCGAACGCATACGCGCCGATCGACTCCAGCTTCGTCCCGAAGCTCGCCGTCGTCAGCGCCTTCGCGTGGTAGAAGCACTGTACGCCGATGGACTGCAGCGCGTCCGGCAGCGTGACCTCCGCGAGGGACTGGCACTCCGCGAACGACTGGTTGCCGATCGACAGCAGCCGCTCGCTGAACTTCACCGACTTCAGCGCGAGGCAGCCGCCGAACGCCCCGTACGCGGCGTAGGTGTCGTAGTCAGCCGTGCTCACGCTGTTGTTGTAGTACCCGACAATCGTCGTCACGCCGTTGCCCATGTCCAGCGTCTCAAGCGCCGTGCAGTTCGCGAACGCACCATAGCCGATCGTTGTCACGCTGTCGGGGATGACGAGACTGGTGATGGCGAGAGACTGAAAGGAACTCGCCTTGACCGTCGTCACCTTGTAGCCGTCGAGGGCCGACGGCAAGGTCAGCGCGCCTTTGAGTTCCGCCTCGTCCGTCGCCGTGACGCCTGTGAGTATCGCGGTCTTTGTACTGGAGTCGACCGTATAGGTCCACGTGAGTTCGCCGTGCGCGGCCATTCCCGCGACAGCGATCAGTGCCAACATGAGTCTCTGCATTTGCTTTCCTTTCTTGTTTTGTTGTTTTGTTTGGTTGAACCAAATTCGACTTTTCCCTTTAGGCCGCGTCCCGCAGTCGTTCTGACAGATTGATCTTGGATGCGGGATGTCTCACACGGAGGGACGGAGGCACGGAGACGCCAGCACAGCCGAGACGGCTTCGGCTTTGCCGATCCACACTGTCGCTCCGTGCCTCCGTGACTCCGTGTGAGACACATTTATTGATTAAACACAGAGCCGCTTCGCGGGGCAAGGAGAGATTCGCGAGAGTGCCGCTCCGCACTTTCCGCGAATGTTCCTTGCGCTTCTGAAGTCTTGGAACTGGGGCAAGGCCCCAGACCCCATTGAAGAGCCAAATGCCAAGCCCTCTGTGACCATGAAGGTGCGAATGCGGCGAGCGAATCGCGCGAAGCGAATCTCCCGCCCACCTCACCTCTCTCGGCCGTAGGCCGCTCTGTGTTAAGAACATCATGCAACCAGTTTTACCCCTGCTTGGCTGCAGCCAGTTCTTCCGGTAAGCCCAGCAGCTTGCGCACCTCACGCAGAAGCGTCTTCACGTCCTGCTCCGCCGTAACCACCTTCTTCGCACATTCCGCCTCGACTTTCTTGCGGTAGTCTGCAACGGCATTGTCATACGCATCCTTCGCAGCTTTCCGCGCCGCCGCGATACGTGCCTCCTGTTCCTGAATATCTTTGCGATTCATCGACCAGCGTACCGTATACGACTTTCGCGTCGCATTTGCCAAGCTACGCATATGCGGGTCATCTTCGCAGTGTTGATAGACCTTCTCGCTCGTCCAACTTCCGTCCTTTAACTCTTTCAGTTCAAGCATCGCCTTGTCCAACGCAGGAAGTTTCGCCTTCAGATTCATGCACCCGTTCACGTAATTTGAGATGGCGACTTTCGCTTCGACACTTGCAATGTCGAGCAATTTACCCCGCTCAATGACTTCCTTGCAGATGATGTCTCCGATGTCATCGCCTCGACTATTTGGACGCCAATTATCTGGCCCGTTCCCAATGTAGTCCACAAGATTGTGATCTTCAACCACGCGATAGACACCTTCGCCATCCTTTAGGCGCGGAATGCGCACGCGATAGCCAGTGTTCAAGACTTCCTCTAGCGCATCCCCCTTGACCTCCGGGCCGTAGAATACAGGGCGGAACTCATTTCGTTCCACCTTATTCAGCAAAGGCCGAATCTCTTCGACATCGGCATCGAAACCCATTCCCTTCAACCGAGAGATTTCGACGCCCATAAACCCATCACAACTCTCATTGGCGTTCGTCGGATTGCGTAACAGCCCCCTGTCGTCAAACTTCAAGTTAATCAGACGATAGAACTTCTGCCCCTTTTTCGGCACCAGCATGAAATCGGCACAGGCCATTTCCCGTCCATAATCCATTTCCACCTTGGCGTTCTTGAACTTGAAACCTGAGAAGCCGCAAAAATACATGCCATCCTCATGCCATTTGCACAACGCCTCGTTGCCGGGGCCTTCCATGAAAGCCTGGGGATCTTCGTAGCGTTGCTTGCCACAGCCGGCGACCGTCGCGCCCATCGCCGCCGCCATACACATCTTCATCAACTTGTTCATCATTCGCTTTTGCCTTTCGCTTGGTTGTTCCTTTGTTTCGGACATTTCCTTTAGGCCGCACCGTGCAGCCGTTCTGACAGATGGTTCTTTGATGCAGAAGCCCACACGGAGGCACGGAGCCACGGAGATACCAACATCGCCGTGCCGTCTTCGGCTTCGCCGACCCACCCTGTCTCTCCGTGTCTCCGTCTCTCCGTGTGAGACACACAGGCTCCGCTGTGTTAAACTAAAAATCATACTGCTTGTCGCTTGTCGCCGCTTTTGCCGGAGCCGTCTTTTGCTCCGGCTTTTCCTCCGGGAGCGACCAGACCGGCAGGCGAAGCGCCACGAAAGCGATCTCGTGCCCCGTCGCGTGACGGATGATCTTCTTCGCTGCCACGATTCGTCCGCGCATCGACGCGCGTGCCGAGATCTTGAAATCACACACATACCTCACCTTGGATTTGTCATCAGACGCTTCCAATCTTGACGTCGAGACGAGTTCCCCTGAAAGGAACTGCGTCAGCCATAGATTCGCGTCTTGTTCAGCCCGCGTCAACGCCATCGATTGACGCCGGCCGAGCTCCACCGGATTCTCCGACAAGCCAACAGGAGATTGTCCAATGGATACAATTTCGGGAAGGCCTTCTTCATTGTAATAAAAACGCGTACCGATACCAAGAGCGGACAACTCCTCGTCCGTACCGCTGCCTATCGCTTTCCTGAGGGCGACCTCGGGGCGTTGAGGAATTTTCGGGCGAACACCCTTGGAGGCACAGCGCGCAACTTCACGGACAAGTGGATTGACCTTTGCGATAATACCAACTGCCGCCGTGCCATCCGCTGCAAACGCCTCGCACGCGCGAACCACACACACCCCCCGAATTGAATCTCGCGTTATCTCTTTCTTCCGAAATTCCTCATTCAGATACCCCGTCCCAAATTCTGATTCTTCTGACGTCGCGGACGCAAGGGATGCGCCATATGTGATTGCAATCGAATTCAAGACCTGCTCAAAGGCTCGTTGCCTTGCCGCCAAGTACGTCTGATTCGTCAGCGGAACAGCGACATCCGATATCATTCCATAATAGAGATCTTCGGTCCCAGGATTTGGGCTACCATACCTAAAGCCATCGCCTTTCCTTTTAGCAAACTCCTGCAAGACCCTCTCGACCTGCTCTTTCGGCGTCAACGCAGACGTTTCGTCAACCGCCTCTGCGACGGCATTCGTGCCATTCGTCGATATTGCCTCGACAGCGGCACTTGTCGTCTCGTTTGTCAGCGGAACCTCCGCATACGCGGACATTCCCACCATCAGGCAGCCTCCGCAGAGACCTGTAGCAATCATTTTCGTATTCATTTTATTGGCTCTTTCTGCATTATCCTGAAAATCAGTTATACTTGATAGGCCTCACACGGAGAGAAGGAGGCTTCCTGTCAGTCGTTCCGTGTAAACGTTCCGTCGAAATTCTGCCGATAGGTATGATGATCGGTCTTTGAATACCAATCTGCCCCGTGTTCTTCCAGTTCAGTTCCGTCTTCCAGCGTGACACAGCGCCTCGACGGCAGTGACGCTTCCGACTTGCTCTTCCTGCCGCCGATACCCGATCCCATGGCACCACAAATGGCAATCAGCCCGACCACGATTCCCGCCACGATGATGCCAATGAACGCCCCTACGCAGAACGTCTCGCCGACAAACAGGACATAAACGGGCACCAGCAGACATTTCTTTCCAAACGACCATCCGTCCGCCGCCCAGATTCCCTTCACGATCCGCACAAGCGCAAAGCCGAGCAGCCAGACAGCCACCGCGAAAAAGAAGGACTCGACCTTTCCCCAGATGCCCGTCCACCAGGCAATCGAACTGATCGCGCCCGCAAGACAGGCCGGAAGGGCATTGCATTTCACGGCATCCGCCATCTCGCCCTGGGCATGCAGGAAGTAGAGGCCGATGCACAGTCCGACGCCAATGAAGACCAGCAAGGCCCAGCCAAGGCCCTCAAACCAATATTCCCCGCCCTGAAAATGAACCATGAAAAAGGGGACTACGTGGTCTGAAAGAGACAGCCACAGCCAACCGCCAACCTTGCGCAGGGCGCCCGCCTCATCGCGCTTCCACGCCGTGATCTGCGGCGACAAGGCATTCACCGTGACGATCCACGTCACGAGAATGCCTGCGAAATGCTTCTTGAACATTCCGTCCCCTGGTTACTTCGCGGCGGCGACCTGCGTGCGGATCGTCTCGCGAATTCGCTTCGCCTCGTCGGCGGACACGACGCGCTTGCCGAGCGGGAAGATCGCCGCGCCCGCGAGCTTGAAGCAGCCGATGCCAAGCGGGAAGAAGACGATCGTCAGGCAGTAGACGATGCCGATCAGAATGCTGTAGAACGCCAGCCACCAGCCGAAGATCAGGAACCAGAGGCCATTGAAGAGGCTCGATCCGATGATCTTCTTCTGTCCCGCGAACTCAGCCGGGACGAGTTCGCGTCCGAACGGGAAGATGGCGAACCAGGCCAGGCGCAGGCTCGCGACGCCGAGCGGAATCCCGATGATCGTCAGGCAGCAGAGCACCCCTGCGCCCAGGAAGCTCAACCCCAAAGACCAGCCCGCGAGCACGAACCAGACCACATTGCCAGCCAGTTTAATCAGTTTCATTTTTATCCTTTGCTTATTTCTGTTGTGTTTTGCTTGTCGATGTTCCTTTAGGCCGTCTCGCGCAGCCGTTCTGACATTATCCTAAAAAAAGCAGTTGAGAATCGGATATCTCACACGGAGACACGGAGAAACGAGCGGATTTCGAGTCGATTGGGGCAAGGAGAGTGCCGTTTCGTGAATGTTCCCTGCCCGTCATCTCGAGAAGAGGCTTTGCAGGCCTCGCGTCGCCGTGTCGCCGATGTCCCGAATGACCGCTGCCGGGCGGGCGGGAACCATGCGCAGCAGCGTGTCCACGGCGGTCTCCGTCGGCGTTGCTGTCGGTGCGACCGCCCCTCTCTGCACGGGCGGCTCCGGTCGAACAGGCTCCGCGACACGCGCGGGACGTCGCACCGCTGCCGCAGACGGCTGCGCCCACGTGGACACGGCGGCGCGCGGACGAGCCGCCGCCGCTTTCCGAACCGGCTTGACGATCCCGTCCGCCGTCGCGTAGGCAAAGCCGTCGGGACATTCAAACGCCTGCATCATGTAAAGGGCACCATAGTTCAGGTACTTCTTCTTTATTGCCTGCGGACGCCCGCTCTTCGTCACCGTCACGACCATCGAATCCCGCCACGACGCCCCGGACGCGGGCAACACATCCGTCCGCAGTGACAACGCGACGTCCCTGTCCGTCCGCCCGTCCCACGCGCCCAGCAGCTGTGACGGGTCGAGGTTTGACGACACCAGCACCGGTACGCGGTCGTTCGCGTCATCCGGCACGTTGACAGCCACGTGCCAGTCCTTGAGCAGCGGACGGGTGCTTTCGTGGATTCGTCCGTCCATCGCCGTCGGCCAGCCCGCCGCCTCCAGGGCCTCGAAAACCTGGCGCGCCTCAATCTGCAGACGGTCGCTCGCATCCAGAGCGGCCTCCTGTTCACGGCGCTCGTCCTGCAAGGCCACCACATTCGCGAGCGGAATGCGCGCCGCAAGCTGGATGCGCGCACCCGTCCCCGCAATCGTCACGCCGCGACTGAAAATGGCGTGCGCCAGCCGATCCGATGCCTTCTCCGCCTGCGCATCGTTGAAATGCTGACGCGATTCCTGATCCATCATCGTCAGCAGCTTGCGCAGCGACTGCGCGTCTTCCGCCGAGGCCGCCTCCACGTTCAGGGACAGTTCCAGTTCGCGTCCGTCGGACGACAGATCCAGGCTGCCGATGCCGGAACGCAGGTTCGTCAGCATCTCGACGAGGTTCGGAAACTGCTTGTCACGACGGAGGCTCTTTCTGATCTGCTCGGGCATGAACCGCGCCACGAGCGAACCGAGGTCACGGGACGCCACGCGCGTGACCGTCGACTTCTTCAGATCCGCAACGGCCCCAAGCCCCTTTCGGGCGCGCCCTTCGCCTGAACGATAAAGGCGAATCTGCTCGGCCAGGGCCGTCCCCAAATTCGCGGCGAGCAGGATCTGCCCATCGCCCAGCGACGCGAAGCAGGGACGCTTGCCCGCCGTGATGCCGACGAAGGATTCGTTCGCCTGAGCGATCTCCCAAGCCGGCACGTCCTCGATGACCGTCTGCACCACGGAAACTCGTCCGCCCATCTCCTCCCGCATGCCGCGCGTCACCGTCGCCGCGACGCGCGCGATGTCATGGTCAACGGAAACGGCCATCGCCAAGGGCGGCATCGTCTCCAGGCGAATGTCGTCTGACGTCACCGCACCGAGAGAGACGGTCGCCCAGTTCACCTTTGCGCCCCAAAGTCCCGCATCCTTCAAGGTGCGCCGCGCCTCTTTCGGCAGGTTCTGCAGCGCCGCGCCGACCATCTGGCCGATCTGCTCGCGGTACGGCCCGTCCGCGAACGCGCGGCCGTTCACGCACACGACGCTCACCGCGCTGTCCGCCACATGCGGCGCGGTCGCTGCCGCCACGTCGCCCGCCCCCATCAGCCACGCGCCCCCCACCAGGGTCGCCGTCCATCTCGTCTTGCGCATCATGCCGTTCATCCTTTTCCGTTTCCCTTACTCAATCGTGACGGGAATCGACCAACGCTTCGCGGTCGCCGTGCCGTAGCCGACGCCGTCAATCACCACGCCGCTCACTTTCACCGTGACCGCCTTGGGCTTGCCGCGCGAATCGACGTAGGCCTTGAACGAGCCGGAGAACGTGCCGTCCTTCGCCCGGTAGCTGAGCTTCAGCGCGGACGGGTTCGCGCCCGCCTTCGCCTCGTCCACCAGGCCGTCCCTGCCCAGCACGACCTTGCCGGCCTTCGCGCCGTCCGCGACGACCCACTTCGCCCCCTTCTGCTCGACGGACACGCCGTCCGGGAAGTAGTCCGCGTAGGTATCATCGCACAGGACGGAGGCGAGGGAGACCGAGGGCAGGGAGAACGCCGCGCCGGCACCGAGCGCGCCCGGCCGCCCGAGGACGAAATCGTCGCCGAGTCCCGTCACGTCGGCCGTCTCGCCGTCCGCCGAGAGCCAGAGGCAGAACGCGAGGTTCACGTCCCGCTTCGTGAACACGACGGGGACGCAGAACCATTCGCCGCCGACGACCATCTGCGCGGACGCGTTCAGCTTCGTGCCGTCCGAGAGCGTGCCGGAGACCTTCACCCGGCCCCTGGCGGCGACCGTCACGGTGAGGTAGCCGCCGTCGACGTCGAAGAGGAGCGCGAGCGTCGTCCCCTGCCACTTCGCGAGCGCGTCCGCCGCCACGGCCTTGTCGGCGGACGCCTTGGACGAGAACACGTCCCGCGCGCCGTCGATCTCCCAGTCGCCGAACGTGCCGGCGATGCCGTCCGCGCCGATTTCGAGGTCGAGCGTGCGCCCGTCCTTCGCCGTGATCGAGATCGCGCCCGCGTCCACGTCGAGGTCGCCCTTCAGCGAGATCTTCTTGCCGCCGGCGGGCTGGATCGTGATGGACAGTTTCGAGGTCGTCACGCCGGTCTTCCGGTTGGTCTTGGCCTTCGCGGCCTTCACCTGGATCGTGCCCGCGACCCAGCCGTCGCCGTCCACGAGATAGCCGCTGTAGGTCGTCACGGCCGAGAGGTCGGCCACGTCGCCGACATCCTCGCAGAGGCGTCCGCCGGCAGCGTCCGCCGGCAGCACGGTGAAGGTGACTGCGCGCGTGTTGTTGCTCGCGTCCGTCTCCTCGATGCCGCCCATCGCGTTCAGCGTGCAGTCGAGCGTGTAGGTTCCGGGCGGGAGATCCTGAAGGTCGGACAGCAGGATGTTCTTCGTGTAGTAGTAGGTCTCTGCGCCGTCGAAGACAGTCGAGGACGTATAGTATTCGCTCCACACGGTCGTCGAGCCGAGCGAAATGCAGTTGAGAAAACGCGAATACGAATCGGCGAACGAGTTGCCGAAGCCGAAGTTGGCGTAGATCGCCTCGCCCGCGCGGAAGCTTGTCACGGGCGTCCGAGAGTTCTCGTCCTTCGCGAGGAAGAACGCCTGCGTCCAGCCAGACGGCGCCGAGAACACGAGGTCGAACTTCGCCCACCGCGCAGAGAGCGTCAGGGCCGCCGAGACGGTCGCCGCCGCCGTCACCGCCTTGCCATCCGCCGTGTACCAGCCCTTGAACGCCCAGCCCTTCGGTGCCGTGGGCGTCGGCAGTGTGCCAAGGGCTTTCCCCTCGTAGACCGTGCGGGACGTCTCCGTGACCGTGCCACCGTTCGCATTGAACGTCACCTTGTAGGATGGACGCGCAAGGACTGTGAAGAAAATCGTGGCCGCATTGTTTGAATAGTCCGTTTCGGCAAAGTTCCGGTCTGCATTCAAGTTCATCGTCAGTCCATAAGAACCGGGTTCTAGGTTCTGGAGGACGCGAATCGCCATGTTCGTACAGACCCAGCCCAAGATGCCATCGCCCTTTTCAGACCAATCCGGCGTAACGTACGTCGTCATTTCCGTTTCATGCTTTTCCGTTCCGCTCAACGTGAACGCGACCTTGATGTCAAGATCACGGAACGATTCGCACCGCCAATACTCGTCAAAGGCATACGACAGGAGAATCGGATCACCCTGAAGCACCTTTGAAAGGGCAATGGACGAGGGCAACGTCTCGCCTTTGACATAATGGTTTGTCGAGATCATCAAAGCCGTTGGCCACGTGTAGTCCTGATACCCAATGCTCCCCGTCGGCAGAATCGGGTAAAAGTCCCACGGCGCGTCCGCATGGGCCGGCAGGCTCGCGACATCTGCCAGCGTCTGGCCGTTCCAGAGGCTGTCGGACGGAAAACCCGTTTCTGTCGCGTCACCCGTCCACCCCTTGGACGACGGGGCGGCGTAGATGCGGAAACGCTTCTTGTAAGAGCCCGAAAACGGATTCGACCCCATCTTCGTTGGCGCATCAAACGTGCCAAACGACACATAATGAAGACTCGGACAATTTCCGAATGCCGATGTCCCCAAATAGGCAAGCGGCCCATGGAACGAAACGCTCCGAAGAGACGTGCAGCCGTAGAAGGCATAGTCGCCCACCGTCTCCAGCCCTTCGGGGAGGACAACCTCACGCAGATTGGCGCAATTGATGAACGCGCGATAGGGTATTTCCTTCATCTGGGACGGGATTTCAATCCGCTCCAGCGACTTGCAGCCCTGGAAGACCGATCCGCCAAGTTCCTTCAGTTGGCTCGGCAGGGTGATGTTCTTCAGCGATTCGCACGTGTAGAACGCGCTCGTTCCAATGTTGGTAATCGAATTGGGCAGATACACGGATTCCAACGACGTGCAGGAGGCAAACATCGAATCGCCAATGAATTCCTGACCTTCGGCAAACCGCACGGACTTCAGAGACGGGCAATTGCCGAATGCCAAATACAACCGTTGGCTATCCCGCGCATCACCGCCCATGACAGGCGCACGAAAGACGACCGCCGCCAAATTCTTGCATCCCTCAAAGGCATACGATCCCATTTCCTTCAACGTGGACGGCAACACGGCTCGCTTGATGCCACACTGACGGAATCCCCAGGAACCGATACATGTCAGCCCCTCGGCAAACTCAACATCAGCCAAAGCCGAACACTTCAAGAAAGCACTATCCCCAACCATATTGACAGAAGATGGAATTGAGATCTTCGGCAGCTTCGTGCAATTATAAAATGCCGATCCGTAGATGTTCGTGATCGTCGATGACAGCGTCACGTTTTCAAGGGCCGTGCATCCGCTGAACATGGATTCGCCGACATACTCCTGTCCCTCCGAAAACACGACGGACTTCAAGTTGGTGCAGCCGGCAAAGATGTATGAATTCCAATCTGTTACCGTTCCTGCCCCCCATTTGACCTCTTCTCCAATTCGTGCCCCTGTCTCAAACCGAACAGATTCGAGAGATGCACATCCATCGAACGCCTCTGAATAAACAGCCTTCACCGTCGCGGGAATATCCAACGACTTCAGCCCTGAACGCAGAAAAGCCTGACTCCCGATGCTCTCCAAAGCGTCTCCAAAATGAACAGCCGTCAGATTTCGACAATCAGCAAAAGCCTGACTTCCGATTGCCTTGCCATTCAGTGCGATTTCAAACAAGGCCGAACACTTATAAAACAAGGCACTCGGAGCCCATTCGCTTACATCAACCTTCGTCCCCAAACCATCCCCTGACGGCGTGTAGGTCCGCTTAAGTGAATAGACATCCCCTGCGAGAGAAGCGGACACGAGATTGGTGCACGCGGAAAACGCACCGTCCTTAATCGCACGAACAGAAGCGGGGACACGGAGCGTCCGCAACCAGTCCTTCGACTTGAAATCGTCGGTGTAGATTGCAACGACGGGCAGACCTCCGAGCTTTGAAGGGACTGCAAGATCAACGTTCGCCGTTGCCGTTGTTGTGTAGCCAACGATGACCGAGCCCCCTGTACACAGTTTCGTCGTGCCGCAATACACGCCATCGGACAATTGGTAATATGTGTAGCCATTTTCGGTGTATTGCGTCACGGCACGAGCAACGTCGAAAAATCCCACGACAGCTGCTGCCACCAACACGAGTTTATGCATCTTGTTTCCTTTCAGGTTGTTTTTGTTTGTTTAAATCAAAATCCGATGTTTCCTTTAGGCCACCCCGCACAGCCGTTCTGACAATGATAATGAGGAAGTCGCGAACGGCGCGGGCGAATCGCGCGAAGCGAACCTCCCGCCCGCCTCTCCTCGCCCGGCCGCAGGCCGCTCTGTGTTAACCCAAAAATCATGCCGCTCGAAGGGTTATCTTTTTCGCACGGCGCCCATGATGGCGTCGACCGTCAGGCCGATGACCTTCTGCGCCGATTCCTCGCTGACGTCAACCCCCTCGATCACGCTTCGCTTCACGGCGATCTGAATGGGACTGTGGCTGACGGGTATCACATAGAGGACCAGACAGCGGTTCAGGAAATAGAGAACCGCGAATCCGACCGCAAACGCCAGCCGCAGCACGACAGACCAGCCGCTTGCGTCTTCGATCAACAGCGCGACAATGGACCAGAACGCGCACCCGACAGCCGCCACGACATAGCCGAACGGCTTCAGGTAGCCCGTCCCGATGTTGCACGCGCCCGTGAGCGGTACGATCTCGCGCAGCTGCCCGGCGAGCGACCCTTCGGAAAGCGACACGTGATTGCGATGCAGCTCCAGGACTGTCGTCGCGTCAAGCTTCAGCAGGCTCATGAGCCACGCCACGACTCCCGCCCGCCGCGCCTCGATGCGGACGGGAACGTCCGCGCCGGCATCCACTTCCCATTTCTTGACCACCAGCGCACGCATGCCAAAGAACATGGACCAGAAAGAGAGATTCATGGTTCGCCTCCTTAACGCGCCGTGTTCTTCTCGACGAGGCCGGAAACGATCTTCACGATTCGCGCCGCCGTCTCGGCATCCAGCGACACGCCCTCGATCAGGCTGCGCTTGAACGCCATGAAGGTCGTGCTGCCGCTGTGCGGGATGAAGTAGAGAACCAGGGACTTGCGCGTCCAGTACCAGAAGCCGAACAGGGCGGCCAGAATCAGCGAAAGGCCCAGCGTCGGAATGGCCAGCAGAAGGAAGACGACCGCAAGAATCGCGTACAGGAACGGCTTGAGGTAGCCCGTGCCAAGGTTGCTGATGCGTGTCAGGGGAATGGTCTCCGTGAATGCGCCGGAAAGCGATCCGCCCGAATACTCGATGCGATCCTCGTAGACGTCAAACACCGTTGTCGTGTCAAGCCCCAGCTTGGCGCCCAGCCACGTCCAGAGGCCGCCTTTCCGTCCCTTGACGTGAACGTAGTGAGGACCCGCCTCGTCGATCTTCAGTTCCTTGAGCACAAGCGCCCCGCGCCCGCTCAACCTTGCCAGCTGTCCAAGTGTCATTTCGTCTTTTCCCTCTCTCTTGTTGTTTCCGTATTTGCTTACGATGATTCTTTAGGCCGCCTCAAAGAATCGGTCTGACGGAAAATGTTCGCACGACGGCTGGCGCAGCCTGCGAGGGCTTGCGAATCCAGATGATGGCGTTCCCCTCCTCAACCGGCACGGTCAGCGTCTCGGCTCCGGCGACGACCACAACCTTGCCGTCCGCCGGACGCGCCACGCGCGTGACCAGCACCCGCTGCGGCAGTGCGCTCCAGCACCGCACGTCGACCGTCTGCGTCGCCGCGTTCCATGCCTTCATGCCCAAGTTGACGAGTGCCGAGCCCGCCGCGACGACAGCCGCCGTCTGGGCGTCTTTCTTCTTGCCCTTCGCCTGCTTGTAAGCCGCAACGCCCACTGCGCCATCCCGTATCATGCCCGCCGCAATCTCCGTGCCGACCTGCGCGACGCGCTTCGCGACCTCGCGTGCCACAATGCCATTGAGTCGCACACGGAAGTCGGCACTCAACGACGCATCCACGTCCAAAAGCGGCACAAATTCGCCGCCCGCAACCGAATAGTCGACGCCGCTCGCTGACTGCGGCGTCAGGCGCGGCAGATAGAACGCGGCATCCGGCGCATACAGCGTCTGAAGGGGAATCACGTCCTTCGGGAACGGAATCTTCACCGCTTCCGGTCGCGCGCACATGCCGTCCTCCACATAGATCCAGACCTGGTTCTGCGGATACCGTCCCGACTCCGCCTCGGCAAAGTCGTTCGTGACGACCGGATGGCGCGGCAGCAGGCGTGCAGCATCCTTCAGGTAGGCTTCGCCGCCCGTGGACATCGTGATGCGCTTCAGCACACCCGACAGGTGGCAGAGGTACGGATTCATGAACGCACGTTCCGCCAAGAAGGTCGGACGACCGTCCTTCCTCGGATCGTATCCGTAGGCCGTGTACAGGTTATTGCCCAATTCAGCAGATGCCCAGACGGACGCGAAATTGCCGGAGAACGCCTTCTGCTCGCCAACATACGTCTTCACGTCTGCGTCAATCTTCGCCTGTTCCTGCGCGATGCGATCGCGGCAGACGGCGAGCCATCCCTCCTGCCGCACCAGCGCACGGTTCAGCTCGGCGTTCGCCGCCGCCCGGCTCCCCTGCGCCGCGTAGTTCTGCGCCTTGTAGACGTTGCAGAACATCCGCTCCGTGCCGCCGCAATCGTAGTCCAACGCAAAGTCATCCGAGATGACCGACACACTTTGGTTCGCGCCCCGATAGGCCGTGCCCGTCTTGTCGTTTTCCTCCAAGATGTCCTCGGCACGATCGAAGAGCCGATTCGATTCCGGGATATCGCCAGCAAAGGACTTGGCGGACGCCGCGTCCAGCGTCCACATCAGCTGCGATTGCGCGACTTCGTCCGCACGTTCGACGACCGCCTCGCACACAGCGGCCGTCCGCCCGGACGCCACGCCGTCCGCATACTGCGCCATCAGATCCAAGTCAGCCGTGTGACAGCCGCTCACGGCAACCGCACACGCCAACGCGCTCCAACTGAATCGGGCAAAACTCGGACGCGACAAGCGCGTCCCTCCCGTGTCTTTACAAGATTCGCCCATTTCGGGAGGGACGGGCTTGTCCCGTCCGCAGTCACAAAGGTTTTGCATCTGTTTCATAATCTAATCCGTGGCAATCCGTGAAATCCGTGGTTACTCTTAGAAAGCCATGTTGACAATCGGGAAGAAGCGCTGCGAGACGGCGAAGTTCAGGAGCCCAATCTGCACGCCCGACAGCCGTTCGGCGACATTGACCACCCCAATCTGCACGCCGCACATTTCTCCGCCGACGACATTGACGCCGCCGATCTGCAGTCCGTTCATGTTCCCCGTCGTGGCCTGTCCGAGGAAATTGGCCTGAAGTGCGGACGCCTCGCGGCTGACGGAGAACGCGCCGAGATCGAGGCCGCGCGTCGCGCGATAGGCGCCCCAGCCGAAGTTCAGGCGCAATCCCGTGACGGTGCTCTCCTCGTTCGGCACGGCCCACGCAAGCAGCGTGCCGCCAATCGCTAGATCATAGCCGCGATAGCCGTAGTAATCCTGCTGGCCGCGCGAGACGTAGGTGACGTCGCGGGCGTGCGTTCCCGTCGCCCGGTCGTTCGCGATTCCCTCGCCCGCCCGGAACGGCGCGGCCGAACAAACCACCGCAAACCCCACAACAACTGTAAAAAGACAACGCTTCATCTGATCGACTCCTCTCTTTTAATTTCCAAACGGAAGAAACACACCGCCCTCGACGGGCTTGACCATCGGATCGCTCTCCGGCAGCGCGGAAGCCGCGCCGTCTTGCGCCGCGAATGCGCGCCGGACGCGGCAGCCCTTGCCCATCTTCGACGCATCGCCCGACAGCACCTTGGCGTAGCTGAGCTTTTCGAGCACGCGCACGATCTCGGCCGTCCCGACTTCGTCCTCGATGCGGTCGAGAACCTCGCCCGTCCGCGAATCCCGCACCTTCTCGCCCAACGCGAACACGGTCATGCGCTCGCCGACGAAGACCGTCTTGCCGCCCTGTCCGATCACAAGCTGCCCCGATCCCGTCTTGCCGACGACCTCGAACGGCAGAATCGCCGAGAGAATCGACGCGCAGATCTCCGTGGCCGCCTGCTCCGCCGAGGCGGACACGAACTGCGTCGCGTCGAGCGCGGCGAAAGCCGAAGCGTCCAGGCGAACGGTGTCCGCCCACTTGAGCTGGCCCGTCGCCGCCAGGAGAACGCGGTAGGACACTTCGGCGAACGTCGCCGGCGCGGGCAGGCGCGTCTCGCCCGTGAACGGATTCACCGTCGGCGCGGCCACGTCGCTGAACGCGATCGTGCCGACGACGAGGTAGTCCGTGCCCAGCTTCTGGTTGAGCTTGACCGCCTCGCCCGGCGCGGCGTCGCTCGCGGAGATTCGCGCCATTTCCGCCGCGACCTCCGTGTCGAAGTCGCGGTCGAGCATCGTGAACTTGCGCGTCTGCGTCAGCTGCTCGTTCAGCTTCTGGCCCAAAATCCGCGCCCAGTCCGCCGTGCCGACGGCGCTCCCGTTCCGTGCGAACGTCGTCCCCGTCGGACGGAACGTCGCCACGACCATCTTGCGGAGGTTGTGGGGATTGCGCCCGACGACATACGGCCCCGGAAAGCGGACGGAAAGGGTGACCGTGTACTTTCGCGTCGTCGCGTCGTAAGTCGAGGATTCGACTTCATAGCCCAAAATCTTCCCGTTGGCGTTCTTGGAGATGTATTTCTCCAATGCCGTATTCAATTCGTTCAGAGAAGACTCTTGACCATCCGAATCCTTGATGACCTCGACATCCTTTACGGCGCGCTTGGTCGTCGATTCGACCAAGGCTCCGTAATGCTGTTCAAGCGACCGAATGAGCGCATCGTTCACGGCCTCACGTTCGGAACCTGCGACCCCCGTCGCAGTTCGGACAACATCCTTGCCCGCGCCCGTCAGGGCCACCGCGCATGCGGTCATCAGAAGGGCAAACAGGGTTCGCAGGTTTTTCATACGATGATTCCTTTTCTTATTGTTTCGACAATTAGATATGGTGCTTCTGTTTCCGATGACGGAATCTAACTCCGATCCGTAGGGCTCTCGCTACCGCTCCGCAGAATAGGTCTCCGAAAGGCAGCCCATTCCCCGAAAACGGTCTGAGAAACGATTGTTTTGGGGTTGGCTTCTGCGAAGCCAGCAATAGCCTGCGGAGCGGTAGCGAGAGCTGTAATCATCGGAGTTCTTTCACCGAATTAGAAGTCGTAGGTGTCGCCTTCGGCCGTTCCAGCCGTGCCCTTGGCCTCGTCCTTTGGCGCGGTCGTTTTCTTCTCCTCTACTTTTTTGCGGTAGTCAGTTTTTTCGCTCTCCAAGATGTCAAAGTCATAGCGAAGCGCACAGAATGCAATCTTCTGTCCAGCCGAATGCTTGATGTCTCGGAAGCTCGGATAGGAACGACCGCGCATCCGTTTCTTTCCGTTCATCACATTTTCCCGGCGATAGACGGAAATCAGCTTGTCGATGCTTTCTTCGCGAACACCCCCGTTCTCGTCAAAGATATTCGCTTCTTCAATCTGGCTACCGCGCGTACTCTTGGCATCATACGAATAGCATCCGCCAATGAATTCCGTCAGCATTTGGTTCGCGGCCATTTCTGCATTGCTTGCCGCAACGCCCTGCTTCCGATCTGCGATACGTGCGTTCTTACCCGTATAACCAGACGCCCACTGACCAAAGGCGATGATCTCAGGTGCACCCTCTTCATTGTAATAAAAACGAACCCCGAAGTTCTGTGCCAGCACGTCCGCAGGCTTATTGATCAATGAGGCCGCCGAAATGCCCTTCTTCAACTCAATGTTAGGACGTACCTCTCGCGCAATGCACCGTGCAACCTCTTCAACCATCGGGTCGTACTTGGCAATCACGCCAATCACATACACACCATCTGCCGAGTGAGATTCCATCGTCTTGACAACGGTGACGCCAATCGCCGAACCAAGCGCACGCACCGCGCTTTCCTTCATCATCGACTCGGCGTAAGTAGTGCGCTTCACCTCCACCGGCTTGCCGTCATACTTGCTCGGATCGACACCCAACGACCGAAGTCCTTTGTCGAGAGCAGCCTCGCCTGCCACCTTGATCTTTTTCCAAACCCCCTTGGACGCCTCCTCAAGGCTCTTCGGGGTTTCCAGCACATCGCTCGAATCGTCAGAGAACAGGCTGCTCGTCGATTTCGTGATGTTCTCGCCTGTCCGATAAGCAACATATCGCCCAAGGATGTCGTCAAACGCCGCATCAAACGCACTTTGCCGTTTCTGAATGAACATATTGCTCACCGGCGAAACGGAAACCGTCGACTGCGCACAGTAATAGACAATACCCGTCTTCTTGTCGCGAATCCCATAGGCAAAGTCCTTACCCTTTGTCTTGGCAAAGTCATCGAACAGCTGCTGCATCGACTCACGTGCCGTGAGTTCGACAGTGACATCCGCATTGGCTTCTTTGGCCTGCGCTTCGGTTACGACGGCCGGGTCTTCGGCCAGGGCCGCAAACGGGAGCAAAGTCCCGACGGCAATCAGTTTCTTCATGTTCATTTTTCGTGTTCCTTTCGGATGGATGTTTGTTTTTGTGTGTTGTGTCTCTTTGTGTCTGTGTTTTGGGGTCAATCAAAGCGAATTGGCGCGCGAGGCGTTCAGATCCTTGATGGCGACGCGCTTCTGCCAGAACTCAAGTCCGCTCCGCGCATCGACCAGCGTCAGGTTCAGCGTGTAGGACTTCGCGACCTTGCCGCTCACCGCCGGCACGTCGCGCACCATGAGCTTGCTCAGGAGGATGTAGTCGACCTTGATGTTCTGCTCGGCATAGCCGCCCATGCCGATGCGACGGTTCTTCACGACCGCCTTGCCGCTGTTCGTCAGCTCCTCCCGGAGCAGCATCGTCAGCTCTTCGACCAGCGGCTCCGCGTTGCGCCCACGGTCGTCCGTGTCGAGTTCGACGTCCATGACCGAGAAGACCGCCGTCGCCCCTTCCGTCGCGACCTTGATCCGGTCTTGCGCCAAGACGGACTGCACGGCCTGTCCGACCGCATACTCCAAATCGCTGCGCGACAGCGTGTTGGCCACCGGCACGTAGTCGGGACTCATCGACCGGCAACCGCCAACGGCCATCCCCAGCAAAACAAGCGAAAAAATCGTCTTCTTCATTTTCTTCTTTTCCTTTCGTTTCAATCTCACACTCAATCGGCCGTCCGCATCCGGCGCACGTAGAAGCGCATGTCGGCCGCGTCACGGCGCGGCGCCGTCGCCTTCAGGCCGCGAATCTCCTTGGCCGCGACGAGAGCCTTCTGCCAGCCGCTGACGATCGAGTCGATCGCGATGCCGTCCCGATCCAGCCACTGAACCTTGTATTCCAGGGCCATGTCACGGCTCGTGTTGTTGACCACGTTGGCCTGAAAGACGTAGAACTCGCCGTTCCCCTTCGAGCAGCGGACGTCGGTGACGTAAATGTCCCGCCGCACGTCCTCGGCGACCGTCACCCGCGTGTCCAGCGGCGGCACAGGCGCGGACACGCAGCCCGCCAGCGCGGCGACCGCCGCACCTGCCATCATCATCTTCATCCCTTTTCTCATCTCGTTTTTCCCTTTCGTGTTTCATTAGGCATTTGACATGCCGTGATTTGACAAAGTTTTTTCACAGTTTCTGAATGCTCCTGATCTTGTTCGGCGCCAGCCAGTCTGCACGTTCGCCGTCCGCCCCGCTTTTCAGCAGGAAGTCGGCCACGCACCGCCGCGCATCCGGCACCTTTCCGTCAGGCGAACGGAAGGTCACCGTGGCGTCCAGCCAACGGACGTCCCCGTTCGGCGACGACAGGATCTCCACCGCAAACGGCACGTCCGTGCGCATCAGGCACGCTCGCAAGGCGTCGAATTCCTCGCGGCTCTCGCAGAAGAACCGCATGGAAAACGCATATTCGCGCGGCTTTTCGCGGACATTCCAGTGCGCGGCGTCCGTCTCTTCGACAGCGAAGCGTTCGGACAGCGCCGCGCGGATGGGCTCATGCGTCCGCGCCGTCACGACGATCAGGCCCTTCGCCTCCCCACGCCGGATTGACACGTCGCGAGTACGGTAGAACTTGCGCAGAAGGAAGCCATAGACCTTGGAATCAAGCCCCGCCGCCGAAATGAGAATATGCTGCGGAACTTTCTCAACGGGAGGCTTGGGTGGTTCTGCAACAACGATATGAGGTGTCTCACACGGAGGTTTAGAGGCACGGAGAACGGGAAGTATAGGCTCGATAACGGGTGGTGTTGGGTCAACAACGAGTGGTGTGGGGTCGACAGCAGGAGGTTCAGGATCGATAACGGGAGGCTCCGGCTCTGCGACCTTAACTTCGTCCGTTGAAACAACACGCGCTTCAACATTCGTCTGCACAGACTCCGTGGCTCCGTGCCTCACCCCTCTAGCGACCGCTTGCGCGGCGCGCTCCGCTTGGGGGATATGTGTGAGATCTTGAAGTTCAGCAGTTGACACGTGGGTTGTCGCACACGAAGACGAGGTGGTCTCACACGGAGATACATATCCCCCAAGCGAAGCGAGCTGCGTAGCAGGCGCTATGCGGGGTGAGGCACGGAGAACAGGTGCCTTAGCTTCGATATATGTTGCCTCGTTCGTTTCTGGTACGACGACAACAGGCTCGGAAATGGCC
Organism: uncultured Kiritimatiellota bacterium; assembly: GCA_934635385.1. Lineage (GTDB taxonomy): Bacteria > Verrucomicrobiota > Kiritimatiellia > RFP12 > UBA1067 > UBA1067. The sequence continues at coordinate 70,149 of CAKTZI010000009.1, read as the reverse complement.
TCAACCACGTTCGTCGCCTCAGAAACCGTCTCGACCACGTTCGTCGCATCGGAAACAACCTCCACGACATTTGTCACCGCTTCGACAACCGCCTCAATAACGTTTGTCTCGGACGCAACGACTTCCTCCGGCGCGACGCGCACCTGCTCGCGGTGCGCAAGGCAGGCCCAGACGCCACCGCCGACAAGCGCGGCGGCCGCCAGGCTCCAGCCAGATGCCGCGCAGACCGGATGCCCCGTCTTCACCGACGCGGAAAGCCCGCGTTCGCCGACATAATCGACGAGATCCTGAAGAATCGTCCCGGCCTCGCGACAAAAGCACTCGATGTAGGCGTAGGGGATGCGTCCGTAGCCGTCCTTGCCCCAGTCCGTCCCCCAGCTGTTGCGGACGATGAAGAAGCCGCCGCCGGCAAAGGACTTGTCATCCCGGTAGCCGACAAGCAACATCTCGTGAATCCCCTTGAAGGACGCGACGCGCCCGTCCGGATCGCACGTCGGGAACGCGAAGGTCGCGCCGTCACAGCCCTCGAAGACGTCCACGCCCACGCAGACCGGCATCCGGCGGCGCCCGTTCGCGCCCGACAGGATGCCGCGAATCTCGTCCACGTTGTTGGGGGCGCGCAGGATGTAGAGGCCGTTCACCACCCGATGCTTCCGCGCGTCCTCATGCGCCCCCGGCGGAAACGCGCCGTCCGCCACTTCCGCCACGGACGCCACATTCGCATACGGCCACAGCCGGAAACGGCAGATGCCGTACTTCTCCAGCGCCTCGAACGCCCGGCGGATGCGCGTGCCGTTGTCCGCCGCCAGCCGCCGCGCGATCTGCCTGCCGAACGAGTCGATGAACGAGGCCGTCGCCGGACTCTTCGCGCCGTTCGCCGCGACCAGCATCCTGACCTGCGCCACGGGCCCCTCGAAAGCCGCCGCGAAATCGGCTTCGCACGGCCGCCCCTGCGCCAGCGCGTCCAGGTTGCGCTTGAGCCAGTCCCGCTCGGACAGGCGCGTCACCTCGATCAGGTACTGTGCGCTCAGCCTGTTCTTGCCGTCCTCGAAATATTCCACGAGCGCCGTCACCGCATGGACGACACAGGCGTTCCGCAGGGCCTGGTCCCCCGCGTCCGCAAACTTGTCCGTCAGCGAAACCGCCTGCGGATAGTCCGCACACCGATTGCAGACCCTGTATCTTCCGGCGGCGACGGCGGAAAGGCAGGCGACTTGCCCGGCGGACAGCTTGTAGGACGGCGCTTCCATCAGAAGAAGATCAGATGTCCTTTCAGGGTCTGTCCCCCCGGCGAAACCAGTTCGACGTTCGAGTCTTTCAGGCCCATCAGGAACAGTCCGAACGGCAGGCTGGCCTTCCCCGCCTGAAGCGGCAAGACGACACCCGCCAACTTGAACTGCCCTTCCGCCGCCCGTCCGTCACGCTGTTGCACCGAAACGTCCAGAAGCGTCTCGGCCGTCGCCTCGCCCGGCACGACGAGCTCCGCCCGCCACAGGAAGCGGTCGTTCTCCGTCTCGTCCGACACGAAGACAAACCGAATCGGCTCCTTCGGCGCGCTTTCTGCGGCATCGGGCGCACGCGCATCGCGGCGAGCCGCCGCCAGCCGATAGCCGTCAACCGCCCCCAGGATGTCCGCCTGACGCGCGGCCACGAAATCCGCCAGCCGCCGCTTCAGCGTCTCGGGCGCACGGCACGTCTCCTCGGTAAAGCGGTCGATGACCCGCGCCTCCTCGTCCGTCACCGTCGACGGCCCCGGATACAGCACCTCGTCCTCGAAACGCCGCCGCGCCGCATCGTCCACGAGAACGAGCGTCGCCTGTTCGAGCGTCAGCGGAATCGCTTCAGCATTCATTCTTCACCTTCAGTTCTTTCATCTGCTTCACGGCACGGGCGAAGAGCTGGTCGACGTTGGCCGCCGAGCTGATGCCGAGCCGTTCCTTGATTTCCAGTGAAGGCATGTGGAAACGGAGTTTTAGGAGCATGACGTACGCTTGCGCCGCGTTCCTCTGCCAGAGTTCCGCAAAGCACTTCTGCACGAGACTCCAGTTCTCGTTGCGCAACACCGGCAGGCCTTCTCCCGAATAGGCGTCGCCGCGCTGCGACTCTGACAGCTCGAATGCGATCTTCTCGCCCAGCGTCCGCTCGTCGCCCTCCGTGCCGGGGGCGACCCCGTCAATGTCGACCAGGCGCCCGTCGTTCGGGTTCGACCGCTTGAGGTAGCCGTCCAGATAATGGCGCATCCAGCCGATGAGGGAGCCTTCGCCCCGGTAGTTGGCCAGCTTGCCCTTGAAGACCATGTCCTCGTACAGCCGGCCGAGGAGATCGTAGAGGTCGACGCCCCACTCCGCCCGCAGCTGACTGCGACGTTTCGCCTTCTTCTCCTGGTCGATGAGGCGCGACAGGACGAATTGCCATGCCGCCCTGTCCTCCTTCATGAGAAGTACAGCCGTTGTCCTGTCATCAGGATAGCCCGCGTTGTCCATGCGAAAGAAAGTCCTCTCTCCGTATCTCCCGCGAGGCTGTAGGAAAGGCCTGTAATGAAATACGAAGAGAGGCACGCAGGGCATGCGTGTCCTCTGCAACTGTATCGTCATTACTGAAACTTCCTACATTTCGCGAGACGATTGCCTTGCAGCTTTTTTGCTAACGCCGCCCCGACATGCGCGCGCACACCGAGACGACAGTCTTGTAGTATAGCATTTTCACCGCGCCTTGCGCAATTCGCGCACGCGGGAATCGAACAGAACTTCGCTTATCTGCTACGCCTTGAACGACTTTTTCTTTTGCGGTTGGGCAGGGCCGACGGCCTGTGTCAGAACAGGCCGCGCACCTTTCCCGTCTCGACATCGACGTCGACGCGACGGAAAGCCGGCGAGGCGGACGTGCCCGGCATGAGCTTGATCTCGCCCGCGACAGGGACGATCAGCCCCGCGCCCTGATAGAGAAGGACGTCCCGCACCGGCAGGCGCCAGCCTTTCGGCCGCCCCAGCAGGTTCGGGTCGTGCGAGAGCGAATACTGCGTCTTCGCCATGCAGACCGGCAGGTGCGCCGTTTCGGGATTCGCCTGAAGCGCCGCGAGCTTTTCCGCCGCCAGCGGCTCGTAGTCAACGCCGTCGCCGCCGTAGATCTCCTTCACCTGCTTCTCGATGCGATCCTTCAGCGGCTCGGCGAGATCGCAGAGATACGCAAAGTCGTTCGGCGCATCACACGCCGCGATGACCGCCTGAGCGAGATCGAGCGCGCCTTCGCCGCCCTTGAGCCAATGGTCGGAGACGGCAAACGCCGCGCCCGCGCGCTCCGCGACCTTGCGGACGAGCTCGCGCTCCGCCGGCGTGTCGGTGTAGAAGGCGTTGAGGCAGACGACGGGCTGAACGCCCGCGCGGCGAATGATGTCGATGTGCGCGAGCAGATTGTCGCACCCCTTTTCGAGGAGCGCCAGGTTCTCCGTCGTGTAGGCCGGGTCAAGCGGCAGCCCCGCCTTGACCTTCGGCGCGCCGCCGTGCGCCTTCAGCGCGCGCACCGTCGCGACCAGCACGACCGCGTCGGGCTTCAGTCCCGAACAGCGGCACTTGATGTTCCAGAACTTCTCGAAGCCCATGTCGGACGCGAAGCCGCTCTCCGTGACGACGTAGTCGCCGAGCGCGCAGGCGAGACGGTCGGCGACAACCGAGTTCTGCCCGATCGCGATGTTCGCGAATGGCCCCGCGTGGACGAACATCGGCTGGCCTTCGAGCGACTGCATCAGCGTCGGCTTGATCGCGTTCACGAGCAGCGCACACATCGCGCCGTCGACCTCCAGGTCTTTCGTCGTGACGGGCGCGCCCGCCTTCGAGTAGGCGACGATGATCTTCGACAGGCGCTCGCGCAGGTCCTTCAGGTCAGACGCCATCGCGAGAATCGCCATGACCTCCGAAGCGACCGTGATGTAAAAGCCGGACGCGCACGTGTAGCCGTCGAGCTTGCCGCCCTTGCCGATCTCGATGTTGCGGAGCCCCTGCGCACAGAAGTCCATCGCCCAGCGGAACTGGATGCGGCTCTCGTCGACGTCGAGGCGCTTCAGGCCGCGTTCGGCCAGCCAGGCGTCGTCGTGGTTGCGCTCGTGCTGCATGCGCGCGTTGAGGGCGACCATCGCGAGGTTGTTCGCGTTCGTCACCGCGTCGATGTCGCCCGTGAGGCCAAGCGAGAGCGACGTGAGCGGCACGACCTGCGCAAGCCCGCCGCCGGCGGCGGAGCCCTTGATGTTGAAGGTCGGCCCGCTCGACGGCTGGCGCACGCAGCCGATCACCTTCTTGCCGAGCCGACCGAGCCCTTCGACGAGACCGAGGGTCGTCGTCGTCTTGCCCTCGCCGAGCGCGGTCGGCGTGATCGCCGTCACGTCGATGTACTTACCGCGACGGCCCGCGCCCACGCGCTTCAGGACTTTCGTCACGTCCACCTTCGCGAGGAACTTCCCGTAAGCGTCCCATTCGCCGTCCTGAATGCCAAGTTCCTTTACGAGATCGGCGGCGGGCCTCAGGTTCGCTTCGGCCGCTTCGGCGATCTGCCAGTCCTTCATCTTCGTCGGGTCAAGTTTCATAAGCGCTCCAAGTCTTCTCGTTGTTTCAAGTCTCGTTGTTCGAACGTTCGAATCGAATGACGTGCATTATACCACAAACAGCCCCGCTTCGGTTGCAGCTCCGCCTTCTTACCAAGAAACTTCTTGCTCATGGCGGCGTTCCACCGCGACTTTGGAACAGGACAATCCGGAAAACGCGAGCGAAAGCCAATGAAATCAGGGCTTCCGTCAGACGACTACGCCCCTATGGGATGGTAGTGCAACCAACGAGAAAGACGCCCAACACGGTTCCTTCGCGAACGCCCTCGATGCGATGCAGCAGCACGCACGACACCACGTGGGCCGACAGGACGAGCGTGGCGTCAAAGCACATTAAGCCGCTTGCGCAGCTCCTTCCAGCCGGGAAGTCGCGCGTCCATGAGCGCATAAAACGCCGGGCCGTGTCCGTGGACGGCGAAATGCGTCAGCTCGTGGACGACGACATACTCGACCAGCTCACGCGGCGCGTGCGCCAATGCCTCGTTGTAGGTGATGTACCGCGTGCGCCAGTGACAGCAACCCCAGACGGACTTCACCTTGCGAATCCGCCACGTGACATCGTGTTCGCCCAGCCGCGCCGCCCAAGCGGCATTGAGCTCGTCCAGCAAGGCCGACAAGGCGGCGCGCTCCGCGTCTGTCACAGGCACCATCAGCGCCGGCGGACGCGCCAGCACCGCGCGCCGCGCCTTCACGGCCCAGTTCCACTTCTCCTTCAGGAACGTCTCGCCCTGCGCGAGCGTCACGCCGCGATCTGGCAGGGAAAGGCGCAACGTGCCGTCTGGTGAAATGCGGAGGTTGATCCGACGGACGCGCTTGCGGACGACCTCGACGGGGATGCCATCGATTTCGTTTCGCCCGACGCACAGCATCTGCTCGGAGGGCCTCCTGTTCGATCGCCAGCAGAACGTCCCCACGCAATACCGAGTCATGTCATCTGTCGTCATGCTGAAGATTATATCAAATCTGTGCGACCGTCGGCGTTCACTCATCCGTTCTCGCCGATCCATCGCGACTCGAAACAGGCCTCGGAAACTTCAGCAACTCCCAGTTCACAAGCGCCTGAGGCGTCCCGCCGTTTGACGGCACGACAGCGGGCGAAACGAGATACGGCTTCAGCTGCTCCCACGTGAGCGTGGTCTCGGCGGGGCCCTTGCCACCGACCTTCACCTCTCCGGCATCATAGTGCCACGTGATGCCCTTGCCGTCCACGGAGAATTTCTCCAGCGTCTTGGGACAGTTCTTCCCGTAATCGGAAAACTCAAACGTCAAATCCATGTCCTTTTCGACCTGCCGCCACAACAGCCGCAGCACGGCGTCGCGCGCCGACGGTCGCAGGAAATCGCCGCTCGTGAGCGGACGGTTCTGGGCGAACCCGAACACGCCGTTCGTGACGCCCATGCCACAGGTGCAATGGTGCTGGTAGGCGTTCCGATAGGAAAGGTATTGCCCATTCATGAACAGGATACGTCCCTTGCAGGAATCGAAGCGCGAACCACCGCACGCCGCCCCCTCCTTCCGCGCTTCGGCCTCGTCCGCGGCACACGCTTTCCGAAAATCGTCTTTCAGCGCGGACACGGCAGCCTCAACATTCGTGCAGGCGAACTCGCCCCGCGTCAGCACCGTTGCCACGAAAGCCGCGACGGCCGCCGGATTCGCCGACGCGGGGAATCCGCCAACCGGATATTCGATGTCGATCGACAGTCCGCTGGAGAGGCAATCGTCAATCCCCGCCGCACAAGCCTGCCGCTCCGTGCACACCAAGCGATCATACGCAAACCGTCCGTCCCGGCGCCTTGCGGCGCGCGCGACGCGTGCGGGCGAACAAAGCCCTCACGGAGAATTCCCCGACATGCGTCCAGCGGCAGCGACCAGTCCAGCCAACGCTCCGCCACGCCAATCAGCCGCGTCGGCAGCATGAAGCGAATGGCCGTCGCTGCCACGGCAAAGTTCTCAAGGCACGCGCGGAACGTCGCATCGTCCACCGTCTCGAACGACTCCCGTGCCCCCGGCGGCAAGAAAGGCGTATCCGTCGCGAGACGCGACAGCTCCCCGACAAGCGCCGTTCGGATGACGGGAAGCGCCCCGGACACAAACACGTCATCAAAGGCCAGCCGCCGCCCCAGTCGCCGCGCGAACGAGGCCAGTCGCGTCTCGCCGAGAAGGAACTCGTCACGGCAGCAACCGTCCGAGCCAAAGTCGCGCATCTTCTTCAGGGCCGATGGCTCGTCCTTCCGCGAGCGCCAGACGCCCAAGCTGAAGAAATTGTCATCGCAGTACAAGACCCGCGAGGCGCATTCCGTGCAAGGTCTCGCCTTCGCGAAAATCAGGTCGCCCGCGAACGCCGTCAACGCCTTGTATTCGCTTGCGTCAAGTCCTAACGGCGCCGGACACTCAAGCACGACGCTCCCATGATGTTCGCGCACGAACGCCACCCGCCCTCTCGGCAAGCGGACGTCGGCGGCGCACGCGACAGAAGAACTGCCGGTCGAGGAGCAAGTTTCCGACACGCATTCAGCCGTCTTGTCCTGTCCGCATCCGCAGACCATCGCAACGGCACAGATCAACAGATTCATTTTCATTTGCGCGTATTATATCAAATGCTGGCGACATCCCGTCAAAGCGTCTTTGTTATTTTCATGGTTTACCCTAAAAAAAGCAGTTGAGAGAAGAAACTCCGTGTCTCCATGCCTCCGTGTGCGATTGTAAAGATCCGGGTGATCTCCAACTGCTATTTTTAGGTTAAGCGATTCCCATGCAGGTGAATAGTCGAGTCTTTATGTCGTCCGCATTGAGTGCCACACCCAGCGCCGACGAATCAAGAGGCTCGGCCTTGTAGCGCACCATGAACTCTCGCATTTTCGCCTTGATCTCGTTCGGCAACCCGTAATCATGCGCACCGAGCGTCGCCGCGATTCGCGCAATGTCATTCTTGTGCTTGCTGATGTCTTTCGAGTAGGCGTGCCTGTCACCGGCCGCGCGCTGATTCGTAAGATCAAGCCACGCCACCGCCTTCAGAACAATTAGGGCAATCGGGCTCAGAATCGTCACGCCGTCAATCTCGCGACGATTTGCCATCACAAAATCATAATACATCTGATCAAGAAGAATTCCCGATAAACTCGACACCTCCTCGCCAGCGGGAATCGGCGTGAGGTGTCCCGTAACGGTGTCCGGAAGAAAGTCAGCCTTGCGTGAGAACAGTTCAAGCATGGCCGGATAGCCAACCCTTGTCGGCCTCGTGAAGCGGTAGAATTGGCGATGCCCGTCAGATTTCTGGCGGTTCTCATACCCACCCACTCGGATAAATTCCCAAAATCGAGCGAAGAACGCTGAAGTCAATGCCTCGACACAAAGAATCATGTCGAGGTCATGCGTGACTCGAAATGACAACTCCAGATCGGCAAAGTACACGTCACACGCACTACCACCGATCAGGACATAGCAATCGCGGAAATCTGCAAAGAACCGCTTGAACACATCAAGTCCCATTACCATTTGAATTCCTCCAAGATTCTGTCCACCTCAATCTGCACCCTGTCGTCTCGCTCATCCGCAAGCGACAGGACGAGAGACAGGACATCCGGCGCATTTCCGCCAAGCCTCGTCGGACTGTAGGCCCACAACTGGAGTTTCACAGGCGCTCCCAAGGCCCCGATAACCGCATACCCACGCTTTGAAAATCCTGCAAGGGCGGTTGCAAACTCTGTTGGAGGTTGCTCGTTCAACCGACCGATCGCCGCCAGCGCATCCACACCAGCAACAACACAATCGCTTCCGGGCGGCATCGCCAGACCAACAACCTTGCGAACTGGCGAAACAAGATGCGTTCTCACCCGCTCCCAAAGCACTCGCCCGGTCTGCCCAAAGGCAAGCTCCACTGTTCTTGATCCCATCCTTTTTCTGCGTTCGGCAAACCCAAAATGCTCAATCTCTCGAAACGCATTCTGAATGGCCGGCGAGGAAAACCCCAAACGCTCGACGGCATCCTGTATCGTTATCGGATTGTCGAGCCGATGCTCCAGAACACCGAGGACAATAAGTTGTGCAACAGAAGAGAACACGGTTCGATTAATTACAATTTCCCGACGAGACGTGTCCTGCATCAGACCTAGAAACGGCAGATACACCATCTTGTTCGGCACGACAAATGGCTGACGAAGGGCAAGAAGCCGCTCCCGATCATGTGGTTGTAGCCATCGAGCCGCATAGACAGCGGGCATTCCGAAAGTCATGGAAACTTCGAGCAGTTCGCGTTGAATGCGCTTCGGCGTATGAATCGTCCCCTCTTTAGCCACCGACAGGACAAACGCCTGACTCTGCATTTCACAAGTGTAAAACCAATAGCCTTTGCCTATGACAAGAGGAAGCGTCAAGGGCGCGCAAACGCTCTCGCATTTCGCAAGGCCACCGAATCCCTCGCTTAAATATGTTTTTATGGTTTCTATCATTCCCTTACCACTCAATTTGTCAAAAGAAAGTATACGCTTTTTTTTGACAAAGCGCAACTGGATGCCGAAACCACATGGCAGGTCTGCTGCGTTCCGAGTCACTCTTTACCCGTCGGCATAAGCGACTTGTCCACGAGATAGTGTTCAAGGATTTCCCACGACAGGGTTGTTTTCGCCATTCCCATGGCACCGATCTGGACACAACCGGCCTCGTAAACCCATGTGATGCCCTTGTCGGACAGGTAGAAGTTGTCAAACTCATGTGGCCAGTTTCGAGCGTAGTCCGCCAGCACCGTATCTGGGTTGAAATTCTCGCCAAGGTGGGCGTACCAATCCCGTAGCACCTGTCGCCGGAGCAACCGTCGCAATCGCCTTTCATGTCGCGACAAATCAAGGATGTCGCCAATCTTCACGGGCGACATCCGCTCCCAACTCCAGACGACATACGTCTCGACGCTTGCGCTGGCGGGCCCTTCCTGATGGCGAATCTTGTAGCAGTAGAATTTTTCAGTCTGATAGGTCGGCAGGCCTTCCAGTTCAAAGATGTCATAGCCGTAGATCTTATCGCCCCAGTCTGCGGGGTTTCGCCGTTCCCAAATGGCGACCTCCCAAAACGGAATCCGAATTCGCGCAATCGACTCCTCGACCGTTCGGTGAGGTGTCCGCCCATGCGTGATGGCCGCGCCAAGAAAATCCTGAAGCGCACGATACTGCGCATCCGACAGGTGACCCTGCTGCGGATTCTGGACTTTCGCAGAAAATGATGCATACGGATAGTTTGTGCCGTTCCACGGCGGATTTGGTGGCGTACTTTCGATGATTTCCACGCCTGTGTGAGGGAACTTCCACCACTCGTCTCCATTCGCCTGTCGTGTCGGCGATGTTGACGCCGACTGTGCGGTCGCTTCGGTCTCGACCTGACGGATCGGTTCCTTCTGTTTGCCCGATTCGTCCCGACAGCCGATGAACAGAAAGCCGAGCAACGCACCGCACACAACAAGCTTCGCCTTATCCAACGCCTCCAAACAGAATCTTGGTTTTCTCATTTACACCACCATCTTCTGTGCCTGAAGATTTGCGGCATGGGCGACAAACGCATAGTTGCGCGCATACCCTTCATCTGTGATTGCGGCCATCTCGGCACAGTCCTTGACGATGGACGCCAACCACTTGATGTGCGCCAACCCATCGCCGAGGCCTGGCCAAGCCTTATCGGGATTGAACTGTTGCCATTTTGTACAACGCAAGACGACTTCCTCGCTATTTGGCTGATGGTCAAGCAAATACAGCCAATCCGATTCCGACAAGATCTCCAACGCCACACCACAAGCGGTAATCAACGAGGGATTTCCCCGGATCTTCCGCGCCACTTCGTGTCCCGTTAAATCTAGATTTTTTCCTTCAGCATTCATATTGGCATCTTCCCTTTTCGATGAGCATTCCTGCGTGAACACAGTCCGCTCTTACGACACTTATGAAACAATGCCTATCGGTCATCTTCCTATCATCTGAAGTTCACGCATCCAAGCCAATACCCGTTTCTTCCTCATCCTTCCTTCGTCGTTCACGTCAAGTCTAAAAGCCTCCGCCAAATACCACGCGAACGCGCCAGCCCGATAAACATCAACATCGGGCAGCATATCGGACAGAGCCTGTCGTACACTTCGGCTCAATACCCACCAATCGGATTGCTGGATTGTCGGCGCTTCCAACCCCGTGAACCATTCGTGCAAAGGAACCAATTTCGCCGTAGTTGGAATTTGCACAACCTGTTTCGACTTTGCAATTGCCATGAGTCGATAAAAGGCTGCATGAAAATTTATAGGGAACAGTCCAATGAACTCTTGATGCCATTGTTCGACGCGAGCCGGACTTATTGCTTCTTCGACCTGTATCTCGTGGCAAATGCGACACACTTGCTGACGATCGGCACCATACCATGCTTGATCCGAGATCTCCCTCCATGCAAGCGCCGCAACCTGCCTTGCCGATGTGCCTATCACAAGGTCTCGCAGTGTTCCTCCGTCTATCGTAGCCCAATCTCTAGTCCCATTGAAGGCATCGCAGACGCGTCTATAATTCCTCGCATATGATTCTATCAAGAACATATCATCACTCTTCATCCGCCTAAACAATTCTCTCAGCCCTTCACTGATCCTGCCAGGCCCACAACCCATGCCACGTTTCAAGTCATCAAGAAGTGCATTGCCCGGATATGTTTGTTGACGAGCATGCCCTCCATTCAAAGGTTCCGCCCGACGAATCCGCTCATTTTCCAACGTCGCCTGAAGGCTTTCCCGATTCGGGCATCCCTCGAAGAGAAAGAATTCCTTCTGGATGAAATCACCGCCGCCACCTATTTCGAGAGATTGCAATCCACTGTTCGCAAAGCAACGACTCAAGAATCGATTCGCCCGCGCAGGCAGTCTAAGTGACGTCAAGGCATCGCATCCCGAAAAGGCTTCCGCACCGATTTCAAGATTACGCGGCCCTTCTTCAAACTCAATCCCGGACAGATTGCGACAGCCGCGAAATGCCGCAACGCCTATTTTTTCGACCGAGTCCGGGACATATAGATGTTCAATATCTGTTCGATTCTCATAGCGTTGTGCCGGGATCTCTGTCTTCCCATCCTTGATTACAATGTCCATTGCGAGTTTATCCTTCTGAGTCTTTCTGTTTGTTTGTGTTTAGATTGCATCAGGCTGTCACATAAGTGACAGCCTGATGCAATCGCCTCAATTAAGCGTCTGGAATTCCGAATACCACCTGAGATTTTGGTTTTCCTTTGCGGTACTGTCTTTGGCCTTGCGCTGCCATTCCTCACCCTCCGCTTGTTCGGATGGCGAATCAGAATCTTTCAGCATCTCGCCAAGTGCCATCATTGACGCTCGACACCCCTTCTCGATTGCGCGCAAATAATACTTTCGCGCCTTGGCCTTGTCTTTTCCGCTTCCAAAGAGTCCCGTTCCCTTTGCATAGATCAATCCCAAACGATGAGAGGCAGAGACATTCCCAGCTTCAGATGCCGCTTCCCATGTCCTCTTGGCCTTATCCTGATCCTTGCCAGAATTGAACAGTCCCCGGCCAGTATAGTAATAATCGCCTAGACAGTATTTGGCCTCCAGATTATTTGCGGCCGCAGCTTCTTCCCAAAGCTTTACCGCCTCTTCATAATCTTCATCTGTTCCGACTCCATTGTACAGCAGTTTACCAAGCAACACTTTCGCGTCAACCTGATTTGCCGCAGCGGCTCTCTTGAGCAAGTCCACGACATTCTCGGCAATGGCCTTCTTGTTGTCGGCGGCTTCTGCCACACTCAAAGCCGCAAATGCATACTCTGCATCGTGTTGACCTTGAGCCGCAGACTTCCCGAGCCATGTTTTTGCACGCGAAATGTCCGAGGCAATCTCAATGCCATCGCGATAGCAAATGCCAAGGTCATATTGCGCGTCGGCATCCCCTTTGACCGCCGCATCCCAGTACTTCGCCACATGCGCAATCATCTTCGCCCGCGTTTTGGCCTCTGGGAACTTTGCCTTTGCAGCCAGAATAAAATACTTGCAAGCGGTTGTCAGGTTCTGTTCAACCGAACGCCCAACTTGATAGAGTTCTCCTGCAAAGAACAATGCGGGTGCGCACTGCTTGGCCGCCGAAGCCAAGACCGCATTGTTCATCTCCGAATCACTCTTCTGCGTGCCAATTCCGGATGCATAGCATTTCGAGATCTCGAACAATGCCAATGCATCTCCCTGATCAGCCGCCATGCGGAGCAACTTAAACGCCGCAATGTCGTCCTTGTCAACGCCACAGCCTCCGCGCTTGTAGCACATGGCAAGACTATATTGTGCTTTTGCTTCCTTTCCCTTAAAGGCGTCATCCCAGTATTTTGCCGGCTCTGCGATTCGTTTCGCCGCATCGGCTGCAGCCGCGTAACCTTTCTTGGCGGCCTCCTGATAGCGCGCATAGGCACTTGTCAGATTCTTCTCGATGCCATAGCCACGTTCGTGACACAGCCCCTGCATATAAAGACCATACGCATTCCCCTTTTCGGCGGCACGCACATACTCTTTGCCGGCGGCATTTCTGTCTTGCTTCGTTCCAACGCCCTTATAAAGGGCATCTGCCTTATGGACGATTCCCGACACATTGTCTTTGGCGGACGCCTTTGCGAACCATTCATATGCCTTTCTTTCGTCTTTCATCACGCCCGCGCCCGATGCATAGCATTGCCCCACTTCGTCCATTGCAACGGGATCTCCGCCCTTGGCCAATTTCCAGTACTTGCCAATCTTGGCGATCCTGACAGCGGCGGACTTGGCATCGGCAACGCTCTTTTTCAGGAGAGGCGCATCCCATTCCTTTTCCGAAGCCTTGACATAACAGGCAAGTGCCGCCGAATAATCGACTTCGACACCATACGCCGTTTCGTAGCATTCGCCACAGGCAAATGCACCTGGCAACGACCCTCGCTCATAAGACAACTTGAAGTAGTCGAACGCACGTTTGTCATTCTTCACGACACCCAGTCCCATTCGATTGCAATAGCCCAACATGTACGGGGCGCTTTCAGAACCCTTTTCACAGGCAAGCAAGAATCCGTCAACAGCTTTCTTGTAATTCTGCTTAACGACCTTGCCTTCAAAATAATAGTAGCCAAGCACCGCAATCGCTTCGGGATCGCCCTGTCCCGCAGCCTTTTCACAATAGCTTACGCCCAGTTCGGGGTTCTTCTCTCCGCCAATGCCCTTGATCATCCAATCGCAGAGCGTCATCTGCGACTTTACGAATCCGGCATCAGCCGATTTCTGCATCCAATTCCGAGCTACGGCATCATCTTTGGCAATACCCTCACCCTTGAAATAATGCAATGCTAGCTTATATTGCGCATCCTTGTCATTTGCATGGGCCAGATTCCAAACCTTTGCGATCTCATCCGTCCTGGCCTTGGCCTTGATGGACTCGTCATCTCTCAAGCTCGCGCCTTTTGCGTAACACGCATTCGCCTCCGTCAGGTTTTGCTGCACCCCTTTCCCGAATTCTAGGCAATAACCTTTCAAACGGCAACCACGCGGATCTTCCATCTCAGCAGCTTTGGACGCCATCGCATAACCATCCTCCAACGCAACCGAATACCCACACTTACCAAAGAGCTTGAGTTCGGCAAGCAAGGAAACGGATGGTGCATACCCAGAGTCTGCTGTCTTCTCCAAATAGTATTGTCCTCGCTTGACTGAACGCTCATTTTGCAAGAATCGTTCAGCCGCCTGCGCCTTCTCTTCGACACGGACACCAGGTCCTGCATAGAAATACCAAAGCACACCAACGCCCGCAAACGCCACTGCATACACGGGCATCAGCCAGAACGTCGGATTTAGCGTCTTCGCTTCAAGCCGAATCAGGAAGTTCGGAAACTTCTGGGCGTTACGTCCGCAATTCTGGACAAAAGCGCGGCTCAGCGTTCGCGCCACCGCAAGTCCGCACACGCCATATGTCACAGCTCGTAAGACAAACAGGAATCGCGAAGGATCTTTCGCGAAATCAAGATAGCCCGTAGGCGCACACGCCGCTCCGACAAGGGCGCCCAAGGCCGGAAACACCCAAACTCCGCCACGAATGCGCAACGCGAAATCTCGCGCAAAGAGCAATGTTCCGCCAATCCAAAGCAAGATCGAGCAGACAATGTACTCACTCAATTGTGCGTTGCCCGTAATTTCAATCGGCAACAGCCGATTCACGTCCGCCGCCGCTTCTGCTGCGTCTGGCGACATGAGTTCTGGGAACAGATAAGCGAGACCGCCATAGATCACTCCCACCGTAACAAACGACACCCACAGGCCTTTGCACGCAAACAAGAAGTCAAGGACGACAATTGTGCCTGCGACATACCATCCAAAGACGGGATCGATCCCCTGCGCCCCCAAGAAGACCGACCACAGCCAACCGCCAACGCCCGCCGTTGCCAGACGGAACAACCACGATCCCAAGGCAAGCTGCTTCCTCGCCTTCTTCGCGGGCTCTTGGTTGTCCTTGCTAATGGCACATGCCATGACATAACTGCGAATGGCACGCTGAGGATCTTTCCACGCGAACTTGTCGCCTTCCTTCGCAACCTTGCCAGACCACTCGGCCATCATGCCGCCTTCAGGCCCTTCAAAGACCTTCTTGTTGGCAAGGTCAATCCAAATCAGATAGTTCTTGTCGTGATACTTGTATTCGTACCGAACAAAGGCATCATACTGGATGAAATCAACCTGCTGTGTCAGAACGCGCACATCCTCCACATCATCAAACTTCGCGAACGTCTCCTTCCATTTCGCGTGAAGTTCACATGCGAAATCAGCGCAGTCAGCGCTGATGCCCGTCATCGCCACCTGCCTCGCGTCCTGCTTCTCAGAAAAGACTGATGTCTTGGCGTATTTCTTGCACTTCTTGACTTCAGGCTTTTCGGCGATGCCCGCGTCATAGAACATGAGGCCCAGTTCGTCCTTGTCCTGTTTCTGAATCAGATGCCATGTAAAAGAGTTCCAGCCACGCCCATCGCACTCGGAACACTGGACACTGCCGCTTCCGCTGCATTTGCCGCATTTGATTTCACCTCGACCCCCGCACTTTGAACACTTGACAATCTTACTGCCATGGCACGTGCCGCAAGTCAGTTTCGCGGTTCCATGACATTTCGGGCAGGTTCTCCAATTGTCACTGTTGCCGACACGGATCTCGCCATCTCTTTTATACATACTCGAAGACTTAAACATCGAATCAAGGCGTCCGCCGTCCCCGCACTTGTCACATCGAAGCTCTCCATATCCGTGACAAGTTTTGCATTTCCCCTCGCCTTTCCCATCACAAGACGGACACGTCACCTTCCCTTTCCCGTGACAATGGCCACACGTCGTCTCGCCTCTGCCGTGACAATGGTCACAAGTTTCCTTGTAGCACGTTTCCTTGATGGCGAAGTCAAAATCGCCCGAATCCTTGACACCGGGGACAGTCCAGAGCGTGAAACGCTCGATGTCTGTCGGTGCGTCAACCGGCTTCCCGCCTTTCTGCAAATCGAAGTTCCGCTTGACGAAATCCGTCCCGACGCTAAACGAATAGGCATGATACATAGTCGCCGACACAAGCTGGACGGCATCACCTAGATTTCGTGTCACCGAAAACGGCAACGAATTCGACCATTTGTTCAAGGCTTTCTTGCATTGGTCAAGAACTGCCTGATCTGTAATCGGTGATGGCGCTGATTTCATCGTGTTCATCTTTCGTTATTTTATTGGGTGCTATTTGATTTTTTACTTGGACATAATGGTTTCAAAGGTCTCTTGCCGAACGACATCCGACGACGGGGTCAGCAACTCATCCAGCGTCAGAATTGACGGATCCTCTTGCAACGCCCCCATTGAATCGCTTATCGCATTCAGGGCATCGCCAATGTCATGCTCGCCGTTTATCACCTTTTTCATTCGCACATCTTCCAGTGTGCTTCGGATCTTCTCGTTGAGCCGTGCAAGTTTCTTTTGCTCTGCAGCAATCTTTTGGAATTTCACGTCAATCTTCTCAATTAAGAGCCACTGCGTGGGTATGGCATTCTGTGCGTCCTGCAGACGCTGAAACGCTTCAACGATGGCATCCTGCGCTTCTTTTCGGCTCACAAGTCGTCCGTTAACCTGAACTCGTTCTGTTTTCGCAGTTTCCGCAATTCGATAGGCACGCTTGGAATTCTCCAAGAAGCGGGCAAGCACTGAAGTCTGCGTTTGCGCCTCGTTCATCTTCCGCTTTGCCGCGCTTAATGCCACCGCCAACTTGTGGTTAGACACCTCCAATTGCTCCGAATACCTCCTGGCCGCTTCAAGTTGCGCTAGACAATATTCTTCCGGATATTGAGCTTGATTTTCCGCCGTCCACTGGGTGTTCTGTCGTATGCGCTCCTTGCGCTGCTGTTCGCGCACAACATCCGGAACGCCTTGCACCCCACTCGAACTGTGGACGGCATCGCCAATCTGATCAATGGCGTTCTCTTGACCACAACCTCCTACAACAAGGGCAATTGAGACGAGCAACGCTACAGGTTCTATTCTGTGTTTCATTTTGGGGCTTTCTCCTTTGTGATTTGAATGAAATACGATTCCGCTTTTCCCGCCTCCAAGATACTCTCTTGCAAGATTTGGCGCATTATGTCCTGATAGGACGTGTCATCTTGCATGACCTCACTCTTCTGCGCGGCGAGATATGCATCTTCCAGTTTCTGTCGCATGGCTTCTGTCGCGCGAACGAGTTGATCTCGTCTCGAACAGATTCGCTGAAAATCATCATCAACGGATGGATCTCGCCCAAGTTCATGAAGAGTACGTTCCAATCTCTCGATTCTTTCGTTCTGATTTGTGATTTCTGCAGAGGCCTTAACGGACGTCTCCCAAAGTCGCGGTGCGTAGCGCAAGGCAAAATTCCGCAAGTCCTCTTGCAGTCTGTCTCTTTCCTTCTGTTCTTGCATCATCGTCCTTTCCCGTTTCTGTCTTTCATCGCGACCTTTCTCCATGTGTGCAAGGCATCCACTTATGTGTCCGGCAATGACAACAGCCACGACGACAAGCACCAGAATGACGACGCACCCCGTAAAACAGCCAAAAGTATACTCGAATGGTCTATCTCTCATTCACGCTATCAACTCATGGCTCGGCATGAATGGCTTGATTCTCAGATTTGCTCTCGCCTTTATCAAGCACATCCCCAAAGTAGATTGCGGCACAGCCAAAAGTAACAATGGAGAAAATCGTACACAAAAATTCCCACCACCGATACTTAATCTCAACAACCGTATTATTGTATTGCCATCCACAGTAGATGGCTATCACCAGACTGATGATACCGGCCACAAGGAGCACCAGTTTAGCGGCACTTACCCCGCCTCCAGCCTTCATTGCCGCCACAGTGGCAAGAAATACGAACATCGTGAGAATAAGGCCGATGCCAATCGCGATAATTGTCGAGCATCCAATGCTATGGAACTTCACTTTCGTTTCCCCTGTTATTAGTTTATTGTGTTCATGGCCTCCGCTCTATAATCAACCTCTCGCAAGATCCCGCTTGATACGCGCTTCGACCGCCCTGAAGTCTTCGCCTGGGAACTTCATGCAATTTGCATACAATGACAAAAACCGACAAACACTGCCTTCTACCATCTTTTCATACAGCCGATACCACCTTTTGGCCAACGGCGAGCCATTTTTGCGAGGCTTTTTAGGAGGTGGCCATCCCGGGATTTGAATTCTTCCTCCTGTCCGATGATTTACCTCCCACCCGTCTTGCCACTCCTGAACCAATTTGGCTTTCAGCCCATTTCTAAGAAACGAATCCACCTCGCTTCCCAGGCAGACTACGCATTTCAGATCGTTTTCGAGGCAAGCCATAGCTGCTGGCACGGCAACCCGATTAATTAGATAATCCTCCCCCATTTCCATAACCATCTTTGAGTCAAAACTCTTTGAATGGTAGGGGCAACACTCAATCGCGAAGCATTTCAAAAGGTCGTCGCACTCCGCAAAATCTTTAATCCACCGACTATGATTCCCATCATCGTTCCACCAATCATGTCCACAAACTTTCGATGTGGGAACGCCTTGCGGATACATCGGAACGGAAGGATACGCCGACCTGAAAATCGACCATCGTTCAATCCACTCCGAATACTTCATTTCACAGCACCCGGCAAAATCCTGAATCAGGAACGCATCGTCCGAATTGAGGTTTGAATAATACTTCGTCTCTTCCCCCGACTCGGACATTCCAGGGTTCATCTGGATGACTACAAATTTTGCTCCCTGAGGATTCCCCGCATAGGGTTCAGGCAACTCATTTCGGCTCAACTTTCTTTTTTCTGCTGCTGTCGGATTCAGACCGTCTGCAAAATATCGATGTAATGCTTTTGTCAAAGGATCTTTCGGCAATTCCTTTGGATCATGCTCTCTCTCTTTGCACTCGAACCATCCTCTGACAAAGTTGTCCCAATAGGCGCGGTATTCGTCCCAGCCTTTCCACGTATTCTCCATATTTGGTAGCAACATAGCCACTCCCTCCTTGTTTCTGGGTTGTTTATGTTCAAGGCACACGACGATTGCCGTCAGCCATTTGAGAAAGTCCTTGAGCGTCTGAACCTCTTGCTCAGGGTCGCCGCTCCAATTCTTCCCGCCCCGATGCTTGAAGCGGCACCACACGGCCTGATCTCCTTGCGGGCTGGTATTCGGCACTTCAAACCGATCAATCGCCAGATTCGAGGTCTCGCATTCTCGTGCACGAATCCTCTCGCGCATCTCTTTGAAGTCTGTGCCAAAGACACTAACCGTCGACGTGTGGTAGCCGGCGAACAGCCGCGCCCTAATCTTTCCATTTGCACCAGTCGGGAGATCAACAAAGAAATCATGCGCCCCAGACGTTTGGTAGCCGGGCCGCTTATAAACCTGAGACCCTTGGCTGCGATGCCCGCACCGAAGGCCTAATTCCTTCGTGATGGTCTTTTCCATCAGGTTACAAATTTCTGTGATTTGCTCGCCCGTCATTTCGCTTCTCCTTGTTTCATTTGTTGGACTGTAAACCGAACTCTTCAAACGCGACTTGTGAATAATACCAAATTTCTCTGCAAGATGTTGTCGCAGATGCGACAACTTTGAAATTTTTTTAACGCCCGCCTCGCCTTGACGAAATGCGCAATATTTTGTACACTACTCGCATCTTCTCCTAAAAAGGATCCTTATAATGCCCGCACTTCAGAAAACCCTTCTGCGTCCCAAACTTGACGAGGATGTCATTCCTTTCTCCGAATATCGCCAGAATCTGACGCAGTATTTCAAGCAGACGCAGTCAACGCATCGTCCGATATTGGTCACGCAAAACGGCCGTGCAGCGACCATCGTCATGAATGTGCAAGACTTTGAAGACACATGGAACATCTGGGAAACCCTGCGCGACCAGATTGGAATGCGCCGTGATGTGGAGGAGGGAATCCGCGAACTTGATGCCGGCGAGGGCATTCCTCACGACAAGGTTTTCAACGACCTCCTCAAGGAATTCGCCTAATGTCTCTCATTTGGTCTCCGCGTGCACAACGCCGCCTGAAAGAATACGCCCATTCCCTTGCCGAATATGATTACCCCGACACGGCTGTCAACTGGTTGGTAGATATCAAGGCCAAGTCTGAACATCTAAAACGATTCCCTCTTGCAGGGCGTGTCTCGCCAGAGTTTCGCGGCAAGCACCCCATCATTCGCGACATTACCATCGGGAATTACCGGCTCTTCTATCGCAACAAGCGTAACCACGTCGAAATCATCTCGATTCACAACTGCAAACAGGCCATTACTTCACTACGCTCGCTATAAACGAAGCAATCACCGCTATCGCATTTTCACGTGCGCCCTGACGAGATTCCTCGTCGCTTCGTTTTTCTTCAGCTTGCCGAGGGCGCGGTAGAGCGCCGTGCGGTTCACGCCGAGGTAGGCGGCGAGTTCGGGGAGGCGAATCGGCGCGGCGTCCGGCTCGCCGCTTCGCCACTGGAGATACAGCCGAACCCGGTCGGCGATCTCGTAGCAGCTGAGGAGCGAGACCTTGCGCCAGGCCGCAAACCCCTGACGGACGGCGGCGGCATAGAGGTTCGCGACGAGCGTCGGGCAGGCTCCAGAGGCCATCACCTGCCGCACCGCCTCGGCCTTGAAGACGAGAATCCGCGTGGTTTCTGCCGCGACCAGCATGCCGGGACTGGTCTTGAGATCCAGCACGGGGAACGACGCGCCGTAGACTTCGCCGGGGCACAGACTGTGGACAAGATGCCGGTCGCCGTCCTTCAGTCCGCATTCGTAGACGTGGAGGCGTCCCGTGAGCACACAGACGATCTCGGCGGCGGGGGAGCATTCGTGCGTCACCAGTTCGGCGGCTTCGCACGCCTTGACGCGCACGTTGAGCGCTGTCGCCAAGGACGCGCGGTCGGGTTCGGAGAGTCCCGCAAACAGTGGCGTTTCCGCCATGCGGGAGAGGACATTGTCGTTGCAGTCTTTCATCTGCAACATACGTCCCGCCAGACGCGATTTCTTACGCGGCGGTTTCGCATTTCCCGAATGCGAACAAAAAAGATGGCGTGTCCTCATCGTCATGTCTTAAACAAGGCATCGCCAAACGCCCGACAGAAAAACACGACGACAGGGACACGCCACGCGAGTCTTCGCGTGTCGTGCCCTTGTAGAACGCTTTCTGTCTGAAATTGGCGATTTCTGTTTAAAGCGTCGTTACGTAGCTGGCGGATATTATAGCAAATCCCCTGTCGCAGATGCGACAGGGGCAAGAGAAGTCCGAATCAGGAATGAGAATTTTCCGCAGACGATTCTCATTTTGAGGGTTGAAGACGAGAGAGTCGGCACTCTGCTCACACGGAGGCACATATCCCTCGAGCGAAGCGAGCCGCGCAAGCGGTCGCTAGAGGGGTGAGACACGGAGAATGATTGTCGCCCGTCTGTGACGCGGCCAAGGCTCATCAGGGCATCTTGGCAAAGGGGAAACTACTGCTCTTCCGCAAAGCGGAGCATCTGCGCGTCAATCTCCGCCTGCCGCTTCTCGTTCAGGCCCTTGTACGTTGCGGGGCCGCCGAATTCCAGCGCGTTGATTCGCATGTCGGAGACCTCCGTGTAGTCGCCCATCTCACCCCACGCCCCGGTGACCGGCTCACGGTCGATGAAATTGAGATACGCCTGCCCCAGCAGATGATAGAAGAGCGCGGCCTGCTCCGGCGGCTTGCGCGTCCGGTTCAGGAAGATGCAGTGGTCGAGCCGCACGTTCGTGAGCGCGTTCGTGTCCGCCCCCGTCACGTTCGCGTCGAGCGTCCCCGGACCGACGATGAACCACTCGCGGTCGTTCGAGAGGACGATCGGCCGCTTGAACGCCTGGATCTGCCTGTTCAGGCGCACGACCGTGGCCGCGACTTCGTTCGTCACCTCCCGCGTCGCCCAGCTGACCAGATGCGTCACGCGACCGTCTGACCACTCCACATCATTCGTCACCGCAAATGCGCGCTCCTTGCGGGTGACGTTGGTGACGACGTTCTCGCACAGCGCGCGCCAGCGCTCCGGCTCGTCATAGCCTTCCGCGTCGTCCATCGCCTGGCGCAGTCCCGCCGCGCTCGCCGGGTCGTCGCGGAACTGCGCGGCGACTTCCGCCGACGAGACTGGCGGACGGTTCCACAGTCCGACCGCCAGCGCCGTCAGCGCCGCGATCCCAAGCCACGCGAGGATGCGGGCGACATGGCGGCCGCGAATGGCGCGCATCAGGTCGTCCACGTCACGGTAGCGATACTCCGGCAGGGAACTCGTCGCGCGGCGGACGATGCGGTTCCAGTCGTGCGACGGCTTGCCGCCGAAGCAGTCGTCGATCAGGACGCCGAGCGCATGGATGTCCGACACGGCGGACACGGCCCCGCCGCCGAACTGCTCCGGCGCGGCGTAATGCGGCGTTCCCGCACCGACGGCGTGGCCGTCCATCAGCGTGACCGACACGCCCGTATGTCCCGCACGGGCAACGGTCTCCTTCAGGAGTCCGAGATCGATCAGCACAGGCTCGCCGTTCGTCCGCCACAGGATGTTGGCCGGCTTGATGTCGCGATGCACAAGCCCCCGGCGGTGCAGCGTACGCACGGCCGTACAGACCTTCTGGAGAAACGCGGCGACCGCCCGGTCGCGGTTCGGCAGCGGTCGCGCGTCCAGCAGCTCCATCACGACAAAGGGGCTGCCGTCCGTCTCGCCCGCCGCATAGAACTTCGGGAAGAACGGATAGGCGTTGTTCGCGAGAAACTCGGCCTCGCGGACAAACCGGCGACGCGCCGTCTCTCGGCTTTCAGGGTTCGCGTCCGAATGGGGCACGAGAACCTTGAGTGCGGCAACCTGTCCCGTCTCGACGTGTTCGACGCGATAGACTTCGCCGCTGCCGCCGCGTCCGAGAAACGCCGTCACCCGCCAGCCGTCCACGATCGTGCCATCCGAGAGCGCCGCGACGTCGGCGAGGGGCTTGTGCGCCGCGAGAAACGCCGCAAACTCAGTTGTGCTCGAACTTTGCATCATCCACTTGCTCCAATGCCTTGACGAGCGCGCGCAGGCGCGTCATCGCGCGGCTCTTGATCTGATCGACGGCGTTGCGCGTCAGGCCGAAAGCCGCCGCCACGGCCTCCGGCTTCTCGCCGTTCAGCGCGAGCCGCGTGAAGATCTGCTTCGTGCGCGGCTGTACCGTGCCGTCCGCGAGATATTGCTGAAGCGCGATTTCGAAGACCGCCGCGCGCCAGGCCTCTTCTTCAGTCGCGCGCGACGGCGCGGCAGGCGACGGGTACGGCTCTTTTGCAAGAGCCGCACAGGACAAGGCCGCGCCGGACGAAGCGCAGGGCGAGGACGCACCGAATGAAGCCGCACACGACAGCGCGCGTCGCTGTTCGATCGCGCGGTTTTCGGCTGCGCGAAGCTTCAGGGTCTTGTGGCGCAGAATGCCCGTCAGGTAATTGTGGAACGAGCCTTTCTCGTCCGGGACATAATGGTAGACCGGGAAGATGCGGATGAGCGCGATCAGCGTCTGCTGAATCGCCTCGTCCGCATCGAGGGTCGGGAAGCTGCTTTGCATGAACGCCGCCATCATCGGACGGTAGCGCGCGACGAACTCGCCCCAGCGCGCATGCTGCGAATCGCTGGCCAAGTTCTGCAGAAGCGTTGCCGAGGTTGGCGGGCAGACGCCCATCGCCGCCTACTTCTTCTTGGCGAGGGCGGGGTTGACCGGAGTCGACTTCACGAGATCGACAATCTTCTGCGTGACGTCCGGGTTGGCCTTCAGGTAGTCGATCGTCGCGAGCGAACCCTGCGCGAGCTGCGTGTCGCCGAAGGAGAGCCAGCTGCCGCGCTTCTCGACGATGCCGCGCGAAAGCGCCGCGTCGAGGACGCTGCCCTCGTAAGAGATGCCGCACGTGTAGAGGATGTCGAACTCGGCCTCCGTGAACGGCGGCGCGACCTTGTTCTTCACGACCTTCACGCGCGTTCGGTTGCCGACGACCTGTCCGGCCGTGTTCTTGATTGCGCCGATGCGCTGAACCTGCAGACGGCAGGAGGCGTAGAACTTCAGCGCCTTGCCGCCCGGCGTCGTCTCGGGGTTGCCGAACATCACGCCGATCTTCTCGCGCACCTGGTTCGTGAAGATGATGAGCGTCTTCGTCTGTGCGACGACGGCCGTCAGCTTGCGCATCGCCTGCGACATGAGGCGCGCCTGAAGGCCCATGTGGCTGTCGCCCATGTTGCCGTCGATTTCCGCCTGCGGCGTAAGCGCGGCGACCGAATCGACGACGATCACGTCGAGCGCGCCGGACTTCGCGAGCTGCTCGCAGATCGTCAGCGCCTCTTCGCCGGAGTTCGGCTGCGAGACGATGAGGTTGTCGAGATCGACGCCGATCTTCTTCGCGTAGGTCGGGTCAAGCGCATGCTCCGCGTCGATGAACGCCGCGACGCCGCCCGCCTTCTGGGCGTTCGCGACGACGTGCAGCGTGAGGGTGGTCTTGCCGGACGACTCCTGTCCGTAGCACTCGACGATGCGTCCGCGCGGGAGGCCGCCGACGCCGAGCGCGAGGTCGAGCGAGAGCGCACCCGTCGAGATGACGGGAATCTCCTCGATCTCCTTGTCGCCGAGGCGCATGATCGACATTTCGCCGAATTCCTTGCGGATCTGGCTCATCACCGCGTCCAGCGCGGTGTTGCCGGTTGACTTCTTCGTTTCAGCCTTTTCAGTCTTCTTCTCTGCCATGGTCAGATTGCCTTCTCGGTTTTCCTTGAAATGAAAATTTTAGATTTCAGATTTCAGATCAGTTTCAGATTCGCTTATTCTCCCACGATGCCTTCCTTGGCTTCGGCTTTCCAGAACTGCGCGCCGCCGGTCGTGATGACGTTCGTCGTCCAGACCGGGTCGGCGTCCGCCACCGCCTGTTCCCACGCGCCCGTCGTGACGAAGCCCTTCGTCAGGTCATCCGTCGCCAGGAGGCGGTAGTGGCACCACGGCACACGGTTCGTGATCTCCAGCGTCCATTCGGTTTCGGAAACGCGCGCAATCGCACGGAACGCAATCGGCGTCGGCGTGTTCGTCGTGACAGGCTTCGGCGGGTCGGGTTCCGGCGGATCGACCTTCTCGACAATCGTCAGCGTTGCCGTCAAGGCGGGAATCGGCTCGTAGTTGGCGGTATCGCCCGTGAACGTCGCCGTCACCGTGTAGACGCCGACTTCCGTCTTGCCATTGCCGTCGTAGGCGACCACAACGCCTGTCGGGAGCGTGCCAGTGATTGCCAGTGACTTGGGCTGCCCGTCGTAGATGAACGTCTGGCTCTCGAGCGCAACGCCGCTCATGTCGTAGACGGCTTTCGCAATCGTCCAGCTGATCGTACGCGCCGTCGTCGTGCCGTCCGCCCACGCGAAGCCCGCCTTGGGCGTCGCCGTCGCGGTATATGTGCCCGCGTTCGTCTGCGCGACGCACGTGAGGACGTAGCCGTGGTCGGACGAGAGGCAGACCTTCGCCGTGCCATCGTAGATGAAGCTCGTCACGACATCCGCGATGGCCGTCGTCAGGGTCGCGCCGCCGGGCACCGGCTCATACGTCTTACCGTTCTCCGTGACCTTGCCGTCTGTACCAAGCGCGTCACTCCAGACGAGCCGCGTCTCGCTGTCGCCCTTGACGGCGAGGCCGACGTCGCCCGTCAGGTCGTGCGTGAAGTTGTGCGCCGAGTTGGCGATCTGCGCAGCCGTGCCGGAGAAAGTCGATGCGACGTAGCCAAAGACGTTCGACGAGGCCGTCACGCCCGGCACGTAGCCGACGCGACCGGTGAACGGCGAGACCAGCAACAACGTGGACTTCGACGCGACGTAGAGGTTGTTGAGGCTGCCATCGGTCGCCGTGTTGTCCGTCGCGACGAAGCCACCGCCGATCTCGACCGTCGTCTCGTTGCCGATGTAGACGCCGCCGCCGCGATCGGACACGCAATCCGCCACTGTGCCGCCCAAGAGCCGCACACGGCTAGACGAGTCCGCCGCCACCGCGCCGCCACGGCTGTTGCCGGCAATCCAGTTCGTGCAGTTGCGGATTGCGGAACCGTCCAGCATCGTCAGCGTGCCCCTGTAGACCTTGATCGCTCCGCCCGCGCGCTCGGTGCCGCTCGTCACGTCCCGCACCACCGCACCGTCGCCGAGCGTCAGTTCGCCGTGCTGCACGTCGAAGAGCAGGCCCGTACCGAAGCGCGAAGCGTCCAGTTCGCCGGAAACCGTCACGTTCCGCACCGTCAGCGCACCGTTCGTCAGCACGGAGAACTGGCAGGGCGCCGCACGGGAAACGACGAACGGCCCGCCCGTGCCGCTCGTCAGCGTGACGCGCGACGTCACCGTCACGTCGTCCGACAAGGTCGTATCCCTCAGGACTTCGACTGTCGCATCGCCCGTCACCACGCCAAACGCATCCTCCAAAGAGCCGTAGTAGGCAGATACGCCATTCGCACCCGTCACGGATGCGACGGCGACCGACGGATCGACGGGCTTGATGCTGCCGTCATCCTTTTCCCACTGAAGCGATGTGTAGTCCTCGCTCGGCACCGCCGCAAGCGCCGCATCTTTGTCGCTGGAAAACGCCGCACACGAAGTCCGGACTTGCTGCCGATCCGTAAAGTCCTTGTCGACCGCCATGAAGGAGGCGCCGCTCGTTGCGGATGCGCGCGGACACCAGACGCCAACTGCGCTTCCAATCGCCAGAGGCCCGTCGAGTGTCAGCGTCTGCACCGTCGCAGACGCGGCGCATTCGAAGTTGTTCGTGACCGTCCTGTTCGCCTGCAGCACCTTGGCGTTGTCCCGTATCGTCAAGTGTCCAGAAAGCCGAACGGACGCCTTCGCCGACGCATACGCGCCGCCACCAGCGGATCTCGTCCGTCCGTTCATGATGGACACGCGCTCGCGCAGGACAAGCTCGCCTGCATCCACGTAAATCGCGCCGCCCTTCGAGCCCGCCGCGCCGTTGACGCAGCCGTCGAAGACGACCGCGCCGCCGGACGAGCCGACCGTGGCCTTGCCGGACAGCACGGCAATCGCGCCGGAATAGGTGTTCGTGCCCTCGATGTTCGTGAACGACGTTTCGCCGCCGACCGCCAGTTCGCCGCCGTTGACCAGGAAGAGAGAATCGCCGCGATAGCCGTCAAACGCGAGATCGCGCACGGCCAGCGTCGCGTTCGCGCCGACGTCGAAGCCCGCCGCCGCGCCGAACGCGCCAAGCGTCACGCCCGCCGTCTCGCCGCGCAGCGTCAGATTGCCCGTGACCGCAACGCGCCTCGTCAGCTCCAGTCCCGCGACATTACGGACAACGATCTCGCCCGTCGCGCCGACCGCGCCGGACGTCTGCATGTTCGCGTACTTTTCCAGCAGGCGGTCGAGCCGCGCCGCCGTGTTCGTCGCGCCGGAGGCGTCCACGAAGTAGCCGGCCGACTCGCTCAGCGGCACGGGGATCTCGCCCCACTTCAGGAGAGTCTTGCCGCCCGCCGCGACGGCGATGCCGCGCGTCTCGCCGAGCGTGTCGCGGACGTTGGAAATCTTCGCCGCGCAGTTTGAAGCCACGAGGGAATCGCAGACCGCCGTGCCGAAGACGCCGTTCACGTCCGGCGCGGCCGCGCAATCAATCGCGAAGCCGTTCGTCAGCTCGCCCGCAAGCACAAAGCCGTCCGCCGTCGCGGTGCAGACAGCGGCCACCGACGACGGCACGCCGAAGTCCACGCCCGACGCGAGCGCGAGTCGTCCGCCGGCCGCCACCGTGACGGCGGTCGAGGCCTGCGCGGCGAACGTCACGTTGGAGAGCGCGAGCGTCCCGTCCGCCGCGACCGCCAGCGCGGCGCTGCCGCTGCGGACAATCGGCATCGCCGTGGGGTCTGTCCCCACGGCCGTCAGCGCGCAGGGAAAGTCAATCGTCGCCGTCGCCGACAGCGGAATCTCATCGAGAATCTCAATTGCCACGCCCGGCGCGCCGGCGGACGCAAACGCCTTCGCCGCCGCCAGCGCCTTGTCGAGCGTCGCGTAGACGTTCGTCGCCGCACCGAAGACGATGCGCGCGCACGGCGCGACGACCTGCACGTCGTTCCCCCAAGCGTTGCCGACGCTCGTCACGACAGGGATGTCCGTGTATGTCTCTGTCCAGTTGAGGGACTGGTTGATCCACCCCCTGACGCTCTGCCGCGTCGCAAGCGTCTCGGCGGCCCGAACCGATGTCAGCTGTTCGACGGGGCAACCCGTCTGCTCGATCTCGACGTCATACGCGCCAACCGGCAGGAGAAACCCGTAGACGCCGTTCGCCGTCGTCACGCCGTTCGTGACGAGGGTCGTCGTGCCCGCCGCATAGACGCGCACCGCCGCGCCCGCGAGCGCATTCGTCGAGGCGTCCACCACGCGGCCCGCGAGCGTCGCCTGTGCCGCGCCGTTCACCGCCGTCGGGAAGATGTTGAAGACGAGATCGTCGAAGACCGTGAAGTGATAGCCGCTCGTCGTGTCGATGTCCGGCAGGTTGTACCAGTAGTCGGACTGCCCCGACCAGCCCATGTTGAGGTGGACGTAGACCGTGCCGCCGTTGTAGCCGTAGCCGTCGCCGACGATCGCGTGCCCGCCGGCGCCGCTGATGCCCATCAGCACCGGGAAGCCCGCGTCGAGATTGGAGAACATCGCCCGCTGCAGCACGCCCGCGTTCGCCGAGACCTCAGCCGCCTGGTAGTAGACGGCGTTCGCGTAGCCGAAGACGCCCGTGAGCGCGTTCGCGACGTTGAACAGGAAGGCACCGCTGCCGCCCGCCGACCCGAGGTCGTAGCCCATGCAGACGGAGATGCCGGCATCCGACGTCAGCTTGCCGATGGCGTCGCACTGCGCGTCCGTCACGCCGGCGGCCGGCACGAGCGGCATGTTCGCCCAGTCGTAGACGCCAGCCTGCGTCGTGAAGTTCGTGACGGACGCGCGGCCGCGCGACGCGGCCTGGACATAGCAGGTGCGCGTGACGGGCGAAACCGAGTCCGTCGGGTATCCGTGGTAGCGCATGACCTGCGCCATCGCCGTCGCGACACAGCCGCAGACGGCGTGCTGGCCGTCCGAAAGCACCGGCGTGAAGCGGTTGTAGCACGTCTTGCCGCCCGCCTTGTCCTGATTCCATTTCGACTGCACGAGCGGCCCCGCGCGCAAATCGCCAAGGTTGGAGACGTGCGTCCGCGACGGCCGCCGGATCGCCGCGTCTTCCAGCGCCGCGCCTTCGGCGAGCAAGGCCGCCCACTGGGCGGCCGCACGCGAGGCGGCGGTCGATGCGGTCGTGGCGGCGGAGGCCGACGCGGCCACGGGCGAAACGGGCACTGCCGCCGCACGCACTTCCGCATCGCGGCTCAGGAGTGCCCAAAGGGGACTCGCCGAATCAATCGCCTCGTCGTCTGTCGTCTCGCCGGTGAACGCGATAATCGGCTCACGCTCCGTGTCGGCGGAGAGGAAGACCGTGCCGCCGCCGCGCATCCTGACCGAGTAGAGCTTCGTGCCGTTCGGTAGCGTCTGCGTCGCCGCACGTTCCACGGCGTCACCAAGACGCGCACCCAGCGTACCGCCGCGCGACACCCACGCGCGCGCGGCACGCGCGGCTTCGTTGACAGTAACCGGCACGGCCGACGCCTGGAAGACAAGCGACAGCAGCGCCATGAAAAGAACGGAACGCTTCATGGACTTTCTCCTATTCAAGATAATCCGAATTATACCAAAAATGGGCCGTCTCGTGGGTCAGAGGAACTTGCCCGTGACGGATTCGGCACAGGCGCGGATCGTGGGGACAGGCCCCTCGCAGACGAGACGCCCGCCCTTGTCGCCGCCGCCCGGCCCCAGGTCGATGATCCAGTCCGCGCATTTCATGACGTCCGTGTTGTGCTCGATGACGACGACCGTGTTGCCCTGCGCGCGCAGGGCCAGCAGGATCTTCATCAGCTTCGCCACGTCGTCGAAGTGCAGCCCCGTCGTCGGCTCGTCGAGGAGGTAGAGCGTCTTGCCCGTCGAGCGGCGCGAAAGCTCCGTCGCGAGCTTGATGCGCTGGGCCTCGCCGCCCGACAGCGTCGTCGCGGACTGTCCGAGCTGGATGTAGCCGAGGCCGACGTCGACGAGCGTCTTCATCTTGCGCGCGAGGGACGGCACCTTCGCGAAAAACTCGTACGCCTCGGCGACCGTCATCGCCAGGACGTCCGCGATGTTCTTGCCGCCGTAGGTCACTTCCAGCGTCTCGGCGTTAAACCGCTTGCCGCCGCACTGCTCGCACGTCACGTAGACGTCGGGCAGGAAGCTCATCTCCAGCTTCTGCACGCCGTCGCCGCCGCAGACTTCGCAGCGGCCGCCCTTCACGTTGAACGAGAAGCGTCCCGCCGTGTAGCCGCGCGCCTTGGCGGCCTCGGTCTGCGCGAACAGCTCGCGGATCTCCGAGAAGAAGCCGACGTAGGTCGCCGGATTCGAGCGCGGCGTGCGACCGATCGGCGACTGGTCGATCTCGATCACCTTGTCGAAGTTCTCCAGCCCCGTCAGCTTGCGGTACTTGCCCGGCAGGGCCTTCGCGCCGTAGAAGTGCTTCATCAGCGCCCGCTTCAGCGTCTCGTCGATCAGCGTCGACTTGCCGGAGCCGGACACGCCCGTCACGACCGTGAACGCCCCGACCGGAATGTGGACGGTGATGTTCTTCAGGTTGTGCTCGCTCGCGCCGGAGAGGATGAGAAACGGGCCTTGGACGAAAGAGACTTTCGCTTTTTGACTTGAGGGACACGAGGGGCGAGAGGGACGAGAGGCCCTCGCGTCGCTCTTGTCGCGCGCGTCACCCTGGTCGTTCGCAATGCGGCGATTTCCCCGCAAATACTCGCCCGTCAGGCTCTTCGCCTTCAGAAGCCCCTTGAAGTCGCCCTGATACATGACCTGGCCACCCTCGCGTCCCGCGCCGGGGCCGAGGTCGATGATCCAGTCCGCCGCGCGCATCATCTCCTCGTCATGCTCGACGATGACGACGGTATTGCCCCGGTCACGGAGGCCCCTCAAGGTCGCGATCAGCCGCTCGTTGTCGCGCGGATGCAGGCCGATCGTCGGCTCGTCGAGGACATAGAGGACGCCCGTCAGGCCGGAGCCGATCTGCGTCGCGAGGCGGATGCGCTGCATTTCGCCGCCGGAGAGCGTCGCCGCCGCACGGTCGAGCGTCAGGTAGTCGAGGCCGACGTCGAGCAGGAACTGCAGGCGGCGCGTGATCTCGGCGAGAATGTCCTTGAGGGCCGCGAGTTTCGAGAGGTTGAGAGAAGAGAGGTTGAGTGGCGCAATTTCTTTTTGACGTGAGGGACCTGAGGGGCGAGAGGGACGAGAGGCCGACTCGTCGCTCTTGGCCCTCACGTCGCTCGCGTCAGAGGCGCCAATCGCCACCCTCAACGAATCGAAAAATGCCTTGGCCTCGCCGACGGGGAGGGCCATGACTTCGCTGATCGTCTTGCCGGCGACCGTTGCCGCACGGGAGAACTCGTTCAGCCGCGCGCCGTGGCACGTGGGGCAGACACGATAGCTCTGGTAGGCCTCGTACTTCGCGCGCGTCTCGTCGTCCTCGGCTTCGTCGAGCCGCTTCTTCAGCACGGCCAAGACGCCCTCGAACGGACGATCCACCGAGCGCCACGGCAGCACGAGGTCTTCCTTGAAGCCGTGCATCAGGTCATGGCGGAATTTCACCGGCAGCTTCTCGTAGGGCGTGTCGAGCTTCACGCCGGACTGCTTCGCGATTTCCTCCAGGAGCGCGTTGTAGTACATGATCGCGTTGTGTCCCGCACGTCGCCACGGGTGGATGCATTCGCGCAAGGGCAGCGTCTTGTCCGGCACGATCAGGTCTTCGTCGAAATAGTAGAGCTGGCCGAGACCGCCGCACGTCGGGCACGCGCCGAACGGCGAGTTGAACGAGAAGGAACGCGGCTTCAGCTCGTCGAAGGAAAGTCCGCAATCGACACAGGCGTTGAGTTCGGAGAAGGAAATAATCGAATGGTCGAATGATCGAATGGTCGAATGACTTTGCGTCCGTGAAGAAGATGGATCTCCGCTATCCATTCGATCATTCGCCGATTCGACAATTCGATTATTCGACAATTCGGCCATTCGATCATTCGACGATTCGATTATTCGATTATTTCTTTCGCCCAGACCCTCGACCTTCATCACGCCCTTACCCGTCTTGAGGGCGAGTTCGACCGAGTCGGTGAGGCGCGTACGGTCACAGGGCAAGACGAGGCGGTCAATGACGACGTCGATGTTGTGGGCCTTCTTCTTGTCGAGTTCGGGCACCTCTTCGAGCAGGTACGTCGCGCCGTCGACGCGCACGCGCGCGAAGCCGTTGCGCTTCAGCGCCGCGAAGACGTCCTCGTGGCGACCCTTCTTGCCCTTCACGACCGGGGCGAGAAGGAGTATCTTCAGCTTGTTTGCGAGGTTTGGCTGGGGTTTGGGAGGTTTGGGAGGTTCCAAACCTCCCGAACTTTCCAAACCTTCCAAACCTGGCAACTTTTCAATCGCGTCGACGATCTGCTCGGCGGACTGGCGGGTGACGGGCTTGCCGCACTTCGGGCAGTGCGGCGTCGCGACCGAGCCATAGAGAATGCGCAGATAGTCGTGAATCTCCGTGACGGTCGCGACGATGGAGCGCGGGTTGCCGCTTGTCGTGTGCTGCTCGATGGAGATCGCCGGGGACAGGCCCTCGATCTTCTCGACGTCCGGCTTCTCCATGCGGTCGAGGAACTGCCGCGCATAGGCGGACAGCGACTCGACGTAGCGACGCTGACCCTCGGCGTAGAGCGTGTCGAAGGCGAGGGACGACTTGCCGCTCCCAGAGAGGCCGGTGACGACCGTCAGGGAGTTGCGGGGGATCATGACGTCGATCCCCTTCAGGTTGTGGACACGTGCGTTTGTGATGACAATGTCAGACATTTTCGATCATTTCCTCAAAAGGTTTCAAAAAGCCAAGAATTGGAGAGTTCAAGAGTTATGTGAAAAGGAGGCAAGAAGTTTTACTGGGTGGCCGACAAAATAACCCGCAAACAAAATGTTGTGGGTTTCATATGCTTGAAGAACCAAACGATCCCCATATATTGCATCAAGGTCATTTAATCAGCCACCCAGTAAAGTTTTATTTGAAAGCCTGATTTTTATTTTACTGTTCGACGGACTCATTCCCGCTGCGCGTCCATTCGTCCGTCGCACCTGCGCGACGGGAAATCCGCCTCCAGGGACGTCCGCAGGGGTTCGCCCCGCTTCGCGTCCATTCGTCCATTGGCAACGTGGCGGCGAATCCGTCTGCCACAGCACGGCGGCACGTACAGGGAATCTGGCCGTCTTTCAGGGGACGTCGCGCATCGCCCGTCGCACGAGCGGACGCGCAGCGGGAGTGAGTGCGACGGCTGCTGAACTTACCCTCCGTCATTTGACCGCAGGCCTCATCCCTGACATCTAGCCTCTTCTCAATCATTTGATCTCTTCGCTCCTTCTCCCTTCTTCTACCCACCGTCTCTACGCTCATCTTCTTCTCTTCGCTCGTCCTCTCTTCACAGGTTCGGGATGTGATGCGACAGTTTCTCCGCCAGCACGTCTTCCAGCCGGTCGAAGTCGCGGAAGGAAAGCGAGATCAGCCTCTTCTTCTCGCGCTGATACAGGATCTGCTTCTTCTGCCGGTTCGCGACATACTCCGGCGTGTCCATCCCCCAATACTCGATGTACAGGCCAAACTCCGGCAAGTAGAAGTCGGGACGAATCCGGTCGCCGCCCGCGACCAGCATACGCGCGTCATAGCGGTAGGCAATCCCCTTCGCCGCCAGCCAGTCGCCGATGCGCATTTCGCCCCGCGACTGCACCGCCACCGCATCCACCGTCCTGAGCCGCTTCGCCGCCTCGACATTCGTCTCGAACAGCGCATCCTCGTGCGTCTTCTCCTCGAAGCAGTGAAAGCAGTAGGGCTTGCCGTACTTCGCGCGGCTCCGCATCGCCTCCTCTTCGGAGACGACCCGGCGGCAGCGCGTGCACCAGTGCTTCAGGCGCGCCCGACATTTCGCCTCGGCGGCTTCCGCCGCCGCGATCGCCTCATTGGCGGCGTCCCGCACATACGCGGGATGGTTCGGGTTGCGCACGACATCCCGCAGGACGTCCAGCTGCAGCACCGTCACCTTGTCCGCGCATTTCCGCAGCGTCTTCAGGAGATACTGCAAGACCTGCGGACGCGCCTCCTTCTCGATCGCCATCGTCAGCGGCACGACCAGAAGCCCCCGCAGGTCGGGCGCCCGGTCAACCAGCTTGCCGAGCGCACTCGCCGCCGCGCGCCGCACGGCCGGGAAGGGAGTCTTCAGCAGCCCTTCCAGCTCCCGCGCGTCGGACGACGCGCCCGTCTCGCCGAGCGCAACCGCCCGCGCGCGCAAGACTTCCGCTTCAGACGAGACATTCATGGAAGGAAGAGGGATGAGGGATGAGAGATGGGGGATGAGGAGGAATGGAAGAGGGAAGAAGTGTGGAAGATGACTACTTTCTGAAGGGGGGGGGGCTAGTCACCCGGCGTCTGAATCGTCTCGATCTTGAAGAAGCGCTGCGGATGCGTCGCCTCAATGGGAATTTCAAATGCCTGCGCCGTCCCCGTGCCACCGTTCGCAACGAACGCGACGCTGTAGACAAACGGCTCGTAGCAGATGACCATCGCACCAAAGCCCGACTTGGACGGACAGGCCAAGGTCGTCGCATCTCCCGTCCCGCTTTCCGACCAGTCCGTTGCCTCGACAACGTAAGGGCTTTCCTTTGCCGCCTCAAGATACTCGCGCGTCGCGAAAACGTTAAAACGGCCAGAGTTGTCGACCCAGTAGACCGTCGCCGTCTTCCAGCCCGTCGGCCGTTTCGTGAGGGGCGCACGAACTGTTCCGTTCGCGAGAGTCCCCCAACCCGTTGCCGCAGTTGCGCCATACGCGCCCACGATTTCCGCGTATGGGAATTCCGCCGTCTGTGCGCACAACGGGAAAGACGGAAGAAGGCACATCAGCCCCCTGAACAGCCTACGCATCATCGGATCCTCCTTTTCTGCGCGCGGACGGCGCGCATTCAGTCTTGCATTTCAGTCTTTCGGTTTTACAGGTTCTTGTTGACGTCGAGCGCGAGCAGGAACTCCGGGTTCGACTTCGTCTTCTTCAGCGAGTTCAGGACCGACCGCATCGCCGATTCGGGACCCGCCGCCGCGAGGATGCGCCGCATGCCCCACGTCTTCTCCAGCTCCATCGGATCGAGCAGGAGGTCTTCCTTTCGCGTGCCCGACTTCTCGATGTCAATGGCCGGGTAGATGCGCTTGTCCGCAAGGCCGCGATCCAGCACGATCTCCATGTTGCCCGTGCCCTTGAATTCCTCGAAGATGACCTCGTCCATGCGCGAGCCCGTGTCCACGAGCCCCGTCGCGATGATCGTGAGCGACCCGCCGCCCTCGATGTTGCGCGCCGCGCCGAAGAAGCGCTTCGGACGGTGCATCGCCAGCGCGTCCACGCCGCCCGTCAGGATCTTGCCGGAGTGCGGCTGGACGGTGTTGTAGGCGCGCGCCATGCGCGTGATCGAGTCCATGAGGATGATGACGTCCTTGCCGTTCTCGACCTGGCGCTTCGAGAACTCCAGCACCATCTCCGTCACGTTGACGTGGTGCTGCGGCTCCTCGTCGAACGTCGAGGACAGCACCATCGCCTTCGTGTTGCGCTGCATGTCCGTCACCTCCTCCGGCCGCTCGTCGATGAGCAGGATGATGAGGATCGCCTCCGGGTAGTTCTTCGAGATCGCGTTCGCCATCTTCTGCAGGAGGACGGTCTTGCCGACGCGCGGCGGCGCGATGATGAGGCCGCGCTGGCCGAAGCCGATCGGCGTGAAGAGGTCGATGACGCGCGTCGAGAACTCCTTCGGGTCAGTCTCCAGGATGATGCGCCGCGTCGGGAAGGTCGCCGTCAGGTTCTCGAAGTGGATGACGCGCGCGGCGACGGACGGCTCCTTGCCGTTCACCGTCTGCACGTTGCCGAGGCAGAAGAAGCGATCCTTGTCGCGCGGATCGCGGATCGGCCCCTCGATGAGGTCGCCCGTGCGGAGCGCGTGGCGGCGGATCTGCTGCTGCGTGACGAACACGTCCTCCGGACAGGCGAGGAAGTTGTTCTTCGCCGACCGCAGGAAGCCATGCCCTTCGCGCACGATCTCAAGGCAGCCCGACGCGAGCACCGCGCCGCCCTGCTGGAGATACTGGCGGATCGCCGCGAAGATGAGCTCGTGCTTGCGGTAGGTGCCGAGCTCTTCCGGGTCGGCCCCCGGCATCATGCGCTCGACGATGACCGGCGCGGGCCAGGTCTGGATGTCGGCGAGACGGTATTCGGGCATCTCCGGGTTGCGGTGCGGATTCGCCGGCGCGGACTCGGCCGCCTTCGGCTCCGTCGGCAGCGGCGCGTTGAGGAGCGGGTTCACCGACTCCTCGCCGTTCGCGCCGCGAATGGGCGAACTGTTCTGCCGCGCGCCGCCGTTGCCGCCGCGATTGAAGTTGCCGCGGTTCTTGCCGAAGAACTTCTTCTTCGGCTGATTCTGCTTCTGCGCGGGCGCGGCGTTGCCGTTCGGCTTACTGCCGCCGCCTTGG
This sequence comes from uncultured Kiritimatiellota bacterium, assembly GCA_934635385.1. Classification (GTDB taxonomy): domain Bacteria; phylum Verrucomicrobiota; class Kiritimatiellia; order RFP12; family UBA1067; genus UBA1067. The sequence goes on along the minus strand of CAKTZI010000009.1, from coordinate 33,405 downwards.
TTCTGCGACTTGGAGGCTTTCATCGCCCCCGCGAACACGTCAAATTCTTCAGCCATGATAAGAAATAATCGAATAATCGAATTGTCGAATGGGTGAATGGGTGACTTGGGAGTCAAGAGAGGGTTGAGACCCAAGTCAGGAATTTTTTAACTTCTTCTTTCAGTTCATCGGGTGTACCGTCGTTGTGGATCACGTAGTGGGATTTGGCGGCCTTCTCCGCAACCGGCATCTGCGCCGCCAGTCGGGCCTCGGCCTCTGCGCGCGTGTAGCCGCGCGTCGTCATCATCCGCGAGATCTGCGTTTCCCTTTCGGAGACGACGCAGCATATTATATCAAAATTTTTCTCCCAGTGCGCTTCGAAGAGGAGTGGGATGATGGCGATGGGAGGAATAATCGAATTATCGAATGGACGAAGGGGCGAATGATTGAATGGGTGAAGGGACGAATGAGCGAAGGGAGGGTGTTGCGTTGAATGGAAAGAAGACAAATCTCTTTCATTCATTCGATTATTCGATAATTCGATTATTCGATTATCGATTCTCTCCTTCACAATCGGATGAATCTTCGCTTCGAGGGCGCGGCGTTTCGCCGGGTCGGCGAAGACCTCGGCGGCGAGGCGCTTGCGCGCCGCCGGGTCTGGAATCAGCTCATGCACGATGTCATCGGCGTCAATCGTCTCAACGCCGAACGCATTCAGATAATGCGAAAGGAGGGACTTGCCGCAGGCAATCCCTCCCGTGAGACAGATCTTCAGCTGTCCGTTCACTCGGCCTTGGGCGCGGGCTTCACCTCGGCCTCGTCCACCCGACCGCTGCTCATCGAGAGCTCGCGACCCGACGGCGTGATGAGACGGCCCGTCACGAAGATGAGCAAGTTGCGCTTCGTCGTCTTCTCCGCATGGCTGCGGAAGAGGCGCCCGATGAAGGGCAGGTCGCCCAGGAACGGCACCTTGTCGTCCATCGCCTTGCGCGCCTCGGTGATGAGACCGCCCATGACGACCGTTGCACCCGGCGTGATCGACACCTTCGAGTCAATCGAGCGGACATGGAAGAACGGCTGCTCCATCGGCGCGTCATACCACGTCATCGTCGAGGAGGAAGCGGTCGAGACACTTGCAGCAGCCTCCGTTGCCGACGAGATGACTTGCTTGGACAGCGTCGCACGCTCGTCTTCGGTCAACGCCGCACCCAATGTCGTCAGAGCCGTCGACATGCCCGTGAAGATCGAGCCGATGTCGGCCATCACGCCCGACGACGTGTTGCCGGAAAACGGGATGCGCATGCCGTAGTTGTGCCAGATCGGCTCGTCGACGACCGCCGGCTTCAGCTCAAGGTCAATCGTGCCGCCGTTCGCCTCGGAGTAGGTCGGGATGACGTCAAGGATGACGCCGACTTCGCGCATCGTGAAGTTCTGCGGCTCGACGACCGCGAGAATCGCCGACTGCCCGCCGCCCGACGAGCCACTGGACGAGCCCGACGAGCTCGACTGGAGCTGCACGTCGTAGTCCTGCGGGTAGATGTATTCCGTCACGACCTTGATGATGGCCTGTTCGCCCGACTTCGTGACGACCTTCGGGGCCGAGAGGAGATCCGTGTCACTGCGCTGCGAGAGCATATGCAGGATCATCGAGAGGTCGGCCTGGCCGAGGAAGGCGTTCACCCGCATGAACTGGTCGTTGTTCGACGCCGACTCGCCCGAAATGTGGTTGCCGACCGTCGAAAGGTAGCGGTTGCCGTTCTGGTAGTCAGACGAGCCGCCAAACGCATCAAGCCCGATGTTGCGAGGCGCGTTCGCACTGCTCGACGCAGTCCAACGACCCGATGCAGCCGTTCCGGCAGACGACCGTTCGACCGGCACATATTTCGTCGAGGTAATCGGCGTACCCCCAACGATTGTCGTCTCTGTCACTTCCCGATAGCCCGTCAACGTCGAGCTTCCCGTACCGGCCGGATATTCGCCACCCTTCAGCCCCAACGCCTTTCCAAGGCCGAAGCGGTCGTTCAGCGCCAGGTTGCTGTTCAGGATCCACTCGAAGCCGAGCGAGTTGAGGTCTTCCTGCGAGACTTCGACGAAGCGCGTCTCGATCTCGATGAGCTGCGGCTGGCCGCCAAGTTCGTCGAGCACCTTCTCGAACTCCGCGAGGTTTTCGCGCGTGTTGCGGACATAGAGCTTGCCAAGGGCCTTGATGTGCTTGATCGACGAGCCCTCCGGCCACTTGACGCCCATTTCCTCGAAGAACGCCTTCCAGTCACGGCCTTCGCCCTCGCCTTCCTCATCGGCCTTCTTCGCCTGACGGTTGGACGAGCCGAAGCCGCCCATCTCCTTCATCTCCTCGGACGCGGAATTGACGCGCTCGACGAACGCCTCCGGCACGTTGTACTTGCGCGAGAGAAGCTCGGCGGTCGACATGTCCTTCTGCATGACCATGACGATCGGGCCGCGGACGATGAACTTGTAGTCAACCGAGTCGCAGACGAGCTTCAACGCATCGTAGAACGTGATGTCGCTCGCCGTGATCTTCGGAATCGGCGGCAGCCCGTTCGCCGACGCCTCGGAATCCTCTGTCGCATTGGCCGAGAAGTCATCCGACGACTCGTCGGTCGCCTGCTGCTTGATGGCCCCGACTGGGGTGCGCAGCACGAAGTTGAAGCCGCGCTTCTCGATCGGGATGTCGGGACGGTCATAGTCGCGCGACGCCGTGCGGAAGAACTCGACGGCCTCGATGATCGTCGCCGGCGGCTTGAACTCAATCGTCGGCAGACGCATCTCGCGCATGCGCTTCTCGATGTCCTGCTCCTGCGTGCGCTCCGGATCCTCGCCCGCCTGTGACTTGACGGTCTCGGACGACGCCTCCGACAGCTGCGCGGCGTTGACGGCGTAGACGGGCCGCCACGCCTCGTCGACGTCGGCGATCATGCCGTCGCGCGCCGCCTTGCGCTCCTGCTCAAGGATCGTCTGGCGCTTGCCCTGAATCGCCTTGCGCAGACGAATCGCCTCCTGATTGTACGGATCGGCCTTCAGGACGACTTCGCACTCGTCGAGCGCGCGCGCCATGTCACGCAACGCCAGATACTGGCGCGAGCGGCGCAGATGACGGCGAATGCCCTCGCGGTCGGTCTTGTAGTCTTCTTCGTTGCGGCGCTGGGAAGCCTCCGTGAAATCGGTCTTCGCCACGTCGGCCGTGCTCTGCGTCGTCCACTTCTCCAACGCACGGCGCGCCTTCGGGTGGCGCATCTCCAGCGCCTTTTCCATCAGCTCGACGGCACGCGCGCGGCGACCGATCTCGTCTTCCTGAAGGGCGGCACGGTACAGGCCCTCGGCAATGCCCTGATCGCACTCCTTGCGCAACGCCTTCGACGCGGGGCTGTCGTTCAGCAGCTTCGTCGCGAGGCCATAGTGACGGACGGCGTCCGTGAACTCCTTCGACTCCATGCTCGCACGCGCCGCGAGAATCTCGCGCTTCGCCTGCGCATCGAGCGAGTCGCGGCGCAGACGCTCAGTCGTCGCGATGTTCACGAGCAGCTCCTCGTCAGGACGAACCGCCTTTGGCTTCGCGGGGGCGACCTCGACCGCCGGCTTCGCGGCAACCGCCGACGCCTCGCCCTTCGCCGCAGCATCCGTCGCAGCGGGAGCCGTCTTCGGCGCCTCTTCGGCCAACTGATCCAACAGGCTCAGGACATCATCGACCTTCGCCTGCGCCGTCGGCTCGGCTTTCGCCTCTTCCACCGTCGAAGCCTCTTCCGTCGCAGCCTCGGCCTTCGCCTCTTCCGCCGCAGATTCTTCGGCCTTCGCCTCTTCCGCCGCAGATTCCTCCGCCGCCGACGCTTCGGCCTTCTCGGTCTTTGCCTCTTCGGCGGACGCCGCAGGCTCGGCCTTGGGCGCTTCGGCCGCCGCGGCTTCGGCCCCGGCCGCCGCCTTTGCGGCGGGCTTCGCCGCCTCTCCCTCAAGATCCTTGAGGAGGTCATCGAGGTCATCCTGCGCGGACACGCTCAGGGAAACCGACATCGCCAACGCCGCACTGCACGCGACAAGCATTTTGAAGTTCGTCATTTAAACCACCTATTCGTTAGTATGAGTAGTAGTATACAATATCTTTTCTCACTGTTCAAGGGCTTCAAGTGTCCGGCGCTTGCCCGTGCGGACGTTCTGGAACGTCACCTTCGCGCCCTTTCCGGCGGGCGCGACCTCAACGACCTTGAACTTTTCGCCGTTCAGATCCAGCTCCGTGCCGGGCACGGCCTCGAACGTCGTGACGCTGCCGCGCGTGTAGTTGAGCGTCGCCATCACGTCCACCGGCTGCGGCTTCGCCCGCTTGTCCTGCACGATCACGAGCGTGACGGTCTTGCCGTCCGACTTGCGCGCGACCGTGACTTCCGAGACGTCATCCGTCACGAACAGGCCCTTCATGCCCTTGCGCGGACGCTTCACCTCTTTTTTCTCGTAGGTCTTGAGGATGAAGCCCGACGGCGTCTTCGTGCCCTTGCCGATCTCCTCACCGAGGACGGCCGAGAACGTCCGCCCGGCGCGACCGTAGTCGTCGCGCTGGTTGGGGTCGAAGAACTCGCACCGCCAGCCCGACGGGATCTTCGTCGCCTTCGTGAAGACGAACGGCAGGTAGGTCTCCTTGAGCGGCAGGGCGATCTGGATCGAGTCGAGGTAGTCCGGGTGGTCGCGGCGGTCGGTCGGATCCGTCTTCGCGAGATACTCCTCGAGATTCGTGAAGCCGTCGCCGTCCTTGTCGGCGTTCGCGTCCGCAGGGTCGTTCGGGTTCAGCCCATAGCGCTTCTCCCATTCGTCCGGCATGCCGTCGCCGTCAGAGTCGAGAACGACCTTCTTCTCCTCCTCCAACTTCTCGCCGCAGAACGGGCAGACCTTGACGTCGCCGGGAATCACCTTCTGGCACTTCTTGCACTTGAGCCGACGTTCGCTTGCGAGGAACGACGCACTCGTCCCCGTCAGCTCGTTCACGACCGTCGGGCTCTTGACGAGCCGGACGGCGCCGGCGTACGCCGTCATGTCGACGGCCGCGACGCCTGTCTCGGACGGCTTCAGGCGGCTGACGGCCTGCGCCGCGTTCGCGGCGGCCGTCTCCGGGTCGTCGCCGGCGGAGAGCGCGAAGAAGGCGATGCCCCCGACGAGCGCCAGCACGCCGACGGCGGCGGCGATTCGGTCGTAATAGGCCGCAAAGAAATTCTGGTCTCTCATTTTCCAACCTCCTCGGTCTTGCTTTCGTCTTCCATCGTCTTGAAGTCATAGACCGTCACGGCCAGCGTGACCGTGAACGGCGCATCCAGCGCCGGATCCGTGACGATGCCGCTCTTCTCCTCGGACGCATCCTTCTTCTCCTCGACGGCCGCGCCGCGCCGTCCGCGACGGCCGCGCCCCGACGCCGCATTTCGCGCCGCCTCGCGCTTGTCTCCGACGCCGAGCGCCTCCGCGACCGGATCGGCCGTGCGCGTGAACGTGAAGCCGTCGATGACCATGAACCGCTCGTTCGTGCCGAGCGCGTTCACCGCCTTGACGAACGCCGGCGCACGCGTCGCGAACGTGAAGACATACGAGAAGGACGACGGCTGGGAATCCGCCGCGCTTTCCGCCGCCGGACGCTTCTTCGCCGACGGCTTCTTGCCGACCTTCTTCGCCTTCTTCTCCTGCGCGTCGTCCTGTGACGCCGTCGCCTTGAAGTCGACGTTCACGAGTTCGGAGACCCCGCAGGATGCCAGCGTCTCGACGACGAGCATGACGTCATCCCACCGGCGCTGAAGCTCCGGCAGCTCGGCATCCGTCGGCATCTTGCCCTCGGCGATGTAGCTGCGGAACGGCCCGAACGCGAAGTCGGGCTTCACGAGGACGCCGTTCACCGCGCCCGGCAGGGCCGAGAGCCGCTTCGCGTCCGCGACAAGGTCGGTCTTGAACTGCGCGGGCGTCGTCGTGCGAATCGGGCGGTCGCCGCGCGAAGCCAGCTTGCGCGCCTCCGCCTGCCACGCCGTCAGGCGCGCCGTGTTCTCCTCGATCGCCTTGACGCTCGCCGGACAGGGATAGACGCTCTTGCGCGAGAGCGCCTGCGCCTTCTGCTGGACGGTCTCCAGACCGTCGTTCCCCTCGTCGTCGCCCTCGATGGCCGCGACTTTCGCGGCGTAGGCGCTCCAAGTGAAATAGGCCATGGCCAGGACGGCCAAGCCGATCACGCCGCCCGAGGCGGCCAGAATCATTCGGTTCTTGTTCATTTGAACTTCATCTCCACCGTAAGTTGTTCGACCTGCGCGTCCTTGCCCAGCGCGCTCATGCCCGAAATCTTGACCGTGTCGGCGTCAATGCAGGGCCGCCCCTTGAGCTTGTCGACGACGATCTCGCCCGGCGTCTTGCCGCCCTGGCCCTTCACGCGGTCGCTCCAGTAGCGCACCGTGATTCGTCCGTCGTCCCAGCGCTCGATCCACATGCCGGGCAGCAGGGAGTCGCGCACCGCGTTGACGCGCTGCGCGGCGGCCGCGCGCGCGACGAGCAGCTTGCGCAGCGCCTCGGCCTCGGCCTCGGCGGCCGTGAACCTCTCCGTCGCCGCCTGGACCTTGCGGTCGGACGCCGTCAGCGTCGCGACCTGCGCCTGCACGGCGTCGCGCTGCGCGGCGATGACCTCCTCCTGGCGGCCGATCGCCAGCATCACGCAGACGAGCGCCGCGACAAGCGTCACGCCGGCCGCGATGACGAACGGGATCTTGGCCTTCTCGGCCCGCGCCGCGACAAGCGACGGCGGGAGCAGGTTGACCGCGAAGCGCGCCGCGCCCGCCTCGTGCAGGGCGAGGCCCGCCGTGACGGCGATGAGCGCGCCGTCCGCCTCCAGCGCGGCCGCATCGACCTTCGGGCCGACGGCCAGCGCCTCGAACGGATTGAAGAACACGACCTCGATCTGGAGCGACTCCTGGAAGAAGACGTCGATCTGCGGCAGGAGGGCCGTGCCGCCCGTCAAGTAGAGGCGCGTCGGCGCCGTGCCGCCCTGCTGGCTGCGGTAGAAGTTGATCGAGCGCGAGATCTCGGCGTTGAGGCGCGTCATCACCGCGCGGCAGGCCTTCGAGATCCGGTCGGCGACCTCGTCGTCGTCCTCCGTCACGCCGCCCATCGAGACGTAGCCCTTCTCGCGCTTGAGCTGTTCGGCCTCTTCCGTCGAGCAGCCGAGCGCGGCGGCGATCTCCTTCGTCACGGCGTTGCCGGCGACGGGAATCGAGCGGTTGTAGATCTTGTCGCCCTCGACGATCACGAGCGACGTCGTCTTCGAGCCGATGTCGAGGAGGACGCTGCACGAGCCGTCGTCGCCGATCGCGTGGCGCAGGGCGTTCGTGAGCGCGAGCGGCGCGGCGTCGACAAGCTCCGGCGTGAAGCCGGCGGCCGCGACGGCCGTCGTCAGCGCCTCGACCTGATCGACCTTCGCGGCGACGATCATCACCGACTTGTCGCCCGTCTCCGTGTCGCCCAGCACCTGGCGGTCGCAGACGATCTCGTCGATCGGGAACGGGATGTTCTGCTCGATCTCGTAGCGCACCATCTGCTCGAACTTCTCCGCGCCGCCCGCCATCGGAATCGCGGCGAAGCGCGGGAAGACCATCTGCCCGGAGATGGCGATCGCGATCTTGCCGGGGCGGATGCCCTTCGCGCGCACGACCTCCTGGATCGCGGGCGTGAGAATCGCGCCGGCATCGCCGCCGTCCAGCGGCGCGGCGAGCGGCGCCGTGCCGTAGTTCACGAGCGTCAGCGCGCCTTTCGCACCGGCCTCGTATTCGGCGAGCTCAATGTTGGCCGCGCCGATGTTCAATGTCAGAAACTTCTTCGACATGGGAATAATCGAATAATCGAATGAACGAATGAACGAATCATCGAGCGCTTCTCGATGCTCGCGCCATTCTCACATTCAACTCATTCGATCAACGCTCCTTTCTCAAACTCATTTCAAGACTCAAATTCGTTCATTCGACGATTCGACAATTCGACGATTCGATTATTTCTTACTGCATCGTCGTCTCGTAGTCGTTCGGGTTCACGAGCGCCCAGATCGTCTTCGAGCGGTCGACGAGGCCCTGACGGCGCTCGACCATCGGCTTGCCGCCCTGCTGCGCGTTCATGATGTTCTGGTCGTCCCAGAACTGCGTGTCGGACTTGATGCCCTTGATCTCGCTCACGGTGCCGCCGCCGAGGACGTCGCCGTTCTGGTTCGACACCGTGAAGCCGATCGCCTTGGGCTCGCCGTAGAGCTCCAAATAGGACGGCGGCAGGCAGACGCACGCGGCGTGCGAACCCTGCGGGATGTTGTAGTAGGTCACGGTCGTGTTGAAGTAGCTGTACGGCGGCAGGCCCATCTTGTTGCCCTTGTTCTCCTTCGCGCTCTTCGTCTCCAGCATCACGTGCCAGGTGAAGGTGAGCTGGTCGAGGAACTTCGCGTACGTCGTGTACTTCGTCTCGATCACGATCCACTTGCGCGGCTTCGTGTAGCAGTTGCCGATCATCGTCGCGCCCTGGATGGACGGCGCGGGCAGGCAGCTCGACTGGCCCGTCTTCGGCATCTGGTCGATGAGGATCTTCGCCTCCTTGCCCGTCGTCACGGGACCGTCGTCGTTGCCGGGCATCGCCTGGACGCCCTTCTTTGTGCGCGGCGCCGCAACCGCCGCCGCAACCGCCATCATCGCCACCGTCATCACCATCAGCTTCTTCATGTTCGTGTTCCTTTCTGGTTTTTTGGTTTTTGAATTCGGATTCAAAATTTCAGATTTAAGATCTTAGTTGAACATTCGCAAATTAGATCATTCGTTTTTCTATTCCTACATCACCTTCATCTTCGGTAGGTCCTGGATGTCAACAAGCCCAACGACGCGGCTCTTCGCATCGCAGACGGGCAGGTCGTCGATCCGCATCCGCTCGAAGATCTTCAACAGCTCCGCCGCGTAGGCATCGTCATGGACGAACTTGGGCGATTTCGTCATATACTCGGCGACAGGCGCCGAGAGAATAATCGAATAATCGAATCGTCGAATCGTCGAATCGGGGGAGGTCACCGAACCCGACGAAGCCCCCGTCTCTTCGTTCATTCGATCATTCGACCATTCATTCATTCGATTATTTCCCTGACTCATCACCCGGCGGAAGTCGCCGTCGGTGAAGATGCCGAGGAGCTTGCCCGCCGCGTCGGCGACGACCGCCGCGCCGCCCTGCGCCTTCGTCATCGCCATCACCGCCTCCATCACCGTCGCCGTCGGCGCGACCTTCGCGAGGCGGTCGCCCGTGCGCATGATGTCCGTCACCTTCAGGACGAGCGCGCGGCCGATCGCGCCGGCCGGATGGTTCGCCGCGTAGTCCGCGAGCGAGAACTTCTGCGCGTCGATCATCACCATCGCGAGCGAGTCGCCCATCGCGAGCGTCGCCGTGACCGAATTCGTCGGCGCCATGCCGAAGGGACACGCCTCCTTGCCGCAGGGAATCTCCACGTGCAGATCGGAAAGCTGCGCGAGCGTCGACTGCGGATTGCCCGTCAGCGCGATGACCTTCAGCCCGTGGCGGCGGATCGCCGGGATGAGCCGCACGACTTCCTCGGACTCGCCGCTGAACGAGAGCGCGATCAGCAGGTCACGCGACGACACCATGCCGAGGTCTCCGTGCATCGCCTGCACGGGATTGAGGACGATCGAGCGCGTGCCCGTCGAGGCGAAGATGGCGCTCATCTTCTCCGCGACGTGCAGGTTCTTGCCGACGCCCGTGACGACGACGAGCCCGTCGTGCGCCACGCAGTCCAGCATGAGGCGAATGGCCGAAACGAACGACGCGCCGAGCGAGTCGCGGGTCTTCTTCAGACCCTCGATCTCAATGTCGAAGACTTGCTTCGCGCGCGTGATCATCTCGGTTTCCGTCATTTCACATTCCAAGTTTCAATTGTGGCCTGCGGCGCTTGACACGGAGTACGGAGAACCACGGAGAGGGCTTTGAAGATCGCTTCACGCCACTCCGCCAATTTCTCATGAACTCCGTGTCTCCGCATCTCCGTTTTCTCCGTGTTCAGCGAAAGCAACTCTCCTCTCGCATCACTTCGTTGTGCTCTGCAGCAGCGTCACGCACATCGTGCCGACGATGTCTTCCGCCGAGCAGCCGCGCGAGAGGTCGTTCATCGCCTTCGCGAGCCCCTGCAGGTTCGGGCCGATCGCGTCCGCCTCGCCGAGACGCTGCGCGATCTTGTAGCCGATGTTGCCCGCCTGGAGATCCGGGAAGATGAAGACGTTCGCATCGCCCTGGATCGCGCCGTCCTTGTTCTTCTGCCGACCGACCGACGGCACGATGGCCGCGTCGAACTGCAGTTCGCCGTCCATCCGGATGCCCTTCTCGGCGAAGGCCGGCTTCGCCAGCTCGACCGCCTTCTGCACCTTCTCGACCAGCTCGCCGCCGGCGGAGCCCTTCGTGGAGAACGAGAGGTACGCGACCTTCGGCTCGTGGCCCGTCAGATCCCTGTACGTCTGCGCCGTCGCGAGGCCGATGTCGACGAGCTGTTCCGCCGTCGGGTTGGGAATGACGGCGCAGTCGCCGAACGCGAGCACGCTGTCGCCCGAGGCCGTCGGCTTCTTGAGGTCGAGGATGAAGCACGAGGAGGCCGTCTTCACGCCCTTCTGCGTGCCGAGCGTGTGGAACGCCGCGCGCAGCATGTCGCCCGTCGAGGCGATGGAGCCGGCGACGAGGCCGTTGACGCGGCCGAGCTTGACCATCATGCCGCCGAAGTAGATGCGCTTCGTGCGGAGCGTCTTCTGCGCCCCGGCGAGGTCGATGATCTTCTGCTTCTCGGCGGGCTTGCGCGACTCCTTCGCGTTCCAGGCCGCGAGATAGGCCTCTTCGAGTTCCGCGTCACCCTGCGTGTAGTCGATGACCCGGATGCTGCGGTCGGCGAGCTTCAGGCCCGCCTTCGCCTCGGCGTCGGCGATCTCCGCCGCCGTGCCGAGCACGACCGGCGTGCAGATCTTGCGGTCGACGACGGCGCAGGCCGCCGTGATGACGCGCGGGTCGTTGCCCTCCGGCAGAACGACCGTGCCGTTCAGCTTCGAGGCCTTTTCGATAATCTGTTTAATGGCGTTCATTTCTTTTCCCCCAAGACTCTTACCGTGTCGCGGGCGATCATCAGCTCCTCGTTCGTCGGGATGACCACGACGGGGATCTTCGAGTCCTTCGTCGAGATGACCTTCAGCTCGCCGCGCACCTTGTTCGCCGTCTTGTCGAGCTTGATGCCAAGCGCGCCGAGGCGCGCGAGGATGCGCGCGCGCACTTCCGACGAGTTCTCGCCGATGCCGCCGGTCAGGACGATGGCGTCCGCCCCGCCGACAATCGTGTTGTAGCCGCCGATGTAGAGCGCGACGCGGTAGGCGAGCATCTCCAGCGCAAGCTCGGCCATCTTGTCGCCCTTGTCGGCCTTCGCGCAGATGTCGCGGCAGTCGCTCGACCCCGTGAGCGCGAGCAGACCCGACTTCTTGTTGAGGAGCGTGTCGGCCTGTTCGGGCGTGAGGTGCTCGGCCTCCATGATCGCGAGGACGGCCGCCGCGTCGATGTTGCCGCAGCGCGTGCCCATCACGAGGCCGGCGAGCGGCGTCAGACCCATCGTCGTGTCGACGACCTTGCCGTTCTTGATCGCCGCGAGCGAGCTGCCGTTGCCGAGGTGGCACGTGACGAGGTTCACCTTCGACAGCGGCTTCTTCAAGAACTTCGCCGCCGCGAAGGTCACGAACTTGTGGGACGTGCCGTGGAAGCCGTACTTGCGGATGCCGAGCTTCCTGTAGTACTTCGGATCGATCGCGTACATGCCCGCGCAGTCCGGCATCGTCGCGATGTGGAAAGCCGTGTCGAAGACGCCGACGTTCGGGACACCCTTGAAGATCTTCTCGCACGCCTCGATGCCGCCGAGGTTCGCCGGCATGTGGAGGGGGCCGAACTTCACGAGCTTCTTCGCCTTCGCCATGTTCGTCCTGTCCATGAGCGCCGAGTCCTTGAAGACCTCGCCGCCGTGGAGGACGCGGTGGCCGATCGCGTCGATGCCCTGCGCCTTGTCGCCGAGTTCGGCGACGACCTGCTTCAGGGCCTCGGCGTGATCCTTCGGGCCGCCGCAGCCGATGCGCTCGACGATGCCCTTCGCGAGACGCGTCTCGGTCTTCATGTCGAAGAGCTGGTACTTGAGCGAGCTGGAGCCCGAGTTGATGACGAGAACTTTGCGAATTTCCTTTTTCATTGAACGATCCTCACTGTTCGATCTCAACCTTGTAGAAGCCGCCGGTCGCCTGGACGTCGGCCATCGGCACGCAGATGACGCCCGACTTCAGGCTGTCGCCCGAAACCATCACCGCCTCCGTCGCGACCGTCTGCCATTCGCCCGCGAGCGTCGCGGTGTGCAGCACCTTCACCGTCACCGTCGAGCCGAGCTTGACGCGATAGACCCCCGACGCGACCGGATTCGGCTGCGTGACCGCACCTGCGACCGTCAGCTCGACCGCACCCGTCGCCGCGTCGAACGCAAGACCGGAGATGACCAGTGTGCCGTCCTCGACAGTCGGGTTCTGGCAAAGCTCGCCCGTCAGCGGATCGACCGTCAGGTTCGGCGAAACGCCCATCGCCAGCGCCGCGAAGGAGGCGGACGAGAGGAAGGCATCCCGAATGCCGCTCGCCAGGCCCGCCGTCGGCACGTTCGCGCGGTTAATCTCGTAGAGCAGATTGCTCGTCAGCATGCTGTCGATGGCGACCTCGCCCGCGCCCGACAGGGTCAGGCGATCCACGCCCTTGGCCGCGAGGAACGTGCCGTTCGCGCGCTGCGTCGATGTCGCCGTCGCGTATTCCCAAGCATCCGGCAGGTTGTCGCCGTCCGTGTCGGCGTCTTCGAGGTAGATCGTCACCACCTCGCTTGCGCCCACGCTGCCGCCGACCGTGACCGCCACCGGGTTGAGGTAGTCAGCCGTCGAGCCGTCGCGCTGGCAGAAGTAGCCCATCGACTCCCACTTGTCCCAGACGCCGTTGCCGTTCGAGTCCACGAACGCCTGCAGGTAGTAGTCGCCCTTCGGGAGGCCGAGGATGCGGCAGTTGACGCCACCGTCCGTCACCGACTTGTCGACGAATCCGCCGGAGACCGGCGCACCCGTGAAGTCAGGCGACGTGTAGGCCCGGACGCGGATGAGCGCGTTCGCGTCGTTCGTGACGATTGCCGGCCCGTAGTAGCGGACGGACGTCGCGATGCCGCCGATGTCGTAGCCGTTCGTCTGCACACCCATGCGGAACGTGCCGCCCGTGACGAAGCTGTCGTTCTTGAACTTCGCGTTCGACGCAGAGATCGACCACGTGTAGGCCGCATTGTTCGCGAAGACGCCTGTCGCACCTGCCGGACGGTCGCCGACGAACACCGGTGCCGCCCACATGTAGACGCCGTCCGCGTCCGCCGCCGGCATCCGCAGGTAGTCGCTCGTCCAGCTGAACGAGCCGTCCGTGGCCTTGATCATGACCTTGAACGCCGTGTAGCCGTTGCTGTTGTTGGGCATCCGCCACTTGAACGTCGGCTGGCCCAGCTTCACGACGCCGTTTCCGCTGCCGCTCGAGACCGGCACGGGCAGAAGTCGCTTCGAATCGAACCAGCGCACCGGCATGACCTTCGACATATTGCTGGACGCCCCGACCGGATCAACCGATTCGTTTCCGAAGACAATCCGATAGACGACGCCTTGCACGTCGCCAATGGCATACTTGATCGACGCATTGGCGGATGACGGGATCTTGCCCTCGCTGTCGATGCGGCTGACGATGTCGTCATAGAGCGTCTCCCAGTCGACGTCCAGCGCACCCGTCGCGAGGAAATTGGCTTCGGTAATCCACGGGTTGACATCCGCGCTGACCTGCAGGTCGAACAAGACACGGTTCACGCCTGCGCCGATGTCCTGCACGGCGGCATTCCCCTGCGAACCGATGACCATGTGGCGCACGACGCGGATGCGGTCGTAGACGCCGCCACTCGGCTGGGACGCCGACACAAAATTCGTGTAGTTGCCGCTTTCTGTGCCGTAGAGGACCGTGCGGTCATCGAGACCCTTGATCGGATCGACGCGCGCAAAGACCGGCGTCGTGTCCGTCAGCATGAGCTCGGCCGACGTGCCCTTCCACGAGACGTCCACGCCCGTGACACAGCCATAGGGTTCGCCCGCCGTGTACGCGCCGTCGCCGTCCAGGTCGGCAAAGGCGATGATCGTGTTCTTGCCCTCGCGGACATGGCCCGTGTCGGCCTGTCCGAGGTAAAGCTTGCGCGGAATGCCCACCGCCTCGTTCGCCGTGTAGGCGATGCGGAAGGACTGATCCTCCAGCGAGATGTAGTCGCTGTCGTTCGTCGCGTTGACGACATACTGGCCCTTGAGGCTGCCGAGGTCAATGTCGAACGCGCCCGTCACCAGGTCGATCGTGCCAAGCGGCGTGTTGGGCCTGTTGGTGCGCACCCACGTCGCGGTCTTGTTGTCCGCATCCGTCCGCACCTCAAGGTTGACGAGGGTCATGTACCCCGTATCACGCGTGATCAGCGCCACGTTCGAGGAGCCGTACTTGATCCTGTCCGCCTCGTATTCGGCCAAGGTGCCACGCTTGAGAACCGAATTCGCATAGTTCGTCTGCCCGCCGATCGTCCAGCTGTAGTTCTCGCCCGACGGATCGTAGCAATACTGGAGTTCAAGCGAATTCTTGTTGATGTAGCCCGGCGTCAGCGTACCGATCGCGTGACGGTCTGACCACTTGCCAAGCACCCGATAGGACGTGTCACTTGCCTCCGACGAGGAACTGCTGCTCGACGAACTGTCGCTCGGCGAGACGGCCCCGATGCTGTAGACGGCATCCGCCCCGCGGTTCATGTTCGTGTTCGTGTGCATCTGGATCACGAGCGGAGCCTTCTCGACCGCATCCTTGCGCTGCCCCGCGTAATTGACGGAAAGCGCAATCGTCGGAATCGGGTAGTCCGCCACAAGGCCGTCCGCACCCGAATAATGCGACTGCCCGTCGGCCACGGTCGGCATGCACTGCTTCGCGTAGCGCGCCTCGCTGCGGTTCGACCAACCGTCGCCGTCCGAATCCGCAAACGGATCGTAGACGCTGCGCGAGGCGTAGCCGTCCGAATAGAGGTCTTCCCAGACATCGTCCACGAGGTCGTGGTCCGTGAAGATCTCGCCGACGTAGAGGTCGCCGACCTGGAAGAAGTAGTCGGGCACACCCGGCTCGACCGAGTCGGCGCGCGTCGGATCGAACGTCTTGCCCAGTTTCGAGAAGACCTCGGAGAGCAGGTACTCGACGTAGTTCGGCAGACCGTCGTTGTCGTGGTCGTCGAGACCAGACTCGTTCTGGAGGCCGTAGAGTTCCTCCCACCAGTCGGGCAACCCGTTGCCGTTGAGGTCATAGCGCTGGCGGAAGCTGTCGGCATCGTCCGTGACGGGGTCGTCGTTCTCGTCACCATGGTAGCCGCGCGCCAAGTCACGCAGATACGCCTCGCCAGCCGTCATGAGCGTGCCGTTCTGGTCGGGCCAGCGCACCATCGTCCCCCAGCCGATGTCGCCCGTGCCGGTGTGGGCGTCGTCGCGGTAGCGGTCTTCGGCCAGCTTCTCCCACCAGTCCGGAAGGCCGTCACCGTCGCCGTCTGTTCCGGCGATCTCCCAGTTCGAGGACGCGCCCTGGCTGTCCCAGAGGTCGTCGACATGCTTCGCGTAGGCGCCGCCGAGCGCAAGCAGGTCATCGCCCGTCTGGTTGAGGTGGCGGCCCGTGAACTCGAAGAGCGTCGAGAGATTGGAGCCCGAAGCCGCATCCATCGCCGCCACGAGGTGGTGGCGGCTGCCGGCCGCGAAGTACTGATCATCGCCGATCTTGACATCACCGCGCAGGCACTGCGTCCAGACCGAGGCCGGCTCGGCCGTGCGGGCGAACTTGTAGATGCCGCCCTTCTGACCCTCGAAGTCTTCGCTCCAGTAGCGCGAGTCGAGCGTCGTGCCGTCGTAGCGCGGCAGGTGCGAAACCGTGTTCGGCACCCAGCAGATCCACGCCGGGTCATTGTAGACCGTGCCCGTATAGCCCGAAAGCACAGACTGCCACCACGCGATGCCATAGCCCTCCGGGCGCGAGCGGAGCGCACGCCCGCCGTCGCCGTCCGCGTTCTCGCCGAGATAGTTGAAGCCCGCCGGAGCCTTCGCGACCGCCTCTTCGCTCGCCGCACCGAAGAGCGAGTCGAACGCCCAGTGGAAGCGCAGCTCCGCCGGGAGCGGGTACGGATTGCCGCTGCCGTCCTTCGCATAGCGGCCGCGATAGAGGTCGTTCTCGCCGCCCTTGCTCCACTCGGCGAAGAACGCCTCGCGGTTCGCCTTCGCGTCCTCGGACGTGAAGCGCGTCATCTTCGCGTCCGCGATCTCCGTCGCCGTGCGCGCACCGTCCCAGACGCGGACTTCATCGATGTAGCCCGTGAAGAAGTCCTTGTAGGCGTTCCAGCCGGAGCCCAGCGTGACGTCCAGCGCGCGGCCATAGTGTCCGTCGGCGTACGTCTTCACGCTCGCGCCGAGGACGATCGCGTGATAGGCGTAGCTGCGCCCGCCGTTGAACGCGCCGCCGGGGCCGATCGTCGCGATGTCACTCGCGCCGTAGGTCGGCTGGAGGCCGCAGCGCACCGCGCTGCTCGCCCGCCCGTTGACGTAGAGCGTCAGGGTCGTGCCGTCATAGGTCGCCGCCAGGTGCGTCCAGTCCGACGTCGCCGCCGTCGTGGAGAGGACGGAGACGGATTCGGCCGTCGTGTTGTTCGGGTCGAAGCCCGTGTACCACTTGCCGCCCTTCAGGCCGAGGCGGAAGTTGCAGCGGACATACTCCTGGTCGTCCGGGCTCGACAGCCCCACCAGCACCGCGCGCTCGATCACGGTCGCGTCCGCAAGGGACTCGGCCTTGACCCAGCACTCGACCGTGTACTGCAGGAACGCCATGTCGTCCGGATAGCGCCCGGCCCTGTAGGCCATCGGGTGGTATTCCTTCGTGAACGGCAGCGTCTGCAGGATCGAGGGACGATTCGGCCCCTGGAAGTACATCGCCTGGCGGCGCTGCGGCGAATCGACGTCGAGCGGGTCGCTCTTGCTGCGGAACTTGCCCTTGAGCTCGTCAAGGTCGTTAATCCCGTCATGGTCGGAGTCGAAGCCCTCGTTCTGCTCGAAGGAGGCGATCCAGCCCAGCGAATTGCGCGTGCCGACGAGCTTCCAGGCGTCGGGGTTGAACGGCCCGAACACCGTCTCGCCCGTCTTCGCGTCCTTCACGAAGCCGTCAAAGTCACCGAACAGGTACTTCTTGTTCTCGTAGGTGAAGCCGTCATCCGTCAGCGGAATCGCGGACGCACGGTACGGCAACCGGTAGTTCATGCGCACGAGCGAGTTCGAGTAGCTCGTGTCGGTCATCCACAGCGGCGTCGGGTCGGTGTGGTGCGCCAGCGTGTTGACAAGCGGCAGAATCGCCTCCTCCTGGTTGTTGAGGCCGTCGCCGTCGGGGTCGGCCCCCGCGAGGCCGTTCAGCCACGGGAAGACCTCGAAGTCGAACTCGTTGCCGCGCGGCTTCTTGCCCGTCCAGCTCGGAAGCGCGACCTTGCGCTGCCAGTAGTTCTTGAAGCTGGAGGCCGAATTGCCCGTGCCCCAGGCTTCGGGCACGACCTTGTTGTCGGCGTACAGCGAATCGAAGATGACGTCATAGGCGCCCGAATCGCGGTCGATGCCGCTCGTGCCGAGAAGCGGATTCATGCCGTGGAAGACCTCGTAGTAGTCGTCCATGCCGTCCTTGTCGGTGTCGGCTTCGATCGGCGAGCAGCTCGCGTACTTCGTCGGGGCCACGCTGCCGACGCCCGCCGCGCCGGCGTCCTCCGCCGCGAGCGCCTTCCAGGCCTCGCCCCAGAGGTCCTTGAGCTTGTGTTCGCCAATGCGGTCGTAGAACCAGTAGTAGGCCCCCGTCGCCTTGTTCTTGGAGAGCGTCAGGTCGAGATAGGCCGCATCCCAGACGTTCGTCACGCGCGAGAAGTACTGCGCGCCCGAACCCATGTCGGTGACGAGGTGCGGGTTGTAGATCGCGCTGGAGGCGTCCACGAGCGTCTTGTACCAGAACTCGTTCACGTCGTCGCTGTCGAGCAGCCCGGCCGCATGGAACTTGCGCGCCGCCGCGTCCGCGTCGAAGACGATGTTGCTCGTGGCGGGATCGACCGTGTAGTAGAAGTCGGACGACAGGTAGGTCAGCGGGCTGATCGGGTCGTCGTAGCGCCAGCAGCGCATCGTGCCCGTCAGGTACTCCTGCCAGTTCTCGAGGCCGTCGTTGTCATAGTCGCGGTTGACGTCGCCCGGCTTCGTGTAGGCGTCCTCGACCGTGCCGTCCATGCCGTCGACGTAGCCCTTGGTCTCGTCCGTCACGCCGTCCTTCGCGTAGACCGTCTTGCCGGCGAACTGCTTCTCCCAGCCGTCCGGGAGGCCGTCGCAGTCGGTGTCGACCGAGTTCGGGTTGAGGCCGCCGCCGGGGATGACGCGGAGCTCGCCGTGCGTCGCGTCGTCATACGTCGCCGTCGTGTAGGCGAAGGCGTCGCGCTCCTCGGCGTCCTTCACGCCGTCGCCGTCCGTGTCGGGACTCCACGGGTCGGTCGGGAAGAACTTGTTGAGCCACTTCCATTCGCCGTCATGGACGACCGTCGTCGAGTACTTGGCGTAGTAGAGCATCGTGTCGGTGCCCTCGAACTCCTGGAACTCGTTGAGTCCGTCGCTCATCTCCTGGCCGCCGAGGTAGATCTGGTTGCTCGTGTCGTTCGACTTCGCGGCATCGACAAAGGGCGAGAACCAGCTCTTCTCCATCGCCTCGGCCGCGTTCGCGGGCGTGAAGCCGGCATACGGCGGCGCGAAGACGTAGGCGCCCTTCTTCTTCGGGCCGGCCATCACGTAGAGTTCCCAGCCGTCCGGCACGCCGTCGCCGTCCGTGTCGGCGCCGTTCGTCGAGCTGCGCCCGTAGTAGTGGTCCGTCGACGTCTTCTCCGCGTCGTTCGGGCCCTGCGGATTCGTCGTGAGGGCGCCCCAGAAGCGCGCAAGGTTCGGCGCGTCCTTGGCCGTCACGTAAGTCTCGTAGCTCAGCGTCTCGCCGTCGGGCGTGTTGTTGACGAAGAAGGAGCTCACGAGGAACTCGTCATAGTTCGCGTAGGCGCGCGTCCGGGCCGGGGTGCCCGTGTAGCCGCCGCGATCGACGACGTAGATGCCCTCTTCGGACTCGCCGTTGGTGACCTTGCCCCAGCGCTTGTGCAGCGGGTTCGTCGGATTCCACGCCGTGCGCGGATCGAAGCCGAACTCCTGGTAGCAGAGGAAGTGGAGGAACGCGACGTCGCGCTCGTCGCTCGGCAGCGCGGCGACCTCGGCGCCCGCCGTGACTGCACGCTGACGCGCGAGCGCGAGGCAGCCGTACTCCGCCGCCGTCTCGGCGACCTCGCCGAGCTGCGTCCGCGCCGCGCCCTTGCCGTAGATCCAGCAGGCGTTGGCGTCCTTCGCGTCAATCGCCGACGCGATCTTGTAGGACTTGACCTCCTCGGCGAGCGGCGTCACGACGACCCGCGTGCCGATCGGCAGGGTGTAGGGATAGCCGAGGGCCTTCTCCTCGGTGGCGCCATCCGGCTTCCACGTCACGAGCGTCCGGACCTTCGTCGCGGCCGCAAGGCGCGAAACGGAACCCTCCGTCGCCACCGTCGGCTCGGTCTCGGCGAAGAACGTGGCGGTCGCGCCGTCCACGACGGCCGTGACCCGGTAGCCGCCTGCAACCGTCGTGAGGACCTCCAGCTTCGACGTCGGGTCGGCCGTCACCGCGTACCACTGCACGCCGTCCGTGTCGCCGTCCGCGTCAATGACCGCGAACGTCCAGCGCTTGGCGTGTTCGTAGTTGACGGGCACGGGCAGTTCGGTCTGCTCCAGCTTGTAGGAGCTGATCGCCATCGCGTCGCCGTCCGTGTTGCGCTCGGTGTCGGAGAGACCGTCGGCATAGCTCTGGGCCATGAGCGGATCGAGTCCGGCGATCATGACCTCCCAGCCGTCGGGCAGGCCATCGCCGTCGGTGTCGAAGTCAAACGGGTTCGTGCCAAGCTCGTATTCGAGCAGATCGGGAAGTCCGTCGTTGTCGCTGTCGCGCGTCGCCGCATCGGAACCCGTGTACTTCACACGCGGATCCATGATCCCGGCGATGGTTTCCGAGGTGATGAGCGTGCCGACGCCCGGATTCTTCTTGTCGTAACGGCGGCCCGTCAGGTACTTGTGGTTGCCGTACGCATCAATGTAGCCGACGTGCGCGAGATACCAGTAGTAGTACTCGTAGCCATCCGAGAAGCCATCCTTGTCGGTGTCTTCCACCGTCGGGTCGGTCGGGCGTTCCGGCGACCAGTCAGCCTCGGTCGCGCCCGGATGCGCCGCCTTGTACTCGCTCCACGCGAGCCATTCGACGCGGCTGAGCGTCGAGGTCGGACAGGTCGTCGGGTCTTCGTAGACCCGGATCGGCGTAACGTTAAGGCCCAGCTGCTCCAAAGCGTCGTTCAGGCCCTTGCCATAGCCGCGGATTTCAAGGTCTGTCGTGAACGGAGACGACCAGTCGTCCTTCAGCCCGGGGATCAGCGACCCATAGATCGAGTTGTCGCCCGCCGGGAGATAATCCTCGTCTTCGTTATACGCAGACAGGTCTTCCAAGTCATCGCCAGAGATCTGAAGCGTCTGCGGGTCAATGACGCCAAAGCCGAACTTCTTCACGACCACATCCGGGATGCCGTCCTGGTTGATGTCGCCTGCATTGTCCGTGGGGAGGAACTCGCGGGAGAAAACCGCCTCCCAGTACTGCATCGGATAGGATGTCGTCGTGCCCGAGTTGCTGTTGTTACCCTGATTGGCGCTGTCCGGCAGGGAAAGAACCGTCTCGCCCTGGTCAGTGATGTTCAGCTTGAGCGTCTCCGTCTGCCCGCCGCTCGACTCGCCGCCCGAAGACGCCGCGTTGTTGCAGACCCAGGCATAGACGAAGCTGTCATAGCCGAGAAGTCCCCACCTGTTCTGCTTCGAGTAGTTGTAGAACGCATCGGGCGCGATCGTCGTACCTTTCGACCAATTGCCGTCGCTGTCAATGCCCTTGCTCTGCGCCAGCGAGCCATTGTCGTATGACCCGTCCGCCTTGTAGCCGCGCGCATACGCCTTCACGGACTTCTCGGTCTCTCCAAAGGAATAGGTGTGAACGAACCGCTCGACCTTCTGCGGCCCGGCGCTCCCGGCAAAGACCGCGCCCGCGCCAAGTCCCGGCGCATCGCTGTAGCGTTCCGAATGCCCGCCCGCAACGCCATTGGCCGGCCCGTGGGCGCGCAGTTCCAGCCGCTTCGAAGGCTTGACGAAATAGTACAGCGTTCGCCGAGCCGATTGCTGATCCTTGTCGGTAAAGACGATTTCGACCACATGCGCACCCTCGCCGTCGAACTCGACCGAATAGGTCTGCATCGTGGCGCTCGTAACCTTTTCCGTGGTCGCCAGAACGCCATCGACCGAGATCTCGACCGTGATGCCGGCCGCGAGGTCAGCCGTGACATCCGAACAGGCGTAGTTAATCGCATACGGCGTATTGGCGCTCGCGTTCATGTTCGTGTAGGCCGCCTCGGCGTCGGACGGGCGGAGAATCTCCGGCGCCGCGTTCTCGACCTGGATGATCTGCGGTTCGGCTCTGGTGTAGAACTCACTCCACTTGACGCCGTCGGCGTTGAGCGTCTCCGTCGTCACGTAAGCGTTGAGATCCAGGCCGGCCAACGTCTCGATCGTGCCGTCCATGTCAGAGACGATCAGGATCTTCTGCTGGACGCCCGCACCAAAGGTCAGGTCATACGCGCCCGGAATCTCATTGCCGGCCTCATCCGTCGCCGCCGCGACCGAGCCCTCCTGAAGGCGCAGCTTGAGATAGCCGCCGTCAGCCGCCGACGTCTGGCTGACCGTGAAGCGCACCGTGATCGGAGCCGACGCCGCCTCCGTCAAGGAGACCGTGATCGTCGAGACGTTCTTGTCCTTTTCGACGAACATCGATGCAGACGGGGCGATCTCCACGCGCGGCGTGTCCTTGATCTTCGCGGTGAAGCTGAAGTTCGGGACTGACGGATATGCCGTCATGTCCTTGTCTTTCACGTAGACCTGCACAAGCGCATTGTCCTTCTCGTTCGCGAAGGTGTGCTGGACGGAAAACGTTGCCGACTCGTCGTGCGTCACCTCATGGGTCGTGCCGTCGATGATCCACCTCGCCTGCATCGCATCAGCGCCTGTCGCGTTGAGGTCGGCATCCACGTCATCCACAACCAGCGAGAACGTCTTCACGACGCCGCGCGAAATCGCGTCCGGCAGAGCCTGGCCGTTCTGGTCGGCGCTCCGATACTGGCCGGCCGCCGTGACGGACATCACCTGCGGCGGACGGTTCGTGACCGTGAACTCGATCGTGCCGCTACCGAACGTCGTGACCGGGCGGCTCAAGTCGTTCTGCGAGCAAAGGACGGCCTTGAGCGACAAGTCCCTTCCGCCATCGAGGAAGCGGACTACACGCTCGGTCGCGACCTCGGTCGTCCCGCGCGTGATCTGCGCGCCTTCTGTCTTGAGCGGCGAATCAATGACGTCGAGCTGCGTCTGATCGTCGGCGGAAAGGAAGATGTAGCCCGTGCCGCTGTAGGCCTGCGTGAGGCCAAGCTTGATGCGCGTCTCTTCACCTTCGCAGAAGACGAGGCGGCCGTCGGTGCGGGCGATTGTCGTGTACTTGCCGTCATTGACAACGAGCCAGTATTTCACGACATCGGACTTCGTGCCGTTCGGCGCCGTGACCTGCAGCGTCAGCTCCTTGCCGGACGTCACGGTGTAGAACGTCGCGGACGCCTTGAAGAGCCCGTCATCCTCATCCATGACAACGCCGTCAGCCGGTTCAATCTCCTCGCCCTCGATCTTCCACGTGAAGGTATAGCCAGTCGCCGTGTCATAGCGGTTCTTGTACGTGTCTTCGATTTCGAGCGCAAATTCCCGCTCGGTGCCAGAACCGATCTCGATCGTGCCCAACGTTTCGCCCACGGTGAACTCCGGCGTCGAGGCGATGATCGCGGGCTTCGACGTCCTGCGGATATACAGTGTGCAGTTGGAGTCGGTCGGAACCTGCGCGCTCGTCGGGCCGGAAACTTTCTCCAACGAGAACGTCACGCCCTGCGTGTGGGTCTTCGATGTCGCGCCAAGCAGATAGAGGTTCAGCGGAAGCGTTGACGTGCCGGCAGGGATCGTAACTTCCGAAACCCTTTGGTCAAGCGGGCTGCCGCCGAACGTGGCGGACGCGATGCGGAGGATGTTCTGGTCGAAGATGTCCGCCAGCGTGCTCAGCGTGTCGTCGGTGTTGACAGCCGCCTTGATGCGGACGGTGATGTCCTCGGGGCAGGTCGGCGCCACCGTCAGGATAAGCTGGTTCTCGCAAACCTCGTATTCGGGCACGGCGACTTTCGTGTCCGTCACCTTGTCCTGCGCGTTGATGAAGATCCGCACCGTCGGCTCGCGCGGCGGGCCGACGCGCACGAGGCGGCTCACGGTCACGCCCGCGAGCTCGCCCGTCGGACGGTAGACGGCATTCGCGACCGGACTCATGAAGATCTCGGCCTCGTCATTCTCGGCCGCCCCCGTCGCACCCCTCATCGTGAAGGTGACGGAAGAGGCCCCTGCCGGAACCGGCACGCGCAGGAGATGCCGCCCGTCCGTCGTCGTGACGATCGTGTTGTCGCCCGACGCCGCCAGCTCGACCTTCGACTCGTCGGACGACCAGAGGTAGACGACCGTCGCCGCCGTGTTCTCGCCGCCGACGACAATCAGGGACGGAATCGTGTCGGGGCCAAGCCCTTCGTAGACCTCGCGCCAGTAGCCGGTGAGCGACGGATCGCCCGAATCGAAGTCGATCGTCTTCACGAACGCGCCCTCGGACGCAAGGTCGTAGTTCCGCACCGGGCCCGCCGTGGTGGCATCGCCAACCGGCCAGTCCACGCCCGCCGGAAGGACATCCGCGCCGTAGAAGAAGTTCGCGACGTTGCCGTCGGAATCGCTCAGGACAAAGTACTGGGAGTCCGTCTGGCAGTTGAGCAGGTAATAGGCGGCATCCGTGTCGCTGTCATCCGCCGGGCCCGTGCCCGAAGCGTTGAGCAGGCGAACCGGCAGGCTGAGGTCGCCGGCCTGAACCGTGTAGCAGAAGTAGAAGTCGGTGTAGTACCGGCAACCCGTGTCGGCGTTGCCGAGGTCATCCGTCACGAGCGTACCGCTCTGCTGCCACGGCTGGGGGCCGAAGTCGCTCAGCTCGGCGTAGGCCGGCGCACGGTCCTGGCCCATGTAGAGGCCGAGCTTCGGCCGGTTGAGCAGACTGCCGCCCAAAGCCCCGTTCTTGAACGTCCACACCTTCGGACCTTCGATGCCACGCCGCACGGCGTCATAGTTGCGCACAAGCATGCGGACGCGGATGTAGAGCTTGTCGCCCGCCGAGAGCGGATGGTCTGCCGAGCAGAGATAGGGGTTTCCGGCATTTCGCGCGGAACCAAACACCATGAGGTTGGCCGTGTCGTCCACCGCGCGGATTTCGACAATGTCGCCGGTGGCCGCCTCGCTCGGTGCCGCCGCGAACGTCGCGAGCGCAAAGGTCAGGATTGAGAGTCGTTTGCTGATGTTCATTGTTGTCTTCCTCTTCACTTAGAAATGGGTTCCTTGGGGGTGATGCGCGCGCGCACCGTGTTCAGCGTCGCCTTGCGGCTCGCCTCGACCTTGGCGGTCGCCTCTTCGCACTGCTTGCAGAGATCCTGCCATGCCGGGTCCTTCTCCAGCTCGGCCTTGACCTTCGGCAGGTCGTCCGTGCCGAGTTCGCGCTTCTTCGCGTCGATCATCGCCTTCATCTGCGAGACGATTTCGCTGCGGGCGCGCAGAAGCCCCTGCCGCGCCTTGCGGTCGGCCGAAAGCTTCTGGCGAAACGCCGGATCGTTCATGTAGCTCTCCGGGGCGGTCGGATCGGCCGCCGCCGCCTTTTCGGACTTGCCGCACCCGGCGACAAGCAACAGACACGTGCCCGCCGCGCAGAACGCGAAAGGCACGAGATTCGGACTCGTACTCGTCTTCACTGTCATAATTCTAGCCCTGTGAGAAATCCTCTCCCACTCTTGCACTGCGGATAATACCAAAAATCGCTGACAAAAGGCAAGGGTTATCGACTGTCTGCAAACAGGATGGCAAAAGGTTGTCGACAATCTTCATGGCGTGTCGTCCTCGAATGGCGCCCCCTCATAAGTGGACTGCTTGTCAAGCGTTTCGACCGTGACCGGCGGACGGGCGTCGTCGCCAATCTTCCACTTGAAGAACATCGACGTGCCGCGCCACGAAGTCCAGCCGTAGTTGTAGCCCGGCGAAGACCGCGAGAACGGATCGAGAATTTCAATCGCCGCCGTGAAGTCGTCCTTGTCGAAGCTGTTCGGCCCGAACGTGAACCAGCGGAACGGCAGGAAGTTGTCGTTCGCGAGATCGTTCTGCAGCGCCGCCGTCACCCGGAACGTCACCGACGTCCAGTTGGCCGTCAACGACGGATCGTCCGACCGCTCGTTTCCGAGACCCTGCAGCCGATACGGGGCATAGACGACCTGATCCGTGTCGTTCGACAGGTAAAGCTTCAGCCGGACGAGCTTGTTGGTGTAGTGCTCCGTCCACTGCGCGTTCCACTGGCGCTTGCGGTAGATCGGCTCGCCGTTGGCCTCGATGACATCGCCGCGCAGCCACCAGCCCGGATTCGTCGGGTCGATGTCAAGCCAGTACATCGCCTTGAGCGTCAGCGGCTCCGGCTCATCGGACTCCTGCAGACCCTTGTAGTAGCCGAGCGAGATCGGCCCTTCCGGGTTCTTCAGCGTCCCCGCCGCCGCACGGTCGGCGAGCCACTTCGCCACGGCGGGCGTGTAGCGGTCGTTCGGGTCGAGCCCCGCGTCGAGCAGCTGCGAGCTGACGCCGGCATGCGCAACCACGTAGGTCGTTTCGGTGACGTTGTTCAGGTTGAGCGTGTAGGACGACCGCCCCGTCGCCGCCGCGTTCGTCACGCCGTTCACCGTCAGCGAGCCGATGCCGTGCCACGGCAGCGCCTCGTAGACGATGTTGGTGCCGCCGCCGACGCTGACGATGGCGTAGGTGTCGCGCGCCGTGTCCTTGCCGATGCGCTGGGAAAGCGTGTCGCCAATCACCTGCGCGTAGACCCAGACGCTGTCGCCGCGCGGCGGAACGTACCACCCGACCAGCGGATCCTGCCCGACGTTGACGCGCCCCGGCGTGAACGCCATCTCCGGCGACCAGCCGCCCTCCTCGCCGTGCGCGCTGCCCGTCACGCCGAACGACGAGAGCGTCCGCCCATCCGACAGGTAGGCGTTGTCGTTTCCGGCAAAATACCGCTTCGCGCTGTAGAGGACCTCGTTCAGCTCGCGCACGAGGTTCGTGCCCTCATACTGGTAGGCGTAGGAGTCGAATGCCGTGCCGATCAGCGTGTTCGTGCCGCCGACGACAATCTGATGCTCCAGGATGCCGCTCGGCCGGTAGAGCGCAAATTCGTAGGGCGTGTCATACTGGAGCGAGGAACCAGGGAATGTGCTCGAAAGCTGCGTCTCCGTCCATGTGCCGTCCGGCACAAACGGTTGGCCGGTCACGCTGTCGATGAGCGCGCCCGCGTCCCGCGTCTTCGGGCTCACGAGCACGAGGAAGTCGTAGTCGCCGCTGCGGTGCCCGTCCGTCGTCTTCTTCATCGTCGGCACGCCGTTCTGCCCGAGGACGGCAAGCGTGAGCGTACGGTGGTTGATGTCCGTCATCTGCAGCCGCCAGCCCTTGAGGTCGACGCCCCACGGCACGGCGAGCTCGATGAACTCGTTGGTGACGCTGCGGTACGCGCCATCGTTCCAGTTCAGCTCGTTGATCCACACGCGCCCCGGCAGCACCGCCTCGAGGATCGTGTACGGCGAGAAGTGCGCATGGGCGTTTCCGTATTCGTCGTTGTAGTCGACCGGCGCGTACCACGACGGGTTCGTCCACTCGTCGCCCTCGACCTCGCCGTCGCCAATCATCGCCGACAGCTCTTCCGTGCCGCCGCGCTCGTAGTAGTAGGCCGTGACGACGTACTGCACGACGGCGTTGCTACCGGACGGATCCGGCTTGTAGATCGACGCCGGGACGCTCCCCGTCGAGCGGAAGGTGTAGTTCGTCTTCGGCCCGACCTGCGTCAGCTCGACCTCGGCGCTCGCGCCGGTCGCGTCGAGCCAGCGGTCGTAGCCCCACGGGCTCGTGCCCGTGAAGGTGCGCAGCGTCACGCGGAAGCCCCGGTCGGTGTCGATGTCGTCCGCGAGCTGGTCGAGCTTGAGCTGGGTCTGCACGCCCCACGACTCGCCGCTCAGCGGCTGCTGGCTCTTGTCGAGGATGTCTTCGACGACCCAATCGTTCTCGATGCCGTTGCGGAACGGGCGCGCGTAGACGAAGCCGACCTTCGAGTCGGTTTTCTCGGTGACGGCCACCTCGTCCAGCAGGACGCGCTGCGGCGTCACGCCCGTCACGGGGTTGATCACGTTGTCCACCACGAGGCGGATCGCCGCGAAGTTCCGCTGCGCCGGCGCACGGTATTCGAACAGCTCGTAGACCGGCGTCGTGACCGTGAAGTTGGTGACGGGGTCGCCCCAGTCGGTCGCCGCGCCATCCCGTACGCCGTAGAGCGTGACGGTCGCCGGCGTCATCGCGGCCGCGTTCGTCTCGTAGAGGCGCGCCCGGAAGCGCACCTGGCCGATCGACGCCTGCTTCACGACGCCATTCGTCAGCGTGTACGAGCCGAACGTCGGCGACTGCACGCACGGGTTGACCTTGTCGTATTCCGAGACGTCGCCCACAATCTGGCGCAGCGAGTCGTTGAGGCCCGCCGAGAGGCCCGAACCGATCTCGCCGCCGGACTTGCTGACCGAGGCGTCGGAGAGCAGCATGCGGCGCTCCGTGTCCTCCGAGTCGCCCACGACACGCAGGTTGAAGCCGATCCAGCTGCGCGTGTCGAGCGCCGGCTCGTCGTGCACGTAGACGTCCGTGAGCGTGATCGCGCCGTAGTCGGGGTTCGTCTGCGCCCGCCCGGCGGCCTCCGCAACGACGGACGGCGCGACCGCGAGGCGGATCACGCCTTCGAGCGGATGATCCGCATGGTCGTGCCAGCCGAGGTAGTATTCCTTCGTCGTCGCGTCCTTGAGCTCGTCGTAGGCGTATTCGCGCACGGTGATCCACTGCGGAATCTGCGCATCCGTCCCCAGCGGCACCGCGTTCGTCGCGTAGTTGTAGCCGCGCGTGCCGTTCAGGTTGCTGCGGACGTCGTTCGTCGCGACCTGCACGAGGAGGCGGCAGCCCTCCTGCACGTCCTTGTACGAGAAGCCGACCATGCCGAGGCCCTGCAGGAGCGGCGAGCGCACCGACAGCGCGCGCGCCGGGTTCGCGCGCGCCGGCTGGAGCGTGACGAAGCGGTTCGTCGCGTCGCCGTCGATGATTTCGTCCACGCGCGCCTGCGTGTAGACGAAGTCCCGCGAAAGGCCGTCGATCCCCTCGATGTCCTGCCCGTTCCACGCCGTCTGGCGGATGTCCCAAACCGTGACGTCCGTCGGCTTCGCGCCCGAGACGAGCTGCACATGGCAGTTCGCGTTCGTGCGCAACGTGACCTCGAACGGGTCGAAGGCGTAGCGACCGACGACGACGTTCGTGACCGTCTGCCACCCGCCGTCGCCATTGACGGGCTTGAGCTGGACACTCACCGTCTGCGTCAGGTCGTCCGGCGTCTTGACGCCATAGAGCCAACTGAGGTTCGAGATCTTGTTCGTCGAGATCTCGGTGCGGCTCGGCTGGAAGACCCAGGCGTCCCCCCTCAGCGCATCGCCCATGCTGGTCTGGGTTGTGCCCGACTGGTTCACGAACGTCACCTTCTGCGAATCGGCGTAGCCTTTCCAAAGCGGGTACGCGGACGTCTCCTCGGCCCTAAGCGGCGTCCACGTCACGCTGGACTGCGGCACAGCAGCCGTCCAGCGGCGTGGGTCGATGAACTGGCCCTGACAGTTCGTCGGCAGAACGCCGAACGTGCCGAACGTGTGGCGCGTCGCCGTGTCATCGACGACGCAGAGCGAGCGGTAGTTCACGTCGCTGAACGCCGCCGCCGGGCTGTCGCTGCCGACGGACAGACCCGCCAGGATCGTCGTCGCGCCGGACGCCGATGCGTCTTCGCCGAGCGAGAGGTAGAGGCACCACGTCTTCGGCACCTTCTCGGACAGGTTGCCGACCATGTTGCCGGTCGAACCGTCATGCTGCATCGACGCGCCCGCGAACCAGCGCGAAGCAAGGCATTCGCTCTTGACCTCGCCGTCGATGAGCCGCCACTTGTAGAGAAGAAGCTGAAGGCCGTCGCTGCCGCGCCGCTCAACGCGGAACTCGTAGCAGCCACGCCCCGGGAAATAGTAGCCGACGACGCTCATCGCGGCGTTCGGCGCGTAGTCGTTGCCGTTCGCGGCCGACATGACCGCCGGGCAGACGAACGTGTAGTCCCGCAGCGTCAGCGTGTCGCCGCTGTAGCATGGCGAGAAGTCGGCGAACGTGACGGACTGCGCAAGGCGCGCCTGGAAGCAGACCTTCTCGATGCCGGACGGCGTGTCGGTCTGCGTGTAGGAGACGTTGCCCCGGCCACGTCCCGCCATCTGCCAGGCGATGCCCGACTGCGTCGCCTTGTCGACGTAGTTCGAGCGCGTCAGCGCCG
Source organism: uncultured Kiritimatiellota bacterium (assembly GCA_934635385.1). Classification (GTDB taxonomy): domain Bacteria; phylum Verrucomicrobiota; class Kiritimatiellia; order RFP12; family UBA1067; genus UBA1067. Next base: position 3,576 of record CAKTZI010000009.1, on the reverse strand, counting down.
CATCGACGAAAAGGCCGTTCACGCCATTCCACAGGTGCGGCATCTTCTGCGAGATGTAGTCCGCCGTGTACTTCGGGTAGCCATCGTTGATGTAGTTCGCGAGGTCGAAGTCTTCGTTCCAGGTGGAGTCGGTCGACTTGAAGGGCGACCATGTGTTCATGTGGGCGTTTGTCTGGATCATCTCGGCGACGCTCACGCCGCTCGTCTCGGCGTAGCTGCCGACGAACGTCTCGCCCTCACGCCGCGCGTCATGCCACTGGTTGAACGTCTGGAACTCGGCGTGCCCGACGGTGAAGACGCCGCTTTCGTCGTTGAACTGGAATTCGAGGTAGCCGGAGGCATCGTCAACCGCAATCGAACGCGGCGACCCACCCGTCTTCGCCTGTCCGCGGCCCGGCAGCTGCCTCACGTCCGTCAGCGGGAACCACTGCGCCGACCCGGCCGGCTTCTCGCCCCACTCCTCCCAGCGGTCGATGCCGTCAAAAAAGAAGGTCGACGTGCCGGACGTGCCAATCGGCACACGCACCATGCCACGCCAGAGGTGATCGCCGACCAGCTCCATCGGCTGGCTGGCCGTCAGGTCGCCGACAAGGACGACGTTCACGCCGCCCCACGGGCTCTGCCCCGCACGGAAACGGAAGAACCAGTCGCGCGTCGCGCTGAGGCGGTTCGTGACCGTGCCCGTCTCCTCCGTGAAGAGCCCGCCGAGCTTCAGCGCGCGGTCGGGATCGGCCCCCGAATAGTCGTAGTAGTCGTAGTAGGGAATGGCCGTGAAGCTTTCGTAGAAGAACTCCACGTCGCCCGACTGCGCAGGCACCTCCAGAGGCGTCGAGGCCCGATAGTCGTCGAATGGGCTCAGGTCGACCGTCAGCCAGGAACCGTCCGCCGGCTCAAAGCGCTGGTTCAGGTAGCGCCAGCGGTATTTCATGCGGGCGAGCAGCACCAACGCCTTCGGGTCGAGGTTCGTCACCGCGCTGACCCATGTCGCGTTCGTCGCGCGGGCGTAGATCTCGCGGTCGCTGACGGACGGGAACGGCACGTTGAACGCACCCTCCTGACCGACCGTCAGTCGCCCCGTCTTCTCGGCATCGATCCGCCCGTACGGCTGAAGGGACACGACCGACTTCGGATACGAGACCAGCACGTTGTCCACGGCCAACAAATGTTGCCGATAATCAAGACTCTGCGTCGATGCCGTCGCGCGGCGGATGCGGAACCGCACCGGGCCGCGATAGTCCACGTTCGCGCAGATGCGGAAGAAGTTGTTGACCGTCTTGCCCTGTTCGATGTCCAGCACGACCTCGTCCGTCTCCGCAAGGCGCGTGAACGTCGCCTCCCCGTTGTCGCGCTTGAGCGGAATAAGCGCGACACGCTGCCACCGGTCTTCCGTCAGCCGCCCGAAATCCTCGACGTTGCCGTAGTCGTTCAGCCCTCGGCAGTTCGCGTCCGTCGGCGGCAGGCTCGCACCCGTCGCCGCGTCCAAAACGTTCGTCGCGATCTCGACAACGAGATGCGAGATTTCCGGAGGGCACTGGTTGGGCGTACGCGTGTTGATCGCGTCAAAGTAGACCGTGCCGATGCCGTTCGTGTAGCATGGTGAGTAGATTGCCGCATCCGTCGTGTTGCGGAAGACCATCCACCCCGCCTCGGCGTTCGAGCCGCCCGTCGCCGTCTCGGACGAGATTGGGCGTGCCGTCGCCGACGTCGGCAAGAACACCTTGGCGCTGCCTTCGTTCGCGAGGTTGCCAGAGTTAAACGTATTGCCCAAAAGGATGTTCGTCAACCGCCAGAGCACATTCGTCTGACCTACGTCATCCCGCCACTTCAACTGGTGATTGACGCCGGCAAATTTACGCAGATTCGGGAAGTCGGCTGGAACGTCATGCGTCCCCGTATGCGTCCAGAAGACGGCGTGTTCGGCAGCGTTCGTCTGCCAATAGCTTTGGTCGGTCACTTCGTGTCCGGGCGCCGTGTCGTCGTTCGCAAGCAGAACGCGCCCCGACAGCGTCAGGGACGGTGCCGCGCCCTTTAGGTCGTCCATCGTCTGCGACCCCAGGATGCAGAAGTCGACATGGCATTCGAGATCTTCGTATTCGAGGTTCCTGTTCACCAGCTCGTAGCTGACACGGTACGCGCCGCCTTGCGCCGGCATTCCCGCCAGTGTCGCGCCCGTGCCGGCATCGAGGAAACGGCGGACAAACGTGCCGTCGGCAATGACCGGATCCGTGACGGTCGCGGATGCCTCGCCCTCGTTCCACATCGTCTTCGACAGGGACGGCAGCCGCCGCCAGAAGTTGACGCGAAAACCGTTGCGCACCACAAGGTCAAACCCCGCGTCGATTTCGCCCTGCCGCGCGTCGGCTTCGGTCTGCGCCCAGTCGGCGAACACCGTGTCCGGCTCATGATCCGGCACGGTCGCCGTCGATCGCAGGCACCAGTAGAGGCGAATCAGCTGCGGCTCGGAACGGGCACGCGGCAGACGCACATAGACGACGCTTTCGCCGCGCGCGTTCCAGTCGCGTTCGCCGCAGGAATAGGGCAACACATTACCGTCCGCATCCGTGAAGGCCAACGACTGGCCGTCGCCCGCACGCGAATAGAGAAAGCCCGGCAACCCCTTTTCCGAGAGCGTGACGCGATACGGGAAATTTGTCAGTTCCGCCGGAGACGTGCCGACGTAGGTGAGGTTGGTGATCTCGACATAGTCGATGAAGCGGTCGCCGAGACCGTTGACGATGCGGAAGTCGTCATAGACGTAGCGCGGCGTCGGCACGTAGTTGCCGTCTGACGGTGTGGTCGCACGCGCCCAGTAGTGACCGATGGCCGTCGGCTTGGCGGTGCTCCACTGGTCTTCGGCAATGTCCGCCGCCGCTTCGCCCTCCGTGTAGGCGGCATACGAGACGTCGATTGCCGCCCAGTCGGGGGTGACGTCAATGATCGGACGAGGCGTCGCCTCGTCCGGCGTGCCGCGCATCCAGTCCTTCTGCTGGAAGCTGCCGAGCGAAACCGCAACCGGCGAAATCGTGAACGAAGACGTGATGGACGTGAAGACGTAGTTGTCCGAATCCGGCGCGCTTGCACGGATCCAGTAGTCGCCCGCATCCGTCGGGCGCGTCACCGACCAGCCGTCGTCGGACGGGCGGCTCGACCCGTCTTTCCGCTGGTACTCGTAGAGCGGTTCGACCCACGACGGATCGACCGTACACGCCGGTTCGGGCAACGGCGTGGCGTTGTAGGCCCAACCCGCCAGAGAAAGGCCGCTCAACGTGACGGGGCATTTCGTGATCGTCATCGTGACCGTGACTGCGTCCGTCGTGCCGTCCGGCCACGTCACGCCCGCCCGCAAATGCGCCGTCGCCACGTAGGTTCCCGCATTCGTCCCGACGTTGTCGCCCGACACGGAATAGAAGGCGTTCGGCGTGATCGACGCATGCGCCGTGCGGTCGTAGGTGTAGGTCACCGTCGCATCCGGCTTCGCGAACGAACCCTCCATCACCCGCGCGATGCGGACGTAGACGACGCCGGAGCCGCCGTTGCCCGCCGCGCCGTTGAAGCAGCTTCCGCCGCCGCCGCCGG